>DAIDHF010000003.1:0-114922 GCA_027452005.1 Acidimicrobiales bacterium
AGCTCAAATTATTTTAGATCCCAGATTTTCTAACCATTACTGATCAAAATAGCTCATTAAATGAGCAGCCCCCTAGGGCTAGAAAAATTGATGTTCAACTTGAGTTCTCGGATTCATGCGTAAAGGTTCAAGTCGTTGACGATGGAATTGGTTTTGCAATCGAAAAAGTAGACAGTCTTGGGAATGTGCATATGGGGCTTATGGGGATTTACGAAAGAGCAAGCTTATTGGGCGGAATGGTGGAAATTATATCCTCTCCAGACGATGGGACTAGGGTAACTGCCAGTATTCCAATAGTGTAGTAGTTAGATGGACCGAAATGTCACTAACGGCTCAAGCTATGTGAGATATTGTGATTTGGAGTAGGCGATCGCAGAAATCATCCTAGATTACGGTCATGACAGCGTGACAGGATTGTGTTATTTGGGTTCAAACCGTGAGTGCTGTGATGTACGGACACACCTGTCCTTTTGGAGCTTTGCTAGGGGCGCTATATTAGAGTTTAGATGGACTAATTCGTGACTTATGGCCCTAGTCAGGAAGTGCACATGTAGATAGACATAGTTTTCTATGATAGATAAGTGGCACAAGCGGTCTGCTGCGGATTCTTTTGCTCCGAGTGTGGATAAGTCCCTTGAAGCAACCCACCGATCAGTGCCCGTCAGTCAACGAACTCCTCGATTGTCTAGGGTATTTCATCTACGAGAATTGACTGGACTATCCATTTCTGGAGTGGGTCCTCTATTCTCAATTGCTGCCACGGCTGGTCTATTTGCCCAAAAGGCCGGTAGTTTCACGCTAGTAGCATTATTGATTATTGGACTACCATTTTTGTGCTGCTCGTTAGTACTCAGATACCTGAACGAAAAACTGCCTCAAGCTGGTGCCTCATACCATTGGACCAGAGTAATCTTTGGTGAGCGTGCTTCGATATTGCAAGCCTTGGTACTTACTTTGGGGTACTTTTTGTCGATAGCGGCTATCGTTGTACCAGCAGCAAACTATGTGCTTGCCATACTAGACCCGAGTCTTCAGCAATCACAGCTAGCCCAGTTGTCAGCGGCCGCAGTGATGCTGGTGCTAACGGGTATCGTACTCTGTTTGGGCAGTAAACCCGTTGGTTGGATCATAAAGATATTTCTTGTCATTGAAGGCTTAGCCCTAGTTGGTATCATTGTATTGTCGCTGGTGCACCTGTTTGTTCATGGGCTAGTGAATATACATCCTCACAAAATGCTCCAGACACAACATAACAAGTCAGTCGGACTATCTGTTCCCGTATTTGGGATAATTGTAACAGCAATTATGGCCGCACCAATACTTGATGGATGGGAGGTAGACAGTTACGCTGCCGAAGAATCGATATTGCCGAGGAAAGATCCTGGTATAGGCGGAATTGTGGGTGTGACTGTATCAATTGTGATTTACTTAGTGGTTTTTCCGCTTCTATTTAGTCAAGTGTCCAGGCACATTCTTGTGGGAGGGGGAAATCCTATAGTCAGTTGGGGAGCCCAGATTTTCCCGGCTGACCCGTCATTACTTTTATTGCCGATTATCACTTCTGCTTGCGGCGTGCTCTTGTTGATTACGTATATACTGTCTCGAGCGCTATTTTCCATGGGAAGAGACAGAATTCTTCCCAATGCGTTTATGCATCTTTCAAAAAAGAATGTCCCGAGTATCATTATCATTACCAGCTTAGGGGCGGCTCTATTAGTTGTCTGTCTCGAGGTATTTGCAATTTCATTGACGGGATTTTTTACAATGCTTTTATCATCAGCGGGGTTCTTCTTGATTACAGAATTCTTCATCGATATACTTGCAGCGTCAATAGTGCTTAGACGCAGTCAAGATAGGCCTTGGTTACGTCGCTGTGCGTATTTATCGGTATTCTTGCTAGCAGGTCTGATTATTGGGTTCTTGATGATATCACCAGAAGAACTCGGCAAAGGGGTAGACATTATTTGTATTTGTCTGATGGGACTTGTAGGGCTTTTCGTCGCAATTCATAAGTCACCAGGGCAGGCAGTGACAATGATATTTATTCCTGAAAGTGACAGCATTGAGATTGGGACTGCTGGTAGCCAAATTTAGTCTAACCGGGCGATAAAGGACCTTTGGCACTAGCAATAACTTAAGGTATAGCTTAGCATGACTGCGAGCATAATTGTGGTGTTTCCTAGGGGGCAAAATGAGTAAGCAGATGACCCAACCAGACATGTTGCCGAGTCCAGACTCCTATCGAAGGCGCTGGACATGGGATCAGATCTCTTGGTCCAGCCACTGCGGAAACTGCATTGCCAATTGTCCATATCATCTTTATTCTTTGGACGGAAAAGCTGTTATTGACGAGCAGTCTGGTGGGATAGTGCCCATGGAAGGCATTCCAGATATGAACCCTCTTGGTTGCCAAAAGGGATCGGTATGGCAGGAGCAAATTGGTGATGCCGATAGAATTACGAGCCCTCTTCGCCGAGTCGGTGATCGAGGTTCTGGACAATGGGAGGAGATTAGCTGGGACGAGGCCCTAGAAGCCGTTGCCGGTTCACTTGTGGCTGCATTGGATACTCAAGGCTCAGAGTCAATTGTATTCGATCAAGGAGCAGAAGCCGGCGTTTTAGCCTCAATGGCCAAGACAAAATTCGGTCTTGCACTCGACTGTGTAAGTCTAGACGGGAATGCAACAGTCAGTGATGTTCACTTGGGCCACTGGGCAACTTTTGGCAACCTTCTAGGAGGATCAAGTGCAGATGATACCTTCAGGGCCGAGGTAGTAATTACGTGGAACGGTAATCCGGCCTTTACCCGTATTCCTTATTATCACTATCTGACCGAAGCTCGTTATAGAGGAGCGGAAATTATTCATATCGCTCCGGATTATGGTCCATCTGCAATTCATGCTGACCAATTTATCCCGGTTATACCCGGTACGGATGCAGCTTTTGCACTTTCAGTATGCCAGGTAATAATTCAAGAAGAAATTGCGGATCTTGGCTTTATAAGATCTCAAACTGATCTTCCGCTACTTGTTAAAATGTCTGACCACAAGTTTCTAAGAGAAGCCGACATGATAGAGGGAGGGAAATCCGAGAAATTTTACAGTTGGCTAGGTGATGGTCCAAAACAAATTGATATGGGCGCGCTTGAAAGCCCTCTGGATTCATCTCCTTGGAATCTGTGGGGAACGCATGAGGTTGTACTTGGTAGTGGGGAAAAGTGTGAAGTGGCAACAGTGTTTGAACTATTAGTGCAAACCCTCAAGCTCTATGAGCCAGAACGAGCATCTGCAATCTGCGGAGTACATCCAGATACTATACGAGAGTTTGCCAGGAAAGTAGCAACTAAGAAAACGAAGTTACAAAATGGGCTTGGGAGCTGTAAACACTATCACGGTGATCTCATGGAAAGATCAATGGACCTTGTGTTGGCCCTAACGGGCAACTGGGGAAAACCTGGCACGGGGTTTGATACCTATACCATTGCCCTACTTGACGGCGAGGTAATAAGCATGTTCAAACGAAACAGTGGAGCTGAGGCAAGTGAAGAGGCTATCAATGCTATGGAGTCATTTCTCAACATGCTTATGAGCGCAGACGATACTCTTACAGAGGGCAAAGCATTTATGCAGTTAATGCGACTGTCTGCGGCTGGTACCGGTAGTACTCCGCCAGCATTTTTCTATTTTTATCATTGTGGATTTGATGAAATTTGGGACCAAGTTGGTTATGGCGATAACCCGCGGCCAATTGCTAGCTACATTAATGAAGCCCGGACAAATGGTTCATGGTCAGGGCTTGTTAGGCCGGATCCCTCCATTGCTCCTCGCGTGTTTATTCAAGCCGGGACTAATGCAATGAGAAAAATACGCGGCGGTCAGAGAATGATATTGGACAGCTTTTGGCCAGGTCTTGAGTTGGCGGTAACCGTGGATTGGCGTCTCAATACGGCGGCTATGTTTTGTGACATTTTCCTTCCAGTTGCATGCGAGGGAGAAAGAGTCGAGTTACATGCAGCAAATTCTCACGCATTTGAGAGGGCTTTTTCTGACAAGGCTAGAGAACCAGCTGGCAACTCCAGACCGGAGTGGGAGATATTTGCAGAACTTGCCAACCGAGTATCTGAAGTTGCACAAAAGCGTGGGTTACAGAGGTTCAAAGATGGACATGGCGGAAGTCGTAACTATAGCGAGGTAGGAACTGTCTTTTCGTTACAAGGGAGACCGCTTGACCCCGAGACCGTGCTTGATGAAATTCTGAGGGACAGTTCAATTTCTGGGAACTTGCCTGCGGGTACTAACCTAAGCACCCTTAGGAAATCAGGTTGGATACGGCCAGCGAAACTTCCGAGGCCAATGGCAAGTGTATGTGGCTCGGAGATTTCCGACGTAGAACCGTTGGTAGGGTATCGAAATCACGTTGAAGATGGTATTCCCTTTGAGACCTTGACTGGAAGAGCTCAGTTTTATATTGACCACCCATGGTTTATTGAAGCCGACGAACAGCTTCCCCGCTACAAGGAAACGCCGTTAATGGGTGGAAGTTATCCGCTTCGATTGACCGGTGGACACCCTCGATGGAGCATCCATGCAACAAACACGACGAGTAGGCTAATGCTTGAAACCACTAGGGGACACCCAGTGGTGCACGTCAATCCAGCGGACGCCGCCGAACGTAGCATAGTCGATGATTCTCTTGTCGAGCTGTTTAATGATTTAGGTTCAATTAGTGTATGCGCAAAAGTGAGCCCCGGAGTAAGACCTGGCCAGGTGATTTTGTATGCCTCGTGGGAACAGTATTTATTTTCCGAATGGAAAGATGTTACTTGGATAGAGCCGGGGGTAGTTAAATGGCTCCACTTTGCTGGAAACTATGGGCATCTGGGTTATTCACCCATGCAATGGCAACCTACCCAGTCCGACCGAGTCTACAGGGTAGACGTTCGTGTATCGTCTTAGGTAGAGTGACTAAATTCCTATTGAGTTAATACATAAACTAGGACAATATCTTTTAAACTGTATTCGAAATTGTTCAAGTACCGTATAATTGTTGGCTAAGAATTGCACTCTCTACGAACGGATAGGCAACATTTCTTAAGTTTCTTACCACTTCCACATAAACACGGCCCATTCCGATTTGCATGTCTCCATTTTGCTCTATCTTCACCCTCTGTCGCCTTCAAGGTATTCATGAATGACGATGGTCTTTCCCCTTTAGAAATCAATGCAGCTAGTTGTTCCATATACGGCAATATATGTAACAAGAAGTCTTTGTATCCTGCACAAAGATAGTTTAGATCAGCCGTTCCATCGGCAGACAGCGCAAAACGGTCTTTAGGGCAGCCACCATTGCAAGCCATCAGGACCGGACAAGTAATGCAACTCAACGGAAGAGTTGAAGTCTTAGCCAGTCCAAACTCGACTTGAGCAGACAGGGCTATCATGTCGCCCAGTTCAGACGTATCTATTTGACCTAGGAGATGTCGTCTGTCCACAAAGTGATCACAAGAATAGACACTACCATCGTGCTCAAGTGCTAGAACCTGTCCACACTTGTCGGCCATTACGCATAGATTTGGCGATTCACCAATCCAAACCCGGAGGCACTCTAAGAACAACTGAATCGCGATTGAGGTCATATCATATCGAATCCACTCGTCAAATATTGCTTTCAAGAAGTTCCCATACGATATAGCATCTACTGATTGTCTTGAAACCGTATTGTTTGATAGACGAACTACGATGGGAATAAATTGCAACCAAGATACATTATGTCTCAAAAAAAATCTATATGTTTCTTGAGGGAATTGAGAATTTACCGCATTTACACTACAGAGTACGTCTGGATCAATACCAGCTTCTCTGAGATTGTAAAACCCCGTCATTGCTAGGTTGTGAGAGGAATCTCCACCTTGGGAAATTCGAAACTTATCATGTAAACGACCGGGACCGTCAAGTGAAATGCCTACGTGGAACTTGGCATCAAAGAGAAACGTACACCAGGATCTGTCCAATAGTATTCCGTTGGTTTGAATATTATTAACACATTGAAATTCTGGAGGACAATACTGTTCTTGTAAATCAATAACTCGTTCATAAAACTTTATTCCGGCAAGAGTTGGTTCTCCGCCGTGCCATACAAAGTGGACCATTGGACCCGGACTTGACTGGATAAACTGTCGGATATAGGCCTCAAGAATTGAATCGCTCATCATAAGTCGGTCTCGTTGGGGGAATAAGCTAAACTTGTTCAAGTAGTAGCAGTATCGGCAGTGTAGGTTACAAGTCGGTCCAACTGGCTTTGCCATGACAATGTATGGCCACTCATGAACTGGATGCTTGTCGGAGGTCACTTGTCGTGATGGCCTAATGTGCCAATTATTAGTCTGACCAATATTAGTAAATCCTCTGTCGTCTAGTCGAGAAGATATAACATTCCGTTTGGATCGGATCCAGCAAGTATGTTGGTCAAAAACTGTTTTGCGTGGTCTCGCGTATGCAGTTGTTCACCTTGGTAACCGAGCATGACTGAGGGCGACCACACGGCGATTAGGGCAGCTTCAACCAGCTCCCACAAGGATCCTATGGGAGCTTTGGTCCGCGGATCAGTGGGTATCATATGGACATTAGGAAGTGGTAAACCAACAGATTCGGCTATATACCAACTTGGGTGAGAACCTATAATTGGGCCTGTTTCTGGCGTGCCAAAGAAGCTCAGTGTGGGGCACTGTTGGCTCTTAGTTATGGCCCGTATCGCCGAGGGGTCAAAAGACTCTCCGACGTCCACTAGTATGCCAGCAAGACCCGCTGTCTCACCTTTCCCTCGCTTGCCTGCAGGGGTAAATAGCGAAACTGCATCTTGTGAAGTACAAAATAGCCACTGTGATTTGAATGCAGTTAGGGTTTCGATTGACAATTGAGTGCTATCAGTAGGGATAAACGTATGCCCAGATATAAGTGTGGACGTGAGAGCCATAAGTCCCTGCCAGGTACATGGAGATAACGCAGAAATTACCGGTCCTGTAGATTTGTCACCTATAAAAAGCCTAAGACTTAGGGCGTGACTTAGGATATTTCTATCTGAATGCCAAGCAATTCTGGGGTGCTCCCCAAATCCTACGCTAGGTGCGAATGCATCAACATTGGGGTAGTTATAATTTGTGTCTGTGGGATCTAGATTACTTCTACTTGACAAGAGGTCGTCCAAGTAGAGGACCTTCTCAAGTAAGCCGACCTTTGATGCCTTCTTCTCAAGGTCCCTTGTGACGATACAAGCCCCATAGTCTCTAGGCTGGTTGAAGGCCTGATCAATTGACGGATACAGTATCGTTGCTCGTCTCGAAACGAGGGCACCTAAGGTCAATAATACGCCCTCCAACGTGGTTGTAGTCGAAATAATCAAGTTAGACCCTTCGGGTACACTTGCCTCAAGAGCGGCCGCTATTTCCTTTACCCGAGTAGCCAGTTCCGTGGCCGTAATTTGGCTTGTGCCATCTGAAAGTAGAACCGATTTTGGAGATTGCCGGTTCCACCTCTCGATTCCCAGTTCACGAATTGGGAGCCTGGGGATTCCAAATGTGCGGGGTATCCCTCGTGGCCAGTAATGGGATGGAGTAATCGCGATTGTTTTAGGCACGATAATACACACCTACCAGCGCCACGAAAAGCGCAATAAAAAGTTCAAATCGAAGCATCTTGTTCATTAACGCAATGAGAGCTAAGCGTTTACTACGAAGCTCCCGGTAGTCCTTTTCATCGGCAGATGCGAGAGATTTTGCGTGTGACCGAGGATGAACAAGCGAGCCCATTAATATAACGAGTCCCACCAGTACTAGCCATCCGATGGCGATTATGTACAGTTGCCAATTGGCCGAATATAAAAATCGGCCTCCAAGTGCTATTACTCCTAATCCTGCCAGGGCCAACCATTTGTAACGCTTACCCATTTGTAGGCAGAGTATTCCGGTTTGAGCCGGTGCTAGGTCCAGTTGAGCGGGTCTCCAGACGAACTCCATGGTTAGAATACCACCTAAGTAAATACACCAACCGGTAGTTTCCAAAAAACCTCCGATAACTTTCATAGGATCCCATTTCCATAGGACAGGGATGCACCCAGTAGTACAATAACCAAGGCGATCGCTAAGTCAATCCTTGTGATTCGTGTAATCCAGGTTGCAGTAGACTCAAGTAGCTTAATCTTGTCTCCCGCTGAAGGCATGCCAAGATCACCGCTTAGCTTGGAGGTTAGCTTGGGGCGGAGGACAAAGGTAATTACTAATCCATTTACCACCAAGACTGCCCAAAGAAACATCATAGTAGATAATGTTTGACCGTAAGATGTATTGAAGAAGTGGCCCTTGGAAACCATGTGTTGGTCTCCAAGGGAGAAAAACAAAAGCATTCCGCTGATGGGGAATAGGGCCAGTGATCCCCATACCAGGAGAAGAAATCGGTCAGCGCTTTTCTGTCCGACAATTTGTGCCTGAGCAGGCGGGATATATTTTTGTGCAGGGCCTAAGACGAACTCCATGGTGATTGAGCCTCCAAGATAAATTGCTACGGCAATCAAATGCAGATATGAAGCAAATACTTGCATTACGCTAGAGGTCATTGTTCAGATCCGCTGGCTGTAGCTGACGAAGTCGACGGATCATCAGCACCACAATGCCATTTCGAAAAATGGGACTCTATAGTTGAGGTAATTGCATAAGGTGATGGGCTTCCAATTTGATATTTTCGATAAAAGCTTTGATCGATGTGATGCAACTGGACTGAGAATTTTGCTCTGACTGGATTTACGAATGCCGGGCAACAACCGTATTTGTCTACTATGTATTCCACCGTTGCTACGCATGCTTCCTCGGCCCAGTCAGAGATATAAAACTTTGGACTACTAGCAATATCTTGGGAAATTTCTTGTTTGTATAAACTATTAGAGGCAAAATGATCCATATTTGAAAGAGGTGGATCAAGTAAGTTATATCGAAGCTCCTTAACGTATTTCACGGCGCTCCTGGCATCTGGAAATCGAGGGGATGGGACTACAACTGCTTCCTTTACTCCAGGTAAACCTAGGCAGGTAGTAGTCTTAGTTGGGTTAGACGTGTCGGTTCGATCCAAAAAGGAAAATCCAAGTCCTTTGGATATTTCAGGATATGCGCCAAGCAGAAGGTCATCGGCGTAAGAACCAACCGGCCAGGCTCCAATCCCGAGAGCTTCCCCAGCGAGTCTAATATTTTGTACCGAGCATGCAGCTTGGCTGGAACCCAAAAGCAAGGCTAGTTCATCAAAGGCAGGAATCGGAAAGCCAGCCTCTAGAAATCCTGGGCAGATCCATTCTTTACATCCGGCTGGTTCTGCCGTATCTGGATCCATCAAGTAGAAGCCAGACCAATCGTAGGATATAAGAAGTTGATTGAACCACTCGATCCCGACGTCATAAATGGGAATCAACCACGTGCTACCGGGTCTATTGATATTGTACTGACCAGGACCCATTGGGTTGACTGATTGGGTGCCTTCGGGAGCGGAAAACCAGCCAACGTCTGGACGTGCGTTGGACAAGACCGTCCGGCAGTTTCGATACCAGGCTAGTATTTTCCAGTAATCATCGGGGTTGGTAATTTCGATCGGATTGGGCTGGTTGACCGTCGGTCTGTAGATCGATACTCCGCTGTCATTGACGATAAACAGATCAGTTGCCAGATCGTTAGACGATGCAGGTATGGTACGTCCCTGGGAATGTAACTGTCCAGACAGTGCCCCATTGACAGGTATATCTGCGACGATTGATCCGTTGGGACCTATACCAGCCCAGCAAATTAGGGCTTCTTCTATCTCTGTTAGGGGGACTGCGTCTACTTCTAGGTGATGTGAAAGCGGTCCTTTGGCCTGATGAACGGTTCGTCTTGACGACCAGGCAAACGTTTCCTCGTTGCCCGTTTCTATAGAGTATCCAAGACCAACTCGCCGAGTCCTAAGGGTAGAGAGAAGCCGAAAAATTGACCCGGTCGACTCGAATGCTTCAGCAAGTAGGGATTGATCATCGTCGGAAATCTCAATAGGAGAATCTACTCCCTCGGATGGAGTACGAGTCGCCAATAAATTGGAAGTCGATGATGCTGCATGGTCAGAATCTGACTGTTGCTTTCTAGAAAAAATCACTGCCCTTCTCCTGCCTTGTCGACGCTTACAAATACGGCTCGGTCAGCCGGCACGGGTTGCCAGCCGAACGGGATATATCTGAGATGTCCGTATTTTCCAACCAAGTGGAGCCACTTCACCATTCCTGGCTCCACTTCATTGGAACCTTCCCAGTCCTGAAACATGTGGGGTTCAAACCCGTTGTAAACAACCAGTTGACCTGGTTGGATACGAGAGGTGATTCTTACCATTGCTGTAAAGCTCCCATGGTCGTTACTAACTCTTACCTGTTCGCCGTCCGAAAGCAAAAGATCCTTTGCGTCAACTGAACTCATAATGACCAGAGGTCTTCCTCGATGCGTTCCCAATAGCGCCGAGTTGCCCATGTTTATTGAGTGAACCGTCCAACGCGAGTGGCCACTAGTTAGAATGAATCTTTTGTCACCCCCCATTTTCGGTGGCTCTTTATGTCGGGGAAGGTGTTCGTCTGCTTCCAAAAACCATGGGTGATCAATGTAGAACTGAGCCCGTCTAACTAGAGTGGGAAAGGGTAGGTGATTTTCGGTGTGCCATGTGAAAGCTGTCATAACCTTGTTGGGAGAAACGTCAGAAGCAACGGCCAGGCCCGGAGAAAATATACCCAGACCAGTGAAGCGAACGCTTCCCTTGTCTTTAAGTAAAGATAGTGTTGTACTGCCTGGAAGGGTCCCAATAAGTGCCGAATCTCGGATCCACTCATCTAGTACGTCGGTATCATTTGAGAATGCTCCACGGACGGAGAAATCTTCTCCAAGGCGGTCTAGATGCCGAGTCACCCTTCGACCATCTGTGTACTGAGTAATACCCCTCTTGGATGCAAGATTGGAAATATGGCAGGCCAGCTCGCTAAAGATCTTCCACTCGCTCCACGAGTTTTCTGGAGGTTCAATTGAAGCATCAGAAAACGTGAGTCTGAGCATGTGAGTTATCGGGTACTGTACGTTGACTCGTTCATATGCCATCGCAGCTGGCAAAACAAGATCTGCATGCATAGCAGTCGTTGACATCCTGAAGTCAACGACTATAACTTTTTCTAGTTCTTCCCAGAGATCGGCCAGAAGCCGCTTTCTACCTCCTCGGGATCTTCGAAGTGGATTCGTGCCAACGCAGAAGAAAACTCTAGGAGATGTAGAAGAACTCGGCCGATTTACACCTCCCCACCATCCTCGCCGAGTTGCATCTGACATATAAGATTCAAAACTACGAGTCATGGATGGATCAGACCAATCGGCGTTATTCCAAGAATTTTTGTACCCACTATGATGATAATTGAAGAACACTGGGGGAGAGCTCGTGCCTGAGCCTGCAGCCAGGTGAAGAAGCTGACTTCCGGCCATTTCTTCTGTCATGGAAGGATCATTAGCTCGAATATCCGCGACGGCTTTTTCAACACCGTCTAAGATACGAGCAGTTTCTTCAACACCCTTCTCAGATTTCATTGAAAAAAGTAAATAGCCATCTAGGCCAGCTAGAGCAAGCCCTTGAATTCCAGTTCCAGGTTTGCCCCAATTCCCGGTTAGAGCGAGAAGGAGACACATTGATCGTTCCATCAAGTCACCGTGATAGTACTTAGGGCCGTTAAATCCCTCTAGAATCTTCGTAGGTGTTGTAGCCACCTGACGAGCCAGCTGCGCTATTACTTTAGGGTTGACGCCACATATTGATGATGCGTTTTCGGGGGAGTATTCCTTGAGCCTGGAGTTGAGTAGGGAGTAAACCGTCGTTACATCAACAACGGTGTTATCTGCTAGCTGAACAGTCCATTTGCCATCCAGAATAGGGGCAAGACCTTCAAGAGCAAGGGTTTCTTTTGGTGCCTTGATCATACCCAGCGAGGAGTCCCAGAAATAGAACTGGTCATCAGTGTCTTGACTTGCAATGTCACAACCTCTTAGAAGCCGTCCAGTTTCTACCACGACCAAGAGCGGGAGGTCTGATTGTGAGCTTACAAAATCGGTGTCTACTAATCCTTCTTCAATTATTACATGACACATAGATAGGGCCAGCGCGGCATCGGTCCCGGGTTTGATCGGAATAAAATAGTCACCATGAATTGATGAAGCGTTATAATCTGGAGCGATTGAGACGACTTGAGCTCCATGATACTTAGCCTCTGAAATAAAGTGATGATAAGGAATAGAGGTGTAAGCCGGATTTGAATGCCAAAGCAATAACAGTCCAGATTTGAAGGTATCGTCTACAGTACTTGCACATGCAAATTTACCAAATGTAATGTGCTGCCCTGTAGGAAGATCGTTTACCAAACCATTTGCGTCTAGGGTGACGGCTCCCAAGAGAGCAGCTAACCGAAGAAACGGAGCCTGGCTCATCAGCCCTCCTTCGACGCTCTCCTCGAATATAATTGATTCGGAACCTTCCTCAGAGATTGCATCAAGAATGGAGTTAGCAATCTCGTCTAAAGCGTCGTCCCAAGAAATTGCTTCCCACTTACCTGACCCGCGTTCGCCTATCCTCCGTAGTGGGCTCAGAATTCTGTCTGGCGATGTTAGCTGGCAACTCCAGGCACTTCCCTTCTGGCATCCCAGTGGGTTTAAGTCGGGTACAAATTCTTCGATCGATTCAATTTGTCCTCCCTGCTCTTCAAATATGACTTTATTGTTCCGGATGTAGACCTTGTATGGACAGGAAGCTAAACAGTTCACACAATGTGTTCCCCATGCCGTACTTTCCCATGCCCAGCGCGACCTATACGCTACTTCCGTCTTCACGTCAGCCAGGCATACCTGGAGATTCCAGTAAGTTCTCTAGATAGCGTTGATCCTGTTCGAAATACTTCTTGAGATTTAATAGACCCCATTGAAATGGTGGAATCATGTCTTGGTCCGCCAGGCTGGACGTAACCCCATCGACAACTGGGGAAACATATCTTGTCATAAAGTCCTTTTGTGCTCGCCGGTATGAGTTGCGCAAGCGGTCAGAGCTAGTCGCTGCCTCCTTGAAGCAAATAAAACCCATAAATTCAAGCTCAGTAGATAGATGGTCATCTGGCAAATTCGTCGATTCACCTTTAGATAATCCAAAATACTCATACTCACGCGTTACTTCAGACGTTGAATGTGTGTTGTCTATGGCGTAGGTACTGAATTGCAGTAGTGAATGTTCTGGACTATTTCCTTCAAAGGTAGCGGTCCAACGTCGACCATATTCTTCCGCATCTATCTCGAAGGTGTCGTTATCAGATTGGAAGTCAACCTGATAAGGTAACAGTTCACTAGCCGTCAAGAGGTCTTTTATCCACACACCATCGCGGCTGTTGGTGAAATGGGCGGGATGTGTAATGTTGAACCAGTTACCCAGGACCTGGTAAACCGCGCTCCGTGAGGTAGTCTCGTTTTCCTCGACTTCTTGTAGAGATTCGCCTGCCCCCTTTATTTCGAGCCCTGATAGTGAGTACGTAAACATCTATCCTCCTGTCTCCTGAGTGTTAGCTCTTGTTTTTCTAGACGTGTCTATATCGACCGGTACACCTTGGGCGACTATTTCTGGTCTTCGATCAAGAGTGGACGGATCCGTTGTGTATGGACCAAACAGATCGTTCCAGTGGAACACGATCAATGTGTCTAAGAGTTCTGATGAACCACCCGCCCTTACTGTTTCCAGTTCGCCTTGGAGCGTTGCAATGGCGGAATGAACTCTTGGTCCAAATAGGCTTTCAAGATATTCAGGAGGAATTCTGGGCGTTTCAAAATCAATCGACATGTCCTCATTTAGACGGTAGGGGGCTAGGGGGGGAATGTAAAATATATTGGGCTCGGTTCCGAATTCTGGATGTAGGGGTAATGCCACCTCCCATTCATGAACCAATCTATGAATTGGTCCACTGGAGTCATTTGACGGCCCAACGAATACAAGACGTCCAGGGCACTGACGAGCGCAGGCCGGTGCAACGCCAACTTCAAGACGGGGGAAACACATAATACAGTGTTGAGCTACATTACGGGCATAGTTGAAGTATATTTTTTTGTACGGGCACGCTTCCATACAGAATCGTGAACCCTGACAGATATTTTCATCTCGCAATACGGCCCCGTCTTCTTGCCTCTTGTACATTGCCCCGCTTGGACACGCCGTAACGCATACGGGATACTTGCAATGGTTACAAAGTCGCGGCAAATAGAAATAGTACGCGTTGGGGTATTCACCAGCGCCTTGATCTTCGTCCCAGTTCATTCCCCATTCGGTAGTACCATCACCTTTGTCTTTTGGGTGGAGATGGACAGAACGGCCTTTCCCGCCATAAAAGACTTCGTCATAGTTGAACTCCCATCCGCCACCAAACTCGGTTCTGGTTGGTTGGTGGCCAGGATTTGGATGGTTGTCTTGCCAGCCACCTCCCATTTCCTCCCATCCCTTGGGAGTCCCTTGACCTGGCTGTGTGTTCACGGTCATCCACCAGTGATGTTCTTCTCCTGGCTCACGGGTCCATAGAACTTTGCACGCGATTGAGCAGGTTTGGCAACCCATGCACTTATTTAGATCAAATACCATTGCAACTTGTCCCTGCGTAGCGGTCTGGTCGTCTTGGACAAGGGTAGTTGTTGTCGATAGTTCTCTTTCATTGATTTCTGTCATCCCTCAAGATCCTTTCTAGTTGTCTAGGTCTATCCATGAGCTGCATACAGCTGCAATACCGGCTCTTTCGTCATTGGAACCGTTCCAAATGACTAGCCCCATCTTGTTTGGAACCGAAAGGTTGTCTAATTCGGCAGATATTACAACAGTCCATTTTGCCTGTTCGTATAAGGAAGTAGCCTTTAGATTATTGGTTTCTTCGGCCTGGATATGTGGTTGGCTAAGTTGGGATGAAAAAGGCCTAAACACGCCTGGCCCAGTCGCTAATACCTCTTTTATCGCTGGGAGATCTGCTTGAACGGCGAGTCGGTCCTGCCAGCGCCAAAGCCGGACCGGCTCATCCCTAGTTCCTATGGTTGTTGGTGGTGAGTCATATTGGCGGTCGCCAGTGGGAGTTTTTGTGCTGAGAGGAAAAAATATCCCAACCCCGTCTAGGAATTCTGTGTGAAATGTGCGACCATCCATACCCTGATTGGACTCACTGCTAACGCCTGCGGAATCTCTGTAGTGTGACTGGGTCGGCAAGTTCCATTCTAAACGCGTAAATAGGTTGCTCTTGTTGCGGGCCACGGCAAGATTGGCTGTAGCGGTCAATCCATACGGTCTGTCTTTCCAGGCCAGTTTGATATAGGAATTTGGTTGACCGTCTAAGGGGATGGGGGTAAGGGTAATCTTCTGTGACGAAATCTGATCCCACTTCGGATCATCTACTGATTCCAGGTCACTGTTTATTTCCGCTACTTTCAATTATTTAGATCCTTCCTGGATTAATTCCAAGGATCCCTGGCGAAAACCTGAAATCCTTAGAAAGTACAAGAGTTGGTAAGTTCATGAGACACGCTCAAAGTTACAGGGAACTCCTCGGTCTACCGGGATAGGTTGCCATTCAGCCATTGTGTAGTTGATATGACCATATCCTCCGGCAAAGGCGATCCACTTAACCATCCCGGCCTCTATTTCATTTGCTCCACCCCAATTCTCATACTGATGACCATCCCAACCGTTGTAGGAGATTATCTGTCCAGGTCGCACTCCAGGTGCAATCTTTGCCCGGGCAACAAAAGAAGATATATCATTCCAGACTCTTATTAGATCCCCGTCATTCACCGACCGTTCTCTGGCATCTCCGGGAGATATTTCAACATTTGGTTCACCTCGATGAGTCTGAAGAATAACCGGGTTCATCTGATTCATCGAATGAATACTCCACCTGTTATGTCCCGAGGTCATCCTTAGGGGATGATCCCCTCCAGAAAGTGGATTTGGCTTGTGGCATGGTAGGGCCTCGTTAGCTTCAATCCACCAAGGGTGATCTATGTAGAACTGAGCTCGTCGTGAATATGTCGGAAAAGGTGATCCGAGGTCGACATGATCCCGAAATGGGGTGTGCGTCTTGTTGGTTTCAAACGGTGATGCCTGAGCGAGTGCGAAGGGACTATTCCCCCACCCAATAAAGCGCTCGTGGCCGACCTCTCGCATTCGAGTAATGTCCGTTCGCTCAGGAAGGGTCCCACCATATGCAGAATCTCTAATTATTTCATCAAAAAGCTTTTCTTCACTCTCTAAATAACCGTTCAAGGTGTATGAGTTCCACATGGAGTCTGGAATGAAAGTGGCACCACGTTTATTTCTGTAATCAGTCATTCCTCTTTCTTGTGCACGTTCCGCAAATTTCTTGAGAATTAGCTGATATATTTCCCACTCTGGCTTTGCCTCCCCGGCAGGATCGGCACTTTTGTCCGAAAAGGTTAGGTTCATTACGTGAGACGTTGGAATATGAAGGTTAACTTTTTCGTAATGTTGGGCTGCGGGCAATACAATATCGGAATTGAGGCCAGTGAAATTTAGACGAAAATCAATGGAAACTATGAAGCCAAGTCGGTCCCATAGATTTTCACCCAGCTGCGTCCAACCTCCACGGGTTCGCCTAAGCATATTGCCACCACACTCAATTAGCATGTGTGGTGGTTCTTCTGGCCGGGGATGATCTAGTCCATCCCACCACCCACTAGAGATCGCCTCATCAAAGTACTCACTGAACTTGCGTGGTAATGTTTCGTCGCCCCACTCAAACTTTTCCCAACGTTCCTTAAAACCTCCTTGCCAATACCACCAAAAGGCAGGGGGTGAGCCACTCTGTCTCGTTCCAGGAAATATTCCTTGAGACTTGGCCAGAATTCTAGATAGCTCGCGCACGGCAAGTTCATCAGTGGTGATACTCGGGTCTTGGTTCTTGAGGGCTTCAGTTGCGGCTTGCTGAGCAGAAAATAGTTGTTCTGCCCCTTCAACTCCAGGTATCGTCTTTGCCATAATGGTAAACATCCCATCAGCCATACCGATCATCCACGAGCGAATTCCGGTGCCTGCCTTTCCCCAGTTTCCCGTAACCGCTAGTAGTAGACACATGGCTCGTTCCATCAAGTCGCCGTGATAGTACTTGCATGAGTTCCAACCGAGCATAATATCTGTCCGCTTGGATGCCGCCTTTCGGGCAATAGTTCGGACAACCTCCGGATTTATTCCGGTAATCTCTTGCTGTTCTTCAGGAGTATAATTCTTATCTAGGTGAGTTCTAAGTAACTCCATTACCGGTGAGACTTTTACGGTTGAACCATCGGCGAGCAAGACCTCAAAAGTTCCTTTTAAGGCAACCGTTTTCCCATGTAAAAGTAGGTTGCCTCTGTCGGCTTTTACAAGTCCTGAGTTTATATCCCAGTGGTACAGTTGGTCTTCCCTGGGCTTGTCGTTGTGTCGGTCGTCCGCTTCATTGACTGCGGAATCAATTCCTTGAGTGTCCTTACTGCTATTTGCTCGAAGATCGGTCTCTCGAAGAAATCGTTTGGTATCAAGTCTCACCAAACATGGAAGATCTGTCTGTTCGCTAACAAATGTTTCATTGACCAGATTTTCCTCAAGAATTACTTGAACCATTGCTAGGGCCAAAGCGGCATCTGCACCGGGTGCTATTGGAACGTGATAGTCGGAATGCATATGTGAAGCGTTCAGGTCCGGAGATATAGAAACTATTTCTGCCCCTTTGTAACGAGCTTCGAGCATGAAGTGATAGAACGGAATTCGGGTGAAGGCTGGGTTCATGTGCCAGATCAGGATGAGTTCGGCGTGGAACCAATCATCAGCTGACGATGCCGGATTCCACTTTCCGAATGTTTCATGTAGACCAATTGAAAAATCATTGAATGATGGATGTAAGTCGAGGGTTCTTCCACCTATGACATTGAAGAACCTGTCGGTCGGCATGACTGCGGCAACTTCTGGCGTACCTTCACGAACGATTGCCTCAGGACCACCAATCTCGATGGCATCAAGCATTGCGTCGGCAATCTCCGTAAGGGCTTGGTCCCAGGAAATTCTATCCCACTTGCCCTTACCTCGCTCGCCTGAGCGTCTCAAGGGATATAGAACACGATCGGCCTGATAGAGCTGCTGACTCCAAGATGCACCCTTGTTGCAGCCCATTGGATTGAAGTCTGGAACTCCTTCCTCTATCTGAGAAAAGGTAGCTGCGGGTTCTTCTCGGACAACCCGGCCATTTTCAACGTATACCCTGAATGGGCAGTTTCCTGGGTAGCAATCTACGCAGTGAGTTCCCCAGGTTACCTTGTCCCACGCCCAACGGTGGCGCATGTTGGCTTCACTCGCTTTATGACGCGAAAAGTACTCATGGGTAGATAGGCGAGCATTACTATCGTTAGGCCTCTTAGCTATTGTCAAGGCGCGCTAAACCTCCGTCCAGCCTCGGTAAACATTGAGATAAATTGTGTTACTTTGTCTCATGCAAATATACGATGTGCTTAGAAGGCAAACATAGAGTCAAAAGTCCCATCACGAAAACTGTAATTTTCTAGGAATGGGATCTCCCTGGTAGACAATCAAGGCAAATCTGTCTGAAAATCAGATGAAGTAAAAGTCTGAGCTATCTCACTAAGAGGGGCCCGACAATCTTTGGATGACATTCCAATTCCATCAAGTTACCCCGAGGGGACTAGCGGCTTCAGCCGTCAGGGGAATCGGGGTTAGGTACCTAGTCCCGAATATCTTAGATCGCGTTACAACGATCTCGTATGATTCTTGATGGGACCGGACTGGCTCTTCGGGCGGCCTCCGGGCATAGCTGAAACGAGTCTGGGGTTGGATATCAATGAAGCTGTTGGCTTGAGACGCCAGAGAAGTCGCATTAACGGAGTAATTGGCTGATAGATTTTGATCTGGCGTGTTATAACTCTTACTCACAGTAGGCAAGTATCCAAAAATATGAACCAGTTTCAAATATCAGATCGTCTTCGTGTCGCAGAGGAGTTCTTTGCTACTTATCCCGGATTGAATCGATCTGGTTTCGGCCTTGGTCGATCGTTTATCGACTTTATGTATTGGGAAATATCGAGCGGACGCCTGATGGATACACGAGGTTCATTGTGGTGGAACTCAGTTAATGAGAGAATGATATCCGACCTATTAGTTGCTCGACGGGGAAGCCGTGACGATTGTCTAGACCGGAGCTCAGGCTCAGCGTGGGTTGACTATGTGTTTACTAGTTCATCAGATGATCAGGCATTATTTTGGACCGCACATCAACTATCCTTGTCACGAGCCGTAGAGAAGTCACGCCCATTTCTCGAGCGCGAACCAGGATCGGAGAGGAAGTTTATAGAACTGGCGCTTGGAGTAATAACTGCAGCGGCGAGACTTGGCATTCCGAGCGACGACGGCACGTTGCGAGTTGCCCTGGAGGAGATCTATCCAAAGAAATATCCAGCAACAGATGTTGAAGTCAATGCAATTGAGGACCAACTTGAGTTGGTGAAGGGTCAATATCTGGCAATATAGAAATTGAGTATTATTTCACAATATTTGGGCATGCCACCATGCCCGGTCTTACCTGAGGTCAAACCAAATACGGGAGAATCTGATCCTTTGGGGTAGCTTTCTATAGAAATGCCCGAATCTCCAAGAAATGCCTGCAATCTCGAAGAAAATAGCGGGATCCTGTTATTGCTCGAGATTATTTGGGAATGGAGAGGGAAAGGCCAGATACCACACAAGGATTTAGGGACTTGTGGCCCTGGTACTTTGACCACGAGGATACTACCTTGTCCAATGGCCGTTGAGACAAAGAGAGATAAATTGTCGCTTTGTCTCCTCCTGTAATTGGAGAAAAGTTATGTCAGATGAGCGATTTGATGTTGTGGTGATCGGAGGTGGTCATAACGGATCTACAATTGCCGCATATCTGGCCAAGTCTGGTCTTTCAACGTGTGTATTAGAGAGTCGGCCGGAGTGCGGGGGAGGGCAAGAGAACACCGAGGTTAGACCCGGTTTCAGGATTGACCCGCATGCCACCTATCTCTACGGCGGAGCCGCTCCCGGCTTTGATCAGCTAGAGCTTTGGAAGTACGGGATGCGTATGGTTTATTACGCATCAATGGCCGGGGTTGCAACCTTAGATGGTCAAGCTGCCAACCTGGGCGGTAGGTGGAGGCCTGATCTCGGAGACGAGGCAATTAAGCGACATTCCCCAGCGGACCTGCAGGGTCCAGGCCGAATATTTGACCAGCTTGGAGAGGACGCTTCTCGGCAGTTGCTAAGAGCTCTGTTTTGGACACCGCCACACCCGCAAGGTTTGGAAGTTAATCCGGAAGATATGCCCTGGTGGCAAGTCTTTCGTAAGTACCTTCCGAATTTATATTTCAAAGAACTCATTGACATGAGTTACGTTGACTTTTTGGACAACTTTGTTCAGTGGGATCCCCTCAAAGTGGTTGGAGCGTTTGGCGCTTGGTACTGCGGAGCTCACCCGGACTGGGAGGGCATGTTACTCCAGTCTTTAGGTGGCACCTTGTTGTACTCGTATGCCTCTGGTGCTCCTCGCGGCGGAATGCACACCTATGCTCACGCCATTATCAGGTGTGCTATTGCCAATGGTGCTCGCGTTATGACGAATGCCCCGGTTGGAGAGATCATTGTGAGCAACGGGCGGGCCGTGGGAGTGAAGCTTTCACAAGACGCGGCCTTCCCCGAAAAAACCATTTGGGCAGACAAGGCAGTAATTTCTGGAGTAGACGTGAAGCAGACCTTCCTTGGGTTAGTTGGGAAAAGTCATATCGATCCCTCGTTTGCTCAACGGGTGGATGACATTTCCCTAAAAGGCGGAAGTCTTTTTGTTATGTCTGTGATTTGTCGAGAATTGCCCCGCTACCACAACGACGATCGCTACTTCCCCCAAGAGGTATATCCATCATGCGTTATTGCCCCGGCTGATTCCTTTGAGTATTTTCGGGTCCAGACTCGTGATGCCTACTCGTACAAGAAATCTCCCGAGCTTACTCCCGAACATCTAACCATGATGATATGCACCCACGATCCTTATGATTCAACACGGTGCCCTGATGGTTATCACGTGCTATCGCCCATCTATTTAGAGGTCCCACCGCCACAGTATGACGTAACTGGGCCGCTCGGAATAAATCGTCATAAAGAGGAAATTACTAAGGCGGCACTTGGGGTATTGAAGCAACTTGCTCCAAACATGACTGATGGGAACATAGTTGACGTGTTTGTGAATACGCCATATGACTCTGAGTTTAGAAATGCAGGCATGGTCGGAGGTAACTGGTACGGGATTCGCCAATCAGAAGATCAATGGTTCTCCAATCGACCCCTACCGGAACTGTCTAGGTATCGTACTCCAATTGACGGCCTGTATCTGTGCAATCAAACTTCACATCCAGGTGGCCTCTGCTTGATGGCCGTTCCATATAACTTAATGCACGTCCTAATCGACGATGGTGTCGTCACCCCCAAGAGTTGGTGGTATCCTTCACCATTTTATGTATCTGATCCAAAGCCAGGTACAAGTAACATCAAGACTCCAACCGATATTGGCGGAACCTCAATCTCTTCGGTTGATTCTCAGGCACTAGCCGCGAGTGAGGAGATCCGCTAATGACTCTGAGCAACGTTGATACGGAGGGCCTAAGATCGACTTCCAGAAAACAAGAATTTGGAGTTGCACCAACAGAACACATCCTTGACGAGTTCCCACTAACGAGCGCTTACGACGTGGCGATTATTGGGGCAGGGCCCAATGGTCTAATGGCGGCAGCATACCTGGTAAAGGCCGGGCTGAAAACTATAGTGTTGGAGCGTCGTCAAGAGATCGGTGGCGGGCTGGCTACCGAGGAAACGCTTTTCCCGGGATACTACACCAACCCGCACGCGTTTTATCACATGATGACTGACTATATGCCAATCATGTCTGATTTCGCCCTGAATAGCCACGGGTTGTTTTTCGTAAAACCAAACACTCAAACTGCGGGGATATTTTCGGATAACTCAAGCCTAATCTTGTACAACCAAATAGAAGATACCAAAGACTCAATCGCTAAATTTTCGGCGAGCGATGCCAGAACCTTTGGCAAGCTAATGCGTAAGTGGCGCAAAATCGTTTCAGAGGTAATTGCGCCAGGTACCTACGTACCACCCATCTCTCCGATCGACATGATTGAGACCTTTGAGAAGACTGAAATCGGTCGTGAGGTCCTTCGGCTTTCCGAGATGTCTCCGGCTGAAATTATTGACGAGAATTTTGAAAGCGATAGAGTAAAGGCACTTCTCTTATACGTAGCCTGCATGTGGGGACTGGACCCAAATGAAAGCGGACTCGGGTTCATGGTTCCTCTAATGGTTGATCGGGCCATGAATAAGGCACAATGCTATGGAGGTTCACACAAACTTGCTGGAGCCCTCTCGCGGGAAATCTTGAGTGAAGGTGGAACTATTCTCGATAATGCCGAAGTGACAGAGATACTTGTTGATTCAGGGCGGGTTACAGGCATTCAGCTTTTCGACGGGAGACAAATTGAAGCACGGGCAGTTCTATCAAGTCTTGCGCCTCCACTGACCTTTGGACGGCTTATAGAGCAAGAAGACGTACCTCCTGAAATGATTGAGTCGGCAAGTTTATGGGAGTGGGACAAGTGGTCTTTTGCTACCATGTCCTTAGTTTCGCAAGAGCCCCCCGTTTATGAGTGCGATGACCCTAGCGTGAACGATGCACTCATGGTAGTAATGGGCTTTGACAGTCTTGATCAGGTACTAGACCACTTTTCAGCCGTAATTGCCGGGAAGCTTCCGGAAAGTATTGGGGGACATGCTACAGTTGAGACCCGGTACGACCCCACTCTTCCCAGAATACAAGGCCACCAGGTAAGTTTTTTTCAGGTTCACGCCCCGTACGAGGTACAAGGTGGCTGGGATGAGCAGGGGCCTGTCCTTGTTGACAATCTTATTACCCTTTGGAAAAGGCACTGTAGCGGCTTGGTCGATTCTAATATTGTTATGAACTCGCTCGAGACCCCAATAGACATTGAGACTCGTCTTTCGTCAATGGTTAGAGGCTCTATCAAGCATGGTGATTATCACCCACTGCAGATGGGAATATTTCGCCCACACGATTCATGTGTGGGCGGGAGGTCCCCAATCGAAGGGCTCTATCTGTGTGGGGCATCCTCGTATCCAGGCGGTCTGGTTATTGGTGGACCTGGTTACATAGCAGCCGGATCCGTGGCTGAGGACCTGGGAGCCGGAAAGTGGTGGAAAGAGCCTGAGTACGTGCGCCGATACGTCTCAACATACATGCAAACTATAGGTTGATCTAAAGGACGTACAAACTATTGTCCAGTAGACGATTTTTCAAATGCTTGGACGTCTACATGTGAAGGGACTAAAGACCCTAGTGTCAACTCCGCGGAAAGCCAATAATGTGATAGGTGACACCTAACACATTATTGGCTGATCTACCGGAACGACAACGCGACGTAGCTAACAACTCAGCAGAACGTCCAAGACTAGTTCCAGAAGGGTTTCTCTCAATCTCCCAATTGGTTGAACAAACCGGTGTTACCAGGGCCACGATTCATCATTACTCATCAATGGGCATTTTGCCCAAAGCTGTCAAGACTGCTCACAATATGGCCTACTATGATCCAGCCTGTATTTCAATAATCGACGTCGTAAAGGAATTGCGGGCCCGACATGTCCCATTATCTCGGATAACTCAATTATTAGAACAACAAGGCGTTGCATCGATCCGGTCGATGCTTGCTTTGGCCGCCCGGGAGAGTCTAGAGCTTAGTTCGTTTGTGAATACAGATACACTTCCAAAGCCAAAAGACGAGATAGTAAGTTCATGTGGATTATCCTTGCAAGACATATCTTATTTGGAGAATTTGGGCCTTCTGCGCAGTACTGACGATGGCATCTACGATGGATTGAGTGTCGATCTGATCAGATCGCTAACACAAATGAGATCGGGGGGCATGACCCAAGAAATGGGATTCAATCCTGCGGATGTGGCCATTTACAAACAGTCTATGGAGCTAGTAGTCCAAAGTGAGATCGAGTACTTCGAGTCTCGCCTATTGGGAAAAGTACCACCCGAAGAGATTCCCAGGGTAATCCGGACGGCACTTGAACATGCCGAGTCTATTTGTATGTTGACACGGAGACGTCTCTTATTAGACAAGATTGAACTGCTAAGCAAGGCTTCTACGTGAGCATCCAGAATAATTGGACCGAGTAGTGATTGACCGGCAATACAGCCTAGTGTGGCCACCTTCCTTTGTCGATCGTTACTATCTCTTTGTCTGTGTCGACCACCAAGTGCGCATACTAATAGAACAACAAGCAAGAAGGAGCAAGATATGAAAATCAGATCACGAGGGTTAGGTCGTCGAGAACTACAGATGAACCTACGAGAATTCAAACTAACCAAAGAAGGCAATGAGGTAATTCTGAGCGGGGTTACTCATGCCCCAGTTACTTGGGAGACAAATATCAGGTTTACCTCTCAGGACATTGGCGGAATGTTAAAGGTCGCGATCAACCCGAAGGTACTGAAGCTGGCCTTAAGGTGGGCTCTTAGGAGGCCGGATCCCCCTCAGGATGCACCTGTTATTAGCTGGGAAAGAAAGACTGGGCATTCTGGGCTATCGGGTGGGTCAAAATTGGCAAAACCCGTCGGGTCCGAAAAAGTTGGCATGGATGAACTATCTGGATTTAGCGATGATTCCACACAGGCAATCTCTTAGTTGAACTAAACACACTATAAAGGGGGAAGTAATGCAATCTAATTTCGACGTTATAGTCGTAGGAGCGGGTGTAAACGGGCTTACCTGTGGAGCTTATCTGGCACGAGCTGGGTTGAAAGTCGCAGTAGTTGAAAGGCGAAACGAATGTGGAGCATTTGCACTCACTGAAGACCTCTTTGGGGGAGAAAATCCAACAGATACTCACGCAGCTGTCTGCTTCTTGCCGATGAGCCCGGTTTGGGGAGATTTGGAGCTAGACCGCTACGGATTTGACCTACTACTGGGAAAGTCAGGAGCAGCAGTTGTTTGGCCCGATGAAAAGAACTATATCTACTACTATGACCTAGGTCTACAACGCCGAGAGTTAGAGCGCCTTTCAGAGGCCGACGCTCGAACCACAATTTCCATGAGAGAGAAGTTGATACCAGATGCTCTTGAGCTCTTGTGGTTGTTCTTCAAGCCACCATCCCAAGAGGGAGAAGAGCGCTTCTTTGATCTTGGAAAATACGTGGGAATTTCTTCTCAAGAGATGAGGCAGATGAATGGGCTTGAACTCTTAGACACCCTCTTTACCGAGGATCACGTAAAAATGTTATGGCTAGCCGCCGCCGACATTGGTCTATTTGGAGATGTCGCAATGAAGGGAGAAGGTGCAGTTGCTGTAATGCTGAGTTCCCTACTGGCCACCGGGACTCCTCGAGGAGGAATGCACACCTTAGTTCACGCCCTTGTACGGTGCTTTAGGCACTGGGGTGGAACTTTACTTCTAAACGCCCCAGTATCCCAAGTGGTTCTAGGAGGGAAAAACGAGACTGATGGGGGCCACATGGTTATTCTGGCAGATGAGTCCCCCTATAACGAACGAGAACTTCATGCAACAAAGGCCGTAGTATTTAACGTGTCTCCTCCGGTGGTTGGTCAGTTACTTGATTCAGTCGACTTAGAAAATCGAGATAGACCCCTTTATGAGAAAATTAACGCCTGGTCTTCTGAGGGACATTGCGCGTTTATCTCGCACTTTCTGATAGATGGACTGCCCGACTGGGGGTCCAGAAGTTGGAACCCAGACGTAGATATCTCGCCATTTATCTTACGACCGTATGATTCATGGGAACATGCTCACACCTCTCAAGAACACTACCACCGAGAAGAGACAATGCAGGTTTTAGGAGATATTGCCGAAATATACAATCAGACAGGCCAAGACAGATCTCGTATGTCCTCAGACGGTCGTTGTACACTGTCAGTGGAAATTGAGTACCCGGTAACACTTGAAGCTTACGGTGGCTTTGGAGCTTGGGATGACAAAGCGCTGATCGACAATGTTCATCAAGCTCATGCTGACATGATGGAAAAGTTAGCTCCTGGGTTCAAGTCTAAGATTGTTGACAGTCTCTATTTCACCCCACTAGATAACTGGAGGCGAAATGCGTCTGCTGTTTATGGACACGAGATCGGAGGTGACAACAGCGGTGCTCAGTGGTACACGGGGCGTATACCTCCGCGCTCGTCAATAGACGGGCTATATTTCTCGCAGGGGATCTGGCCAGCTTCGCTGACTCATCTAGGAAATGGCTATGTTGCGGCCTGTGAGGTGGCCAAGGACTTAGGTCTTCGCGATCAAGAGTGGTGGAAATCAGCTCCCATGGAGCGATTTATTGAAAGGTTGGCCGAACATGTCCAATGACTTTGATGTCCTTGTGCTTGGAGCTGGACCAAACGGACTTACCTGTGGGGCTTATCTTGCAAAGGCTGGTGCCAAGGTAGCAGTTGTCGAGCGTAACGTTGAAAGCGGCGGGGGATTGATGACCCAGGAGTTATCGGGGTTCAAACTCAATAGTCATGCAATTTACATGCTACTTGCTGAGCTGATGCCCCCATATCACGATTTGAACCTATTGGATTTCGGTGTGAAGTTTGTACGACCTGACATTCAGGCTGCATTTCTATACAAAGATTCCTCCTTGGTATTTTTTAGTGACCCTGAGCGTTCTTGCAACTCCATTGAAAGGATGTCTCCGAGGGACGTTGAACCCTTCAGGCAGCTATATCATGATTTTGCAAGAGCTTCTAAAGAATTTATTATTCCAGCAACGTATGTTCCGCCAGTTGACCCACTTGATCAGATAGACCTACTTGAACAATCAGGCGAGTTAGGCCAATGGGTAAACGAGCTGGCTGAGATGACTCCACGAGAACTAATTCACGGATACGGGTTTTCTGATGAGAGAGTTGAGGCCGCACTCCTATATCTGGCGTCAATGTTTGGGCTAGATCCAGACGGTGGAGGAATGGGTTTTTTGGCCCCGATCTATGTCTACAGGCTGATGCAGAGTTCCCTAGTTCTAGGCGGAACTCATCAGTTGGCATCGGGTTTACGTAGGGCCTTAGAGAGTTTCGGCGGGGTAGTCATAACCCAGTCAGAAGTACGTGAAATTCTTATGCGAGATAACGGAGTTAGAGGAATAGTTCTCGACGATGGCCAAGAGATCATTAGCCAGGCCATAGTTAGCACACTAAATCCAGAGCAAAACTTTCTCCAGCTACTAGATGAAAAGGATGTCCCAGCTTTCTTGGTCGAGAGTTCGCAGGCATGGGAGTGGGATGAAGCGAGCCTGTATGTGGCCAACTGGGGTATTGTCGGGGATCCGCCGCGCTATGAAGGGCGTCCCGAAGAAGTCAACAGAGCCCTTAATGTAGTAGTCGGAATAGAAAATCCAAATGACGTTATGCGTCATTTTGAGGGAGCTCGGCTTGGTGAGGTACCGGATGGTAGCACCGGACACATGAGTTGTCCGTCACTTTTTGACAACTTAAGTGCCGCAAATCATCTTCCAAGTTTCGGAAACTGTGAAGTGTTGCGATTCGAGTGTCTAGCCCCATACGATGTTGATTGGTCAGATCTCAAAAATGATCTAGCAAATAGAGCATTTGATACCTGGTGCAAGTACGCCCCAAATTTGTCAGAGGCAAACGTACGTATCGAGCTCCCGTGGAGTCCAAAAGACATAGAGCGTCATATTCCGTCCATGAAGCGAGGTGCAATTAAACACGGCGCCTACGTGTCAATCCAGATGGGCTATAACAGGCCATCGCCTGACTGTTCGTCTTATAGGACTCCAATAGATGGCTTCTATGTCGGCGGTGCAAGCACTCATCCTGGTGGAATGGTCCTGTTAGGGGGAGGATACAACGCCGCCAAAGTTGTTGCGGAAGATTTGCAGTTACCTATTTGGTGGAAGGTCCCACACATGGTCAGTGATGCCATCGAACAGGGATATCTCCCGAGATGAAAACCGGGCCACACCCTCAACTAGTACCCTCTGACTATGGGCAGGTTAGATTACCGGGCTTAGGATCAGTAATCAACGGGCAGCTTCGTAGCAACGGCCCCGAGTTCACATGCGAAAATCCAGCAAACGGCCAGACGATCTGTGTACTATCCAGTGCTACAGAGGGCGACGTTCACGATGCGATCTTGGCTGCAAGATCTGCCTTCGAGGGGGCGTGGGGATTGATGTCACCAGGAAAGCGCCAGAAGATATTGAGTAAGTTAGCGCGGCTAATTGAAGACCACTTAGATGAGTTGGCCTTATTAGAAAGCACTGAAAACGGAATTCCACTAATGGTGGTTCGGAATTTTTCTGTTGCGGCCCTGGCAAAGAACATTGCTTATTATGCTAGCTGGATTGACAAGCTTCATGGAAGCGTAGTCCCACTGACCACCAAGGATGCTCTTGATTATGTGGTAACCGAACCTTTCGGGGTAGTAGGGGTAGTAACCGCCTACAACACCCCGTCGCTATTCTTGGGTTCCAAGGTAGGGCCAGCTCTGGCAGCTGGAAATTGCGTGGTTATCAAGCCTTCACCTTATGCAAGTTTGCCAGCGCTGAGATTTGCCGAGCTGGTCTCCGAGGCCGGTCTTCCTGATGGAGCCGTGAATGTCGTGTTAGGAGGTGCTGAAGTTGGAAGTCAGTTGGCAGGTCACTCTCTAGTTGATCTGCTCAGCTTTACCGGCTCTGGTCGGGCTGGAAGGCAGGTGAGCGAGCTGGCAGCAGCAAATCTAACTCCCGTAGCTCTGGAGCTGGGGGGCAAATCACCAGATATCGTATTTGAAGACGCCGACATAGCAAAGGCATCTACGTCAGCCTGCCTCGGTGCCTTTGCTCTTTCAGGACAAGCCTGTGTGGCAGGAAGTCGACTACTTGTACACAGATCAATCAAGGATCAACTTATTGAATCCCTTGTCAAATTCACAGAGTCTTTACCGGTTGGCAATCCACAAGATCCGGGAACTGTAATCGGTCCGCTAATTTCGGCTTCGCATCGCGATTGGGTCGAATCGATCATCTCACGATCAGTTGATGAAGGCGCTCAAATAGTGTGTGGGGCCACTCGTCCTAACGGAAACCTTAGTAATGGTTACTACCTTTATCCAGGGGTAATTAGCAACGTCAGGCAGGTACAAGATATATATCGACAAGAAGTATTTGGACCAGTTATTACCGTTAGCACCTTTGAAAGTGAAAATGAGGCCGTGGTAATGGGCAATGATACCAATTACGGCCTGGGGGCCGGAATCTGGACTCGAGATATTGGTCGGGCACATCGGGTGGCATCTAGGCTTCGGGCCGGAAGTGTGTGGATCAACTCTTATGGTGTTGTACCCCATGTTGCACCCTTTGGAGGATATAAAGATAGTGGGAGTGCTCGTGAAGGTGGCATTTGGGGTCTAATGACATATCTGCAACACAAGAATATCTACGTTGATCTGAAATGACGCAGCTACTGTCCGTTGTGACTTATCTGGCGGCTGAAGTCAACAGCTTCATTGGCATCGAGCCCAAGACTCATTTCGGCAGTGCCCCAAGGCCGCCCGAATGGCCAGTACTGTCCCACCGAAAATCAAACTTTACCAGTGTGTCACGACCTAAGATCTTGGGGACTAAGCCCCGGACCGCTACTGCCCTGACGACTAAAGGCGCCAGTCACCTCGGGGTGTTTGATGGAGGTAGAGTGGGCCTGATAAATAAAAAAGAGAAAGTTCCATTTTACTTTCAGCGAGCAGAAACCTGTAGTGCCAGCTGGCCAAGAGATTGTGAAGGATAACTGGTAAAAATCGTGACTCGTGAGTATGAAGCGATCTTGACTGACGATTTCGAAATGGCCTTCGAGCAGGCACTCAGGGTTGCTCAAGATGTCCTTCGTCCGGGGTCCCGTGAGGCAGAAAGAGCTGGTCGATGGACCAGCAAGATGGTAAAAGCCTATTGGGATCTGGAATTAGTCAACTTGCTTGTTCCGAAATCAATGGGAGGATATGGTGATCCATTAGCGGCGAGTATCACCCTCGAAGCTTTGGCATCAGGAGATTGTGGGGGCTTGTTATACAACGACAGCCCAGGTCCATACTCTGGTGTTCTCGCCGTATTTCTCGAAGTTGAACCACAAGATTTCAGCGGAATTTCAAATTCACCATTTTCTCGGGCCCGCTTCGGACTTTCTGTTTTCCGGGGAACATATCAGGACCTACTCGCTCAACATTCCTCTGGATCAATTTCGGGGGTACTTGACTGGTGTCCGGGGACTCTCCCGGAATGGTCGAACCCAGAAAATTCTAATTCACAAGAAGCTTTCAAGAATACTAGTAGTAATTTAGCCTTGAATAGTTCGACCCTATTTTTAGTGGGGGACGATTTCATTATTGGTATTGACAATACTCACGTGACTGCAGAATCTGCGCAAGCTAGTGCTCTTCAAGCATCTGGAGGGGTAAGACTTACCTGGCGTGATCTGAGTAACTATACCCTAATCAGTAATCAGCGAGCAGCCGCACTATATGCAAAGTCAATCGCCCGGCTGTGGATTGCAAGTGTGTTGGTTGGCCTCGGCCAATGTGCCCTTGACTATGCAATTGCATACGGAAAGGATCGAGAAGTGTTTGGCATTCCAATCGTGGAGCATCAGGCAAATTCTTTTGAACTTGCAGTTACGTCAACCAAGTTAGAGGCAGCTCGATTAGGACTCAGGCGAGGCTGTACGGAATTCGACATGGCAGTGCCCTTGGGAAACAGTACTGAGCCTCTCTGGATGATAACACAGGCCTATTGCGAGGCTACTGAGGCATCACTACTTGCTACCGATCTTGCCTTGCAATTGCTGGGAGGGCACGGGTACATGGAGGATCACCTGGTTGAAAAGTGGTGGAGAGAGGTACGTTGTCTAGTCCAGCTCTACGGCGGTCAATCGAGTGCCATTTCAGATCTGGCAGACATGGTCCTGAAATATCATGATCCGTTCGTTGTCTAATTTAAAAAAGCCTTCAATAGTGCCGGAAGTTGGGGTAATCAATTTAAACGAGTATCCCGGTGGATGAATCAACCAGGAAAGCGGTTGAGCTCATTCGATCAATTGGGAAAGAGTTCTTAAGACCACTGGGACTAGAGGCAGATCGCAGCGGCAGGGCAATCCCCGCAGATCACCCCTTTTATCAACTAGTTGCGTCATCGGGGTTCATGCAACGAGGTATCGGGTCTGAATACGTGGCCAACGGGCTTGAAAAGCCAACTTCTCATAGGCCACACTCTTCGTTCACAAACTCAACCTGGGCGCGAAATGTATTAGTAGCCGAAGAGGGTTCCTATTGGGACAGGGGGGCCCTTGTTTCACTCCCCGGTCCTGGCCTTGGTGGACCACCTGTGCTACAAATGGGCACTCCTTCTCAAAAAGAACGTTTCCTGTCTATTTTCAAACAAAAAGATCGACCACTTTGGGCAGCCTTTGCCATGACCGAGCCTTCTGCGGGAAGCGACGTGGCGCAGATCAAGACCCTTGCAAGACCTGATGGCGACGAGTGGGTGCTCAACGGTCAAAAGATGTTTTCATCTAACTCCTCTAGGGCTGAATGGGTCGTAGTCTTTGCAAGCATAGATCCGTCACTTGGTAGGCTAGGCCACCGGGCTTTTGTGGTTGAACGGAGCTTTAGTGGATTTGAAATAGTTCGGATCGAGCACAAGATGGGGATTCGTGCTTATGAGACCGCTAGCTTTGTCTTGGAAAACTGTAGAGTTCCTGCAGAAAATATGCTAGGTGGGGAGGAGTACTATAACAACAAGAACAAGGGTGGATTCACAGCGGCGATGTCGACTTTCAATGCCACTAGGCCTATTGTGGCTGCAATGGGGGTCGGAATCGCTAGAGCGGCCTACGACATAGCACGCAAATATATCATCGAAGAGTACCCGGCCCACTCACTCCATAGAATGAGGCAAGCCCGAGAGAGACTTGTAGAGATGCAGCGCCAAATAGCCAACTCAAGGCTCTTATGCCTTCACGCCGCATCTTTACTAGACATGGGTAGACCAAATGCCTTGGCCGCAAGTGCCGCCAAGCAATACTCTCCTCCGGCATGCCTTGGTGTTGTCCAGTCAGCCATGGACATCTTGGGAGAGGCAGGAATTACCCAAAATTCACTCCTGGAAAAGCTGGCAAGAGACGTAAAGGCAATTGATATTGTCGAGGGTACCCAGCAGATTCAAAGGCGAATAGTAGCGAAATATATCCTCTAGTGATTCTACTAGCCCAGCTAAAGTCTCTTCAGAGTAGATTTAGCCCGACAATATTTACCTTAACGCCCGTAGAATCTCGGGGGGCGTTTTGTAAGCATTGATGAGATTCCCTCCAGGCAGTCCTCGGTCTTGACTAGCTCAGCTTGAACTAAAACTTCCCTAGCCATTGCCTTAGCAGCAAGATCGCCAAGGTCGCCGCGTAGGGTGGCACGGGTGTTTGTGACTGCAAGAGGAGCTGCCTGGGCAATTTCTTGAGCCAGCTCTCTAGCCAGTTCAACGGCCGTTTTATTAGTGGCGAGGTGGTCCACAAGCCCAATCTCAAATGCCCGACTTGAATAAATCCGTTTTCCAGTAAGTAAAATTTCTGATGCTCGCGCGAGTCCAACCTTAGCGGGTAGAGTGTGCGAGATTGCAAATCCCGGGTGTATCCCAAGTCTTACGAAGTTTGCAGATAGCCACGTATTGTCGGCCATGACAATGAAATCACATGCCAAGGCAATACCTAATCCTGCACCCACCGCAGGACCATCTATAGCGGCGATCATTGGAACGGGGCTCCGAAAGAGTCTCTCCGCCTGTCCATATAGTTTGCGGGCTTGAAAGACAAAGTCAGTGCTATCTGCCGGGTCTAATTGACTTCCAGAAGTAAAGTTTGCTCCGGCGCAAAAAGACTTGACGCCAGAGGCAATAACACCACACCGGGAAATCGATGAACACTCGTCGATAGCGTCGGCAATCTCAGTTAGAAAGTCTACGTCTAGAAAGTTGTGGGGAGGACGATTTAGTGTGATTATTCCGACATCATTTTCGGATTCAAATTTGATAAATTCAGAAATAAGTTCAGACATGCAACCTTTACCAAGCTCTATTAGGAATACCCTGGTCCTGTAAGGACGAGAACTCAAGCATGATCAACTCACGAGGTCCGGACTCAGAAACTAAATCGCTCAGTAATTGACGAAAGCATAGATGCAAGTTCTGATAGATCTTCAGCTGACGACTGCACCAGAGCAGCCTCTTGATCGGTTTCAAATGCCGTGTTGGCCACAGTAGAGATATTACTAGATACTTCAGAGATTGTAATTGCCGAGGAAGAAATAGTTCTAGCGATCTCATTGGTACCAGCTGCCTGCTCTTCGACACTTGAAGCGATTGTTGACTGGTGATCATCAATTGTTGAAATAACCGTACTTACTTTCCCCATATAATCTAGCATCTGAGTCGATTCAGACTGAATTTGATCTATAATATCGCCAATCTTCTCGGTAGCGGCCGTGGTTTCATTGGCGAGCTCCTTCACCTCGTTGGCCACGACTGAGAACCCCTTACCAGCCTCACCGGCTCGAGCAGCCTCAATTGTCGCGTTTAGCGCCAACAAGTTGGTCTGTTCTGCAATCCGAGATATAAGATTTATAATACTTCCGATATCTTCAATAGATTTATCCAATCGGTAAACTGCCTGGTTCGCCGATTCCATTAGTCGAGACGCAGACGTACTCACCACCGCAGCATCTGAGGTACTTTTTCTGATTGCGGTGATTGAGGCGACAAGTTGGGTCGTTGTGCTTGAAACACTTGAGGCAGCTGCTGAGACTTCTTCGGCAGCACTAGATGCGGCCAGGGCTCGTTCGGATGTCATCCCAGCCTGTCCCTGGAGTTTGAGAGACACTCGAGATAGCTTTGCTGCTGCCACATTGAGTGAGTCACAGTGTTGACTTATTGAAGACAGAAAGTTTGACAAACTGTCTAAGGCCTGATTCAACGCACTAGCCATTCTTCCCATTTCATTATTTGAGTCGTGATTAACTCTGGGTCTGAGGTCTCCGGTTGCCACGGCCTCAAGTACCTCAACTGAATTGGCTAAGGGGCGGGTTAGGGATCGAACCAAGATTACAAAGAAAATAGGAACACCTACAATGGAGGCGATAATCACAGCCAGCAGCACCAATTTTATATTGGCAGCCGTTGATTGCTCGTGGTGGAGTTGCTGGGTTATTGACCTAGTTTCCAAAGATACCAGCTGATCGAAGGGCACTGAGTATTGCCTGTACGCGTTCATAAGTTTACCTAGAGTATCTTGGGTTGCTAGTTGAAGATTTCCGCTATTGACCGCTGGCAGAACCTGATCGTCTCTTATCTGCCTCCAGCTTGCAAGTGCCTGAAGACCTTGACCCATAAGGTCTTCACTCTGGATAATCTGGGTGCGCAAGTAAGTACTATCTTGGACATGCCCGATAGAGCTAAGAAATCCATTGGCATATTGGCCAATTTGAGTGTCTAAGGCTCTCATGCTATTTGGCACGATAGATGATCTTCCATCCGTAATATCTGGGCGTTGATTGCTCGGGGCAATCAAGTAAGTCAAGACGTCTACTCTGGCATCTCCCAGGGCGTCGTGTAGTTTTCCAAGGTAGTCAATTGATTGTGTGTTCCAGTACGCATTTACAGCGGTGTGTTGCATGTCAGATATTCCGACAACCGCGGTAGTGGCTATTGTTATTCCGGCTATTAGTCCGAGCCCTAGGGTGTACATCAATCGATTTCGAATACTCAAGTATTTCTCCTGAAAATTGCAAGACGAAAAACCCGCTCGCATTGGAAAGTGCACCGACAATGGCGATTTTCCATATGCCACCTGTATGACTTTACCGGTGTCAATTTCCGTTCACCAACTAAGACTAGGTTGAATTTTATGAAAAAAAAGGGTCGAAAGTCCGTATTAGGTACGGCATAGCGATCTTTATAATATTGAAGATGGTCCAGGTGCGTCCCGAAGCTGACTTTTCAAACGAAGCGGCATTCTTGGATATCGCAACACTCAGCGATGAGGAGTCGATGATCAAGAGCGCGGCTCATAGTGTGGCTAAAGACGTGATACGCCCCGCGAGCATCGCCCTAGATCGAATGAACGCCAAGGACCGGATATTGCCTGAATCTCCGTATTTTTACGCGATTTCTAAGCTTCGCTCTCTGGGCTATCACAGAATGTTTCTTCCCGGTCACTACCTAGACGACGGCGATCAAGTATCTCCACTAGCCAAAGCCATCTTTTTGGAAGAGCTAGGTTGGGGTAGTCTTGGAATAGCGACCTCATTCGGAGTTGACGTGTTGACCTTTTCATTGGTCGCAATGTTTGGGAGCGACGAGCTGAAGGCAGAACTGTTAGATCCCTGGATAAACGACAGCGAAGGACGCTTCCACGGGTGCTGGGGGGCCACCGAACCCATTCACGGGAGCGACGGGATCATGGCCTTACGTGACCTTGGGAGTACAAATTTCGGGAAGTGGCAAGTTACAGCCCGGGCCGATGGTTCAGACTGGATAATAAGTGGTCAAAAGTCGGCCTGGGTTTCAAGCGCTCCCATTGCCTCGCACTGTGTCTTACACGCTCAAAACTCACAGAGTGATGGTCCAGCTCACGGTATGCTCTTTATTGTTGACCTGTCTTCTCCAGGGGTGTCAATTGGCCCACCTATTGACATGCTAGGGGTCCGCGACGATCCGCAAGGAGAGATATTTTTTGACGAAGTACGGGTACCGGGAAGGTGTCTTCTTGTAGCCGACTCGCCGTTCTACCCAATTTTTGTAGATCAACTCCTATGTACTACGAGTGTGAATATTGCAAACATTGCTACCGGGGTAGCACGAGCATGTCTAGAAGAGGCTCTCAGTTATGCGACCAAGAGGGTGCAAGGAGGAGTTGCAATTTCCGAGCACAAGAACATTCAACTAACCCTGTATTCGATGTTTGAAAAGGTTGAAACTTCCAGGTCCTATGCCAGGCAGATGTTGCGATACACCGACCGATTTACTGAGGTCGAGGCTAGTAATTCTCAGTCAAACCTGGGATTTGCTATTGGTCCACTTGCGTTTTCTTCACCTCGGCACTGCCGTAGTTCTCAAATATATGCAAAGCGAGTAGCCTTCGAGGTCGCTAATGATGCCCTACAAGTTATTGGTGCCATGGGACTTTCGGATGACTCACTCATTCAAAAGCTATTTAGAGACGCGAGATCTCTTTGGATTGAAGACGGCACACTGGAGGTTCTTGCCCTTGATGCCGCACGGAATCTAATTGGTAACTATGACAAGTACGAGTACGACCCCCAGGAGGTGGCTCAAAAATGGTGAGAGGTGGCGGTATACCAATTGATAGCCCGCTCTATGAGGTTGACCTAGACAGGGGAGCTGAATACTGGGGCTGCAAAGCGCTTGTTGCACTATTTACTACCTCGCAGCCTTTAGAAGATCTAATTCCCGACGGACTCAAACTTGTTGGTGATTCTCCAATTGGGATGACCCTTTTGGCGAGTTACGGAAATTCAACTCTTGGTCCTTATAATGAATTTGTCTCGTTGGTACAGGTCACAGACGAGACTGGAACTCTGGGAATGTACATACCCTATATCTACGTCACCAATGATGCCGCACTAGCAGCAGGTCGGGAAGTTCTTGGGGCCCCAAAGAAGCTTGCCCAGATTGAACTTTCAAATGAGTATGAGTTGGTCCAAGGCACACTATGCAGACCGTCCACGAAAAGGCTGGTTAGCATGGTTGTTCGTCCTAGTACAAGGATGGACATTTCAGTACTGAAAGCCTTTATGCCAGAAGATATGCCGTTTTATTCCTTGCGCTATTTACCTGCACCGCCGGGGGGGACTTCAGCTAGGGAGTTGGTCAAGTGGCATTCTCGGATGACCATACAGCGTGATAGTTCAGGCAATGAACTGCTATTTACTGGTCCTGGATCGTTAGAATATGACTCGCATTCTCCAATTGACCCCGTGTACCGAATAGATGTTGGTTCACTTTTGGCCTGTCTCTATCTTGAGTTTGATCTCAGGCTCTGTGATGCACAGGTTATTCGGTCTGAGACTTGGAGAGAAGAACTCAAGTAGCGACCTTCGTCGGTAATTGCTTCTATCCCCTCTATAGCGGATCATACCAGGAGTCTCCAGGAGCTATTGCCGAGAGTATTTCAAGTTTCTAGGAGGCTGCTGAGTTAGTAGCCTTTCAATTCGCGACTTGGGGGGTGCCTAAGTTGGTCATGCTTCCTTGAACTTTGAATAATCAGGACAGATTCCACGACCAGGCCTATCTTCATAGAGATAGATTGAAGTTGTTGGCTTGTAGGGCCAATTTGGTAAAAATACCAATAAAATCCTTTTTCGACCCCAATCCACTGGCAATCTCGCTGGACGACATCGGGTGAACGGCGGTGTTGGCAAGGTAAGTTGTTGCAAGCTTGACTAGCTAATCTCGACGTTGTTGACCATAGTTTGTACGCATTTGCGTCACCGGCGAAAGGTTTAGAGTAGCTTGACCGTTTTGTCATGTTCTTAAAGGTTGAGAAAATTACACAAATTTCAGCTTTGGAATATTATTCCTGTAAAACTATGGGCTAACATGTCTGGGATTATATAAATGCTAGGTGGGTCTGGCCTAATTTTAGGAGGCTGTTAGTTTGGGTTTGGTAGGTAGCAAGTGGCTGGGTCCTGGTATTCGGAATTTTCTGGTAGTACTGGTATCCCTTAGCATTTTTTCGATCGCCATAGGAGACCTTTTGGTAGGCGAGGCCTCAGCAGTGGCGACCCTGTACGCGCAAGCACTCGGAGGCGCCACCAGCGGAACATGTCCCTCGACCACTCCGTGCACGTTAGCTTACGCGATAAGCCAGGCCGAGTTGACGACCGGGGATACTATTTCTCTTGCCGCTGGGACCTACCAGAACGGATCAGTTATGAATATTTCATTTTCTGGTTCACTTATTATTGCTGCTGCAAGTGGTGCCAGCGTTGCACTTGATGGTGCCGGATTATACGAAGTATTGAATATTTCATCTACGGCAACGGTCACGTTGGAGGGAGTGACTGTTCAAAACGGGTACGTTACGGGAAGTGTCGGATCGATGGGAACCTCGGGCGGGTCGGGCGGTACAGGGACTAATGGAGGTAATGCCACTGGAGGAGGCATTACTAATGCGGGAACACTGACGATTGTTGATTCTACGTTAACCCTCAATGGGGTTTTAGGAGGCACCGGAGGTACCGGGGGCACCGGAAGCGGAGGTGGTGGCGGAATCGGCGGCACTGGCGGAAATGGACAGGGAGGGGCTATCTACAATACCGGGAATCTCAATATTGAAGACTCGACAATTACGAGTAACGCGGCATCTGGTGGTCTGGGTGGTACTGGCGGAACCGATACGGGCGGTGGTAATGGCGGATTCGGCGGCACTGGCGGAAATGGAAATGGAGCTGGAATCTACTCGGGTGGTGGATCTATCGTGATCGAGAACTCGACCATATCCGACAATCAGGCCCAATCAGGACTGCCCGGGGGTGGCGGCTCGGTAACATTCCCTGCTATTTCAGGATCCCCGGGCTCAGGCGGAAGCTTTCTGGGAGGAGATATCGATGCAGCGGCTGGAACAGTAACAACGGCCTCGTCGATCTTTTCCGATACTCCAATTGGAGCCGGTGGTGGCGACTGCGCCGGCGCCGTGACTAGTGATCTCGGATACAACATTGACGACGACGGGACCTGTGGACTGACAGCCGGCACTAGCTACTCAGGAACTTCATCTGATGGCACATCCACTTATGGGACCGTAATGGATGACTACTTACCAACCACTCTCGCATCAAATGGCGGCCAAACTCAGACATTAGCCCTGCGAAGTACCCCGAGTCCCTCCACTACTTACGCGGATCCTGCCGTTGCGATTATCCCGACCACCTTCAGTCTGCCAGTAACCGAGCCAAACCAGGCGGGCACCAAGGTGTGTACTGTAACCGACCAGCGCGGCACGCTACCACCTGCCTCGACCAACTGTGACATGGGTGCCTATTACCTGTCGCCGGTGCCCACCGTGACGAGCGTGGGCACCAACGGTGCCTGTCCTGCCACAACCCCTTCGGGCCCGGCAGCAGGCGGCACCACGGTCACGGTCTGTGGCACCAACTTTAGCGGGGCAACTGTGGTCAAATTCGGAACGACGGCTGCCACCTCCTTCACCGTGAACTCCGCCACGTCCATCACAGCCACCTCCCCGGCCGGATCGGGTACGGTCAACGTTACCGTGACGACCCCCGGGGGTACAAGCACAACGTCTAGCGCTGACCAATTTAGTTTTCAGAATCCCGCTCCCGTAATGAGCACATCAACCACGGTACTTACGGCCTCGACTAGTTCAGTCAATGTCGGTCAGTCGGTTACCTTTGTAGCTAGCGTCTCGTCCGGTACGACAATTTTAGATTCTGGTACGGTTTCGTTTTCGGTCAGCCCCTCGACCGTAGCCCCGTCTTCGTCCTGCGCGAGCGGTTTAATGGGCGTACAACTGACGAGTTCGGGCCAGGCGAGCTGTGTTGTTACGTTTCCTAACTCGGGTTCTTACACCGTAGTCGCAAGCTACAACGGTTCTTCGACGTTCTCGACATCTTCTTCGAATGCCGAAAAAATTACGGTCGGGTCGCTAGTTTCAACAGTGATTGACCTAACCTCGTCAACTCCAAGTGAGAATGTTTTTGGGTATATCTTTACTGACGCATTAGTCGGAACGAGTATTACTTTTTCAGCGGCTGTAACCACGCAATCTGGTACGACGGTAACCTCAGGTACCGTGACCTTTTCGAGTGGGATTTCTAATTCTAATTCAACGATTCCGTCAACTTTCACCCCGATTCCGGGGTGCGTAAGTGTTCCGCTCGGATCAAATGGCCAAGCTAATTGTACTCCTGCACCATTCACTACCGGTAAGATAGGAGCAGTTCAAGCTACCTACAACGGGTCGTCTGCTGACCAATCCTCGATCCAAACTATTTATGAAGGTCTATTCTCTCCTAGCACACCTTCAATCGTGTCGGTATCTCCTTCGTTCGGGTCCTCTTCGGGCGGGACGTCGATCAAGATAGAATTTACTAATGACCCAACTGGCGGACTTCCCAACGATCCAATAAAGGTTTCAATGGGTGGTGAAGCCGCTACAGTAAATTCCAAATTCACCTCAAATGTCAACGGAGTAGCAACTACCACACTGTCGGTTACTACGCCCTCTCACGCCGTGGGAATAGTAGATACTATTGTAACCGACCTTGCGGGGACATCGGTAAAGACTTCCTTGGACCAATTTACTTTTGTAAATTTTAAAGTCGATTCTTTATCTCCAAACTTGGGCCCACTTTCTGGAGGAACCAAGGTTTCGATATCAGGGTCTGGATTTATGTGCGAGTCAAGTACCTCGTGTGTGTCAGGCGTCGACTTTGATGGTCAAAGCGCCGAATCCTTTTCTGTGAACTCCGATAACTCTATAACAGCGGTCGCACCTCCGTTCTCCGACGTAAATGGAAGCTATATTCAAGACGTCACGATTGTAGCGGCGGGTGGAATATCTTCTGATGTTACGACGGCGGATCAATTTACCTATATCGGCATCCCTACGATTACTTCCGTCTCACCAGCAGTCGGTCGTGTCGAGGGGGGGGCAACTCTCACTATCACCGGAACCGGGTTTTACTGTGGGAGCATAGGGGCCTGTGTCTCTTCGGTATACTTTGATTCCGTCCAAGCCACGGCGTTTATTGCCAGATCCAATACGACTTTGACTGTCTTAGCCCCGTCGGGACCTGCCGGGAGCGTCGATATAAGGGTAACAACTCCGGGTGGGACCTCCCTGATTAGTGCGAGCGACGAATATACGTACACCAATGTGCTTTACGCCGTTCCGGCAGGAACCGGGACACTATGCACTTTGACTTCTCCATGTAGCCTAGGGTATGCCCTAGAAGATGCGGGCAGCGGCTACACGATCTACTTGGCCTCGCCTGGCACTTATGTCGGAAACTTCGTCATAACGACTCCAGTCACTATCGAGCCCTTGTCGAGCACAAATGGGGCGTATTGGATTCAGGCCAATTCTGGAAATGATGCCATTCAATTGAATTACAACGGGGCATTTACCGGAACGACGACAATAGATGATGTCACGATAACCGGGAAGGCGAGAGGGATTGAGAACGACTTCGGAACCCTAGACTTGAACAACTGCGTGATTACTTCTAACAATACGGGTTCGGGTGGGGGAGGAATCTACAACCTGGGCACGATGGCACTAAACAACTGCACGATTTCGGGAAATACTGCCTACGGTTTTGATTTCCCCGGAGGCGGTGGAGGAGGAATCGAGAACTCGGGAACCATGGCGATTTCGGATTCGACGATCTCCGATAACACTGCTCATAACTCTGGAGGCGGTGGTGTTGACAATGTCGGCACGATGACAATGACCAACACGACGGTCACCGGCAATGCCGCCGCAGGTGGGGGCGGCGGGATCTCCAATACCGGAGGCGGAACCCTGACCTTCGTTAGTTCGACTAGTGCTAGTAATACGCACCAGGGCAACGGAGCGGATGGACTCGAAAGCAGTGGAACTATATACGTTGCCGCCTCGATCTTGGCGGATACTTGCCAGGGCAACATTATCGACGCGGGCTACAACGCCTCGGTTGTGTCGAATGGCTGTCCCGATAGTGCCACCGGTGACTTAACTTTTAGCACATCTCAACTCGGTCCGTTAGCCAATAACGGGGGACTGACCCAGACTATGAGGCCAGCTGGTGGAAGTCCGGTCATAGGGGCGATATCACCTACCAGCCTAGCAATCGACGGGGCGAACTATTCGATTTGTCCCACGACAGACCAAAGAGGCGATCCGAGTCCGTCAGGCGGACCTTGCGACATCGGATCGGTTCAGACCGGAGGTAGTCCACCCCCACTCTCGATCACCCAGATAACGACTTCTACCAACGGGTCTTGCCCAGCAACGGGTCCCAACTGGGGGCCCATTGCTGGGGGATCGACGGTTTGTATAACCGGGACCGGATTTACCGGCGCTAACTCGGTAAAGTTTCAGTCGCTATTAGGAGGTGTATCGAGCCCGGCGACTTCATTTAGCGTGGACTCTCTTTCTCAGATCACAGCAATTGCTCCGGCTTGTCCCGGGCAGTGTTCGGGGCCGACGTACGCCCAGATTACTGTATCGAGCCCAACAAGTTCGAAATCGTTCTTCTTCGGATTTATCTACCTCCCGAATAATCTAGTCTGGTATGTCTCATCCACGTCGACAACCGGTTGTCTTCCAGTTTGGTCGGGGAATTCCGTTTCCAATCCTTGTAGCCTTTCATCCGCACTATCGGTAGCTGCTCCAGGCAATATAATTGAGCTAATCTCGGGATCGTCTAGTCCTTACACCGGGTCCTACACTCTAGACACGCCGGGAACTTCTCAGGCAGATCCGCTAACAATTGAACCCGGACAAGGTGTATCCGATCCAACGTTTTCAAACAACTTCTCAGGAAGCGCCTTTACTGCTTCAAACGGTGGCTTTTATGTTATTACAGGCGTGTCCAGCGATAAAAACCTTTCGGGGATTACCATCGGGAACTGTTCAAGCGGGAACGGAGGCGGAATAAACGCCGGAAACTCAAACCTTACCGTTAGCGACGTAACTTTCTCAGGGAATCGCGCTACATATGGAGGAGCAATAGATGTTAACGGAGGATCGCTCCAAGTTTCAAACTCGACGTTTTCAGATAACACAGCCTCCTACGGAGGAGCGATCGACAATTACGACAATACCAATAATAGTGGGCTGGTTGGCTCGATCAATATTTCTAATTCTACGTTTTTCGAAGATACCGCAAGTGACGACGGGGGTGCAATCTACAACCCAGTTGGATCAACGGACGTTATCGAGTCAACCTTTGTCGCCAACTCTACCTCGCCTAAGACAGGCACTCAGGTAACTTCTGGGGCAACCATTTTTAACGGAACTTCCGGGAGCGTGGAAGTTGCGGCAGACATTCTTGACGGTTCGTGTAATCAAGGAACGACGTGGCAGGATAATGGTTACAACGTTTCGACCGACGCAACTTGTGAGGGAGCTAGTGTAGAAACCGATGGCTCGACGATGTCGCAAACAGGCGAACTTGACTCGGCACTTCTCACAAATAATGGAGGTCCGACCGAGACCATTGCTCTTCTACCCGGTAATCCGGCAGTTGGATTGATCCCGCCTCACGTAAATCCCTACTGTCCCGATACTGGCGTTCTCGACCAACGAGGTATCGGGAATTCGCCTGGGCAACCCTGCGATGCGGGAGCAGTTCAACTCTCGCTTCCGCCGAGAATCTGGTATGTATCGGCGCACAATACACGGGTACCGGTGACCTGCGTAGCCAATCAGGCCGGATCTAGTTCCGCTAGTCCTTGCGGACTTACTTCTGCGCTACTGGTTGCCAATGCTGGTGACACGATCGCGTTAGTAACTCCGGGTAGTACGACCGTTGCCGATGGCGAGTACTCGGGGAACTTTACGCTCGACACACCTGGAACCTCAAAAGAGCATCCTTTAACTATAGAGCCAGCTGGTGGCGTGGCTGATCCGATTATAAAATCGGGTGGGAATGGAGCCATTCTTACCATTGGCAACGGAGGGTTCTATACTCTGACCGGGGTGGCTACCGACGGAACACAATCCGGAATCACAATTCAAGGTGGGAACGGGCAATTCGGGGGGGCCATCTCAAACGACAACCAGGGGACTTTTGATGTCAACGACATTACACTTTCGAATAATGCGGGTAAAGATGGCGGGGCAATAAACAACATAGGAAGCGTCAACGTTTCAAATTCGACTTTCCTGAACAACTCAGCTTCCGATAGTGGTGGAGCGATTGATAGCTTTGGCGCCTTGGTAGTATCGAACTCGACGTTCTCCAATAATAGCGCTGTGAACGATGGAGGAGCTATTACTAATCCCGCCGGAGCGACGTCAGTTTTCTCATCCACCTTCGTCTCTAACGTCGGCAAATATGGCGACGACATTGAGAACGGCGGTTCAGTAACCGTGGAGGCCGACGTCTTTGGCGATTCGTGTGCACAGCTTGGCGGTACCTGGACGGATAACGGCTATAACGCCGGCACAGACTCAAGTTGTGAGAATGCCAAAGTGACCACCGATAACTCAAATATGGCTGCAACTCAACTTGGAGCCCTTGCTTCGAACGGTGGTCCAACCCAGACCGTCGTTTTGGAAAAAGGTAATCCTGCAGCCGGACTTGTCCCGTCGGGAACGGCAACTTATTGTCCGGCTAGTGGAGTAATCGATCAACGTGGGGTTGTTGGTTCTTCTGGACAAGCCTGTGATGCCGGGGCGGTTCAACTGGTAGTGGCACCTCCGACGATTACAATGATCACCCCGTCTCAGGGACCCGCGGCCGGGGGGACTGATGTTACGATTACCGGTACCGGATTCTCTTGTGGAGCTTCATGTGTTCCAGTTGTCAAGTTCGGCACAAGCTTGGGAACTTCTGTTTCCGTAGTTTCAGACACTTCCCTCACGGTCAGCTCGCCCGCCGACAGCGGGTCGCCTGGTACGGTCGACGTTAGGATAACAAATTCCGATGGGATTACGTCGGCAACGTCGTCGGCCGATCAGTTCATCTATACACCGGACGAGCAGGCTTATGTCGCCAATGCCCAGTCCAATACAGTATCGGTAGTCGATACTATTACTAAACAATCCGTCAAGACGATTGAGGTCGGGAATACTCCGATGGCAGTTGTGATTACGCCAAATCATAAGTGGGCATACGTAGTGAACAACAATCCGGCTTCAGCCTCAAGCGCAAATGCCGGAAACTTTACGACGGGATCGGTTTCGGTAATCAATACGGCGACTAATACCGTTTCCACAACTATCCAGGTTGGAATGAACCCGGTAGCGATTGCGATAACTCCGGACGGTTCCAAGATATTTGTGGTAAACTCGTACTCGCAGAAGGCTCAACTTGATCCAACTAGTACAACCGGAACGATTTCGGTGATAAGCACATCCACTAACACGGTCACGGCTACTATCAACACCGGATTTGACCCGTTTGGGATTGCGATCTCTCCAGATGGGACCAAGGCGTTCATATTAAACGACGTCGATCTCGCGAATTTGAACGTCAGCTCTGGGTCTTCGACGCCGAGTCTTGTCGGAGACGTTACTATAATCGACACGTCTAACTATGTCGAGACCCCGCCGATCGACGTCGGCATGGGACCTGACGCAATCGCGATCTCTCCAGACGGATCCTCAGCTTATGTTGCCAACTCTCAAGACAACACGGTGTCAGTAATAAATGTGGCAACGAAGTCGGTATCGTCGACGATAAGCGTTGGTCACGTTCCCGACGCTATCGCCTTTTCGCCTGACGGTAAAACTGTTTACGTGGGAAACAGTGATCTTACCTGCACACAAGCTACTCCGGCAGTCTGCACTTATGGCAACAGCGGTTCGGTTTCGGTGATCTCGACATCTTCGGGGACAGTGACCGATACGTTACCAATGGGGAACTCAGCCACCAAGAACGAGGGTGCTCCGTCGGCAATAGCGATTGCCCCGGATGGATCTGTGTACGTTAGCAACGGGGCATTCAATACGGTATCGGAGATATCCCCGTCCAACAATCAGGTTACCATGAACTCGATCTTCGTAGGACTCGCACCGTCGGCTATTGCAATGCTGCCTGCGGCCAATCAACCTTCATATCCACATACGAATCTCGCCTATGTGACTAACTTTGACGACAACACGATTTCGGTAGTCGACACCGCAACCAACGAGGTCCTTTCGTCTATCGGAGTCGGAAGTGGTCCGGATGGGGTGGCAGTAACTCCTGATGGTTCCAAGGCCTACGTGGCTAATTTCGACGCCAACACGGTGTCGGTGGTAGACACGGTCGTCGGGGCTGTCTCTTCGACGATTTCTGTAGGTCAAGGTCCGTCTGCGGTTGCTATATCTCCCGACGGTTCCAGGGCCTACGTTGCGAACTTTACCGACGGGACGGTCTCGGTGATCAATACATCTTCCGACACAGTCACCTCTACGATAGACGTTGAGCTTGATCCTCTAGCAATTGCAATTTCGCCAGATGGGACGAAAGTCTACGTTGCAAACAGTGGGAGTGGAACGGTTTCAGTAATTGATACAGGGAACGACTCGGTTACTGCTGGGAACATTGCCGTGGGAAGTGGGCCGTCGGCTCTCGCGATTGCGCCAGACGGCAGTAAGGTTTATGTCGCCAACTACAACGACGGAACGGTCTCGGTGATAGACACCTCTTTGGGAACTGTCTCGGCGACGTTTAACGTTGAGACTCATCCGATGGCCGTTGCGATTACCCCAGACGGGAAACAGGTCTATGTTGCCGATTTCGGTACCAATACCATAGCTGTCGAACAAACTGACTCGACAAGTTCGCCACCTCAAATAGTCCAGGTTGGAAATGCACCGGATGCGATCGTCTTTAGCCAGAACGGCTCCGAAGCCTTTGTTGCCAACTACAACGACGGAACGGTCTCGGTTGTTAGTGTATCTACGGACTCGATCTCGTCAACTGTAGATGTAGGAAAGGGTCCAAGTGCGGTTGCCTTGGTTGAATCCGCGTTGTCGGTGCCGGCGGCACATTCAAAAACTTCTAAGAAAGGTGCTCGATGAAAAAGATCCTTAGAGGAAGATATCTGATCTCGACGGCCTTATTTAGTGTGATCGCACTAGTTTTTGGAACTTCAATTGCTCCAGTAGGGGCAGCGCAGGACGCTCCTTCTCAAGTTGGATCGACGGCGGTTCCACATCAGGCTGGGACTACGGGAGGTTCTCAGTCCAGTAACTGGGTTGTGGCTTCCGACGGGGGAGTCTTCGCCTATGGAAACGCCGGGTTTTTTGGGTCGGCCGGGTCCATTCACCTCAATAAGCCTGTTGTGGGTATTGCGGCCACCCCCGACAGCAGCGGTTACTGGTTAGTGGCTTCCGACGGGGGAGTCTTCGCCTATGGAAACGCCGGGTTTTTTGGGTCGGCCGGTGATATACAACTAGTCTCTTCAGTCGTCGGAATGGCGTCAACGTTTGACGGAGCCGGCTACTGGTTAGTTGCCGCCGATGGTGGAGTATTCTCCTTTGGTAACGCCAAATTCTACGGCTCTCTTGGAGGGACCAATCTTCAAGCTCCTATCGTAGCTATGGCAGCGACCCCCGATGGCGCCGGATATTGGCTGTTAGGTTCCGATGGCGGAGTTTTCGCTTACGGGGACGCGAGTTTTTACGGTTCTCCTTCGACTGGCCACCTATCAAATCCGGTCGTCTCGATGGCGTCTAGTCCCGACGGGGCGGGTTATTGGGTCGTAACCTCGACCGGGGAGGTTTTCGGTTTCGGAAGTGTGACTAATTTCGGGTCATATCAGGGAACCACGTCGGGTATCTCAATTATTTCCATCACCTCGACTGTCGATGGAGCCGGCTACTGGTTGACCGCCTCTAACGGCGACATATTCAACTTTGGGGACGCCGGTGCCATTACTACGTCATCGACAGCGCAGCACTTGAACGCTCCGGTAGTTGGCATGGCAACCGAGGGGATTCTTATTCCATCTACGACCACAAAAGTCAATTCAGCCAACGTGGTGTCTTTGAGCGGAACTCCGGGCTCAACCCAGACCCTTATCTTGAACCAAGGGACCATCCCTCCTCCGGTTGGCCAGGTGCTCGAAGTGGGAGTGACACCCGCGACGCCTTCGGGATTTCTTGGAACGGTAACATCGACGACTACCAATCCCGACGGGACGGTTTCGGTCTCAACTCAACCGGCCAGCCTAGATGACGTATTTACCGCCGGGACGTTTTCACTTTCAGGGACTTTAGATGCAACTGACCTTGCCCCAAATATCGCAGGCGGAGTTCCCCGGGTACTCACCCCTCATGACCTTTCTCCTCACCGCTCCCTTCATCCGATCGTGATCACAATGCCCCACACGGAAGACGGATTCGAGTGCTCGGGCGGAGCGACGTTTACGGCCGGAGGTAGCCTTTCTATCCTTCCCTCGTTCAACTTTACCGACTCACATGATTTTCTTAGCCTTCACCCATATTTACAGGTGTCGACGAGTATTTCGACCACTGAGTCCGCAGAGGTAGATGCAACGGTGGCGGCTCATGCTGATTGCACCTACACCAAGACTCTTGCCGAATATAAGTTCCAGGAGATCGAGATTGAGGGAATCATTATCCAGCCGGTGCTCTCGCTAGAGCTTTCGGGGACCGTTGGAGTTGAAGCAAGCGTTTCTGCTCAGATTGTTCAGACTGCCACTGCCACGATTGGACTGAGTGCACATGCCAGCTGTAATCCTTCCATAAATTTTACAACCTTTAGCGTTTCGGCAAACTGTTCGGCGGGAGCTTCCCCAATTGACAGCGCCTCAAATGACATTACTCCTACGGTGTCCGCTGACGGTACCGTTGATACGTCGGTTGAACTTATGGGAAAGTTAGCTCTCGAGATCGAGGATGGACTTGTAAGCCCCTATATCGAAGCCGGTCCAAAGCTGGAAGCGAAAGCCACCGCCGGGGCTTCTAATGTAGACGGCCCTTCGGCGTCTTGGAGCATGGAGGCCTGTCTTGAAGCTAACGCCGGAGTTGAGGTCAAAGTTGGGTTTGACTACGAAATCGGCTTGCACTCTATAAAACTCAATCTGATAGATGAGAATTACGCGATACCGATCGTCAGTCTCTGCAAGGAGTTCGGCGGCGAGGGTGACGGAACCGGCGAACGGCCAGTACCCCCATCTTCGGCTTAGCCACTGCTTGTTCCAAACACATGTGAGAGATTCGTGAAGGGGTTCCGGGATAATTTGGAAATAACCTGTTTATTTGCTCTGCTGGGCTCTCCAAACTGTTCTTAATCTGAGTCGATTTCTACAATTTACTGGTCCGGGATCTTTAGCGTATGACTCGCACTCTCTAATTGACCCGTGGACCAAATAGATATTGGATCACTTTTGTCATGTCTCTACCTTGAGTTTGATCTCAAGCTCGGTGATGAGCCGGTTATTTGGTCTGAGACTTGGTAAGAAGAACTAAACATTAGTCAACATAAGTCCAATAAGAAATCTAGTATGTTCAGTCATGGTCGCCTTATTCCAGATCACCCTAAGCGGCCGGATAAACTCAATCCCGTCCAGGGGAACTCTAACTAGCCTCCCGTGCGAGGTCGAGTCGGCAACGACCATTTCACTAAGGACTGCAGGGGCAAGCCCGGCCTCGGCGGCCTGCACGATGGAGGTATTAGAGCCCATCTCTGCGGCCACCACAAGGGAGAGACCCTGGGAGGCAAGCGTGCTCTCAAGTACTTCACGGGTTCCCGAGCCGAACTCGCGAACCACCAGAGCCATCGAGGCTAGCTCGTTTGGGACAACAGGCCGCTTTCGTCGCGCGAGAGGACTAGAGGGGGCCACGACCAATTCGAGCTTGTCACGCGAGAAGGTCTTACATCCAGTGGCCTTGCCCAGTGAAGGGGCCTTCGATGTCTCAATGAAACCGACGTCAACGGCCCGACTGGAAATTAGCTCAACAACGTTCTCTGAGTTAACTACTTTCAAGGAGACTGAAAGTTTATCAAAGCGGGCTTTTAGCGAGGCGATCCAGCCCGGCACGTAATGTTCGGCAATAGTCAGGCTTGACGCTATCTTGATCTCTGATTTTTGAGACCCTGCCAGGGTCTTGCAACCAATCATCAGGTCGTCGACCTCAAATAAGATCCGGTCACACCACCTTGCCACGACCGACCCGGTTTGAGTAAGGGTGGAACCCCGGCTAGAGCGATCTAAGAGCTTGACGCCTAACACAGATTCCAAAGAAGAGATTCGCATACTCACAGCAGGTTGGGTCATCTGATGCAACTTGGCCGCCTTTTGAATCGACCCGAGTTTGGCCACACTAGCAAAGAGATCTATTGAACGAAGGTCTACTATAGGTTCGGCAAGAGGCATAAGGAAAGCTTATACCTAGATAAGCCAAGAGGGGGTTCTTTGGGTCACCAAATTATGAGACTCTCACAGTAATATGAAATTTGCCAGACCGATCTCAATTTTAGGTTTGGTAATAGGGGTTTCTATAGCCCTCGGAACCCAGATTCACGTTCTAGGTTCGGCCACCCTGGCCATTGTGATCGGGACCTTGCTCTCAACCCGGCTCGTATTTTCGGTTGGCGAGAGGCAATTTCTGCGCGTGATTGCCAAGGTGAGCCTGCAGGTCTCAATAGTGGTCTTAGGACTTGACCTGTCTCTATCCGAGGTGGCCTCGGTCGGGTTGAGGTCGGTCCCGGTACTGGCCGGGACGATCTTCGTGGCCTTAGTTGGCCAGTACTTTATAGGGCGCAAGTTAGCCATTGCTCCTAAACTAAGAAACCTCATCGGGGTAGGTACGGCAATTTGTGGGGCCTCAGCCATAGCCGCCACGGACTCGGTAATAAGGGCCGACGACGACCAGGTCTCCTACGCCATGACCACGATATTCACATTCAACGTTATCGCGGCCGTGTTTTTCCCGATCGTAGGGCACATCTTTCACATGAACTCCCAGTTTTTCTCCACCTGGGCTGGTAGCGCAATAAACGACCTCTCATCGGTCGTGGCGGCAGCGTCGTCTTTTGGGCACCAGTCGGCCTCATTGGCGGTTATTGTCAAGCTAACCCGGACCTTGGCGATTATTCCTATCACCTTCGTTCTGGCCCGCCAGACGAGTGGTCGCAGCCAACGGGTGGGAACTCGCGAGATCGACCCCCCAAAGTTCTGGAGTAGCTTACGCTCAATCCTTCCCGTGTTCGTACTCTGGTTTATTGGAGCCGTGGCTTTGAACTCACTTGGACTGGTTCCTCACCAGGTATCGTCAACCGCTAGTGACTTGGGGATCTACGTGATTACAGTCGCCCTGGGCGCTATTGGGCTCTCTTCGAGTTGGGCCCATATGAAACGAGAAGGGTACGCCCCTCTTGCCTTGGGTGCAATACTGTGGGTCTTGGTTTCTTCAACCAGTCTCATTATCCAAGGTTTAGTTGGCTCTGGCTAGACCGATCGGGCATGACACCCCGGTGCCGCCCAGACCACAGTATCCAGACGGGTTCTTGGCAAGATACTGTTGGTGGTAGTCCTCGGCATAATAAAACCGTGGGGCAGGAAAGAGAATCTCGGTAGTGATCTTTGCGTACCCATTCCTAGACAACTCGACCTGGAACAGGTCTCGGGTTTGATTGGCCTGATCTAGCTGGGTGGGTGTGGTGCAGCCAATCATGGACCGGTACTGGGTCCCGATGTCGTTTCCCTGGCGCATCCCCTGGGTTGGATCGTGGCTCTCCCAGAACACCTTCAAGAGGTCACGGTATGTTACCTGGTCCTCGTTGAAGACCACCAAGACGACCTCGCCATGACCGGTCTTACCGGAACAGACCTGGCTGTAGGTCGGGTCAGGGCTTGACCCACCCGCGTATCCAACGGCCGTGACCCACACCCCGGGTTGGTCCCAGAACTTCTTTTCAGCCCCCCAAAAACATCCCATTCCAAACAGGGCGACCTGAGATCCCGCCGGGAACGGTCCCCCGAGCGATCTCTCGTTAACGGCGTGTGAGAGATGAGAAGAGAGTTCCACCATCCAAGTTCTCCATTCGTGAGTTCATAACCCTAAGGCAATACCTGCTCAGCCGAGCACGCGATATTACCAGATACTATCATCTTTACCATGAAGGCCCTTTCAAGATGACCCCGGATGCTCCGGTCTCTTTACTCGCCAAAGCATCGTCACGTAGCCCAGAAATAGACGACCGGGTTGTCGAGAAAAAGATCCGAGAGTCCCTGGGAATTCCCAGCGATGCCAACCAGGTCCTCGTCTTCACCGAGTCCAGCCACTGGGACCCCAACTGGATGTTGACCTCTGAGGGATACTACAGACTACGGGTCAAGCGAAACCTGGACCAGGTCATTGGTGAACTCCTAGCCCAGCCACGCCGGGTCTACTCGGTGGAGTGCGCCTTTTTTATCCGGATGTACTTCGAGAGAAACCCCGACAAACAAGATACCGTGCGTGAGCTGATCAACTCAGGCCGGCTCCGATTGATGGGGTGCGGGGTAACTACCCCAGATACCCTGATCCCAACCGAGGAGTCTCTAATAAGAGACTACCTGGAGGGCCAACAGTGGCTCTTGGACAACGGAATCTTAGTCGAGCCAGATCTGGCTTACTTTCCAGACTCCTTTGGCCATACCCCGGGCATGGCGTCCCTGATGACCGCGATCGGGGTGGCCAATGTGGCCATCTGCCGGATTGACGGCCAGTTCTTTTTAGGCTGTGAGACCGAGTCGCCACGCAAGTATCCCCGCCCGGGGACCTCGGCACATCTCTTGTCAAAGATTGAAAAGTCTCAGGACTTTATCTGGACCTCCTCTGACGGGAGCAAGGTACTTGCCCACTGGGTAGCCTTCGGGTATGGCCAGGGTGAACTCCTAGCCCACAGTGGACTCACCCGGGTAGCCGGGGCACCTCTAGCAGTCCCAAACCGAGCCCCGGCCCATGTGGCCGGACGCATTGCCCGATATACCAGACAACTAACCCGCCACGCTCGGACCCCTTATCTCTTGTGTCCCATCGGCTTTGACTTTTCAGCGCCCATTCCGAGACTCGTGGACCTGTTGGACCGTTACAACAAGACCTACTATCCAGACACCGGAGTGTGGGTTATAAATGCCGGGCTAGACGACTATTTTGCCCTGGTAGGCACGCACCGAGACAAGCTTCCTGAGATTCCCTTAGACCCCAACCCGTACTTCAGTGGTTTCCTGGCTTCAAGGCCCACCTTGAAACAGAACGCCCGCCTTTTGACAGACCAACTTATAGATCACGATGCCCGAGCCGTGATGGACAGCCTTGAACCGGACAACCAGCCTGGTGAAACTGGCCAACACGTTGACCTACCCGCCAATTCCTACGACCCTCGCTGGATTTTGGCCACCTCCAACCATCACGACTTTATTACCGGGACCTCCCCGCATCGGGTCTATCGCAAGGAACAGGCACCCTGGCTTGCTCGGGCCATCGACCAGCTGGCTACCTCGGGAACTGAGGTCTCCCCGAATCACGGACAAAACCCCAAGGGCAACTCCAAGAAGACCTCCTCTAAGGCGGGATCGGATGCAAGGGTTGACCGGGCCGGGACCCTGGTGACCGTTGAGATCCCCAACTGGGGAGAGGCCATCTTTGATGAAAAGCGCGGTGGGTGTCTGGTTTCACTCAAGTCGGCCTCGGCTAAAGAGCTACTCGGGGACTTCGAAAACTTTGACGTTATCTCCTATGACGACCACGGGGGTCTCTGGCGAATGGGTATGGAGTTCCGGGGGGGTAAGTTTGCTCAAGTGGCCAGATCGTCAAAGGGGAAGGCCACGGTTGAAGTAGACCAAGACGAGCTACGACCTGGACAGTTACGGGTGACCTCGACATCTACACTTGCCGGGCACAGGCTTGTCACCATCTACCACCTTGGACTTAGAACGCCAGGCACCAATCTCATGGTTCTGGGATTTTCTTGCACTAGCAAAGCTCCGACCGGCAGGACGATTACCTGTAGGGTCGGTCTTACCCAAGACCTGTCTTCCTTTACAATGGACTGTCCTGGTGAGGTCGTCGAGCGAGCCAGCAAGAATCACTTTGACCCAACCTTTTGGCCGGTCCAGTCATTTGCGGACTTTAGGTCAGGGGCCGGGCCTGGGGTATCGACCATTCTGGGGCGTTCTACGGCGATCTGTCTGCACTCTAAGGGTTCTGGGTCCAGGTTTGCCAAGCGGCTTTTAGGCGACATCCAAGCCGAGAGCGTCGCAGAGATTGTCATGATGAGAAACGCTCCCAAGGAGCGCTACCTTGGGTTTATCCCGATCCCAGGATTTCCAGCTCGGGGTCACGACGGGGGACCTTGTACCTTTGAGATGTCTCTAGTATTTTCCGAGGACGGCACCTGGAAAGAGAACGGCCTCTTTGGGCTGTCGCACAAACACCTTGCAGGTAGGGGACATGACTCGGTCAGGTCGTACGTAGCAACCTCGCAACCCACTATATTGCCGATGACCTTGAAGAAGGCGACCCGGGGAGATGGCTATATTATTCGTCTCCGATCTTTTGAATCGGCTCCAAAAAGGGTTACCGTTTCACTAGAGGGTCACCCAATAACACAAGCCATCATGTGTGACGCCCGTGAACGAGACCTGGGTCCCGCTCTCGTTCAGGCCGGAGCTGTTGAATTGGAGTGTTCCCAGGCTATAACAACTTTGAGGGTATTGTTCTAATGGCCGGTCAAAAGCTCTCTATATCCCTGGAACCAGACCTTGTCAGCCGGGCCCGGCAAAAGGCCGTGGTAGTCCGACAGAGCCACGAGTTATCGTGCACGCGTCTATCCGAATAAGGTGTCTTCAATCACCCGACAGTATACGTGATATAGCTGAGAGTGCAGAGACTGGATCTCGGCGGTCTTGGTGGAGGGTACCCGCAACACGTGATCGGCCAACTCAGACAGAGGGCTCTCGTTCTGTCCGGTGAACAAGATGACCGGCAGCCCGGCAGCCTGGGCCACGGTCGCACAGTTGAGCACGTTCTTGGCCTTGCCACTAGTTGAAATTCCTAGAAAGACGTCACCAGGTCGAGCCAGGGCGTAAAGCTCCTGGGCAAACTGCATGAATCTTGCCTCTATGTCGTTATCGACGGCGTAGGCCAAGACCGGGTCACATCCAAGTACTATTGCCCGCAGTCCCGCCTGGAGGTTTACTGAAATCTCCGGCCCATTAGGGAACTCACGGAGGCGGTCTATCATGGCCCGTGGAAGAGTCCGAGTTCTCTCAAAGCTCTTCTTGAGTTCCCCGGCGATGTGTAAGCAGTCAGCTAGGCTTCCCCCATTCCCAGCTAGGAACAAGGTACCGTCACCGGCCAGGCTCTCTACTGTCGCCCGACAGGCTTGTCTCAATGAGTCAGCCGTGCCGGCCAGTTCGGGGAAGCGGTCCACCATGATCTTGATCGATTCGTCCTTTAGACCCCCTTTACCTGCCAGAGTGTGATCCGGGAAAAGTGAATTCTCAGTCGGGAGCGAGTTCATAATAGATACAGCCTACCGGATTTTCTCTTTAGAGTTGACACTTTCTAACAACTGATCACGACTGCTGCGGGGTACCTCACACGTGATCTTAGATTCCCAACATGATTGGAGTCGACCAACACCCAAGCTCGCACGTTAGAGCGCTCCACCTGAAATCGTAATTCGAGACATAGCAATTGTGTGTAACCACCAGACTTTCGGCTAGGTGTGTCACCGATCTTGTGATTGGACACCATCCTGTTCATTTCCTCGTGGACCACTTGGGTGCCGAAAGCGAGCACAATACCACCTAGGAGAACAGGTTCGGTTTAGCCTTTAGCCTGGCAGTTTTCCGAACTTCAAATTTAGGACTAGGTTGGAGGGTATGAGCAAGAACTCCTACAAAGCCCGTGAGGAACTAAAAGTTGGTAGTCGCACCTACTCCATATACTCGTTGTCAAGTAACCTACTGGGTGGCAACGTTGCAAGGCTGCCATTTTGCCTGAAGATACTTCTAGAGAACCTCCTGAGAAATGAGGACGATATCTCGGTTAACCGGTCTGAGATTGACGCCTTGATCAATTGGGACGGACAGCCTGCCAGTCAAGAGATCGCGTTTTCCCCGGCAAGAGTGCTCATGCAGGACTTCACCGGCGTCCCGGCGGTGTGTGATCTAGCCTCGATGAGGGACGCTATGGTTGCCTTAGGGGGCGACCCGGCCAAGATCAACCCTCTCATCCCGGCAGAGCTTGTAATCGATCACTCGGTAGTGGTCGACAACTACGCAACCCCTCAGGCATTCGCCCAGAACAGCCAGGTTGAGTTCGAGAGGAACTCAGAGCGCTACCAGTTCTTGCGCTGGGGTCAAGAGGCATTTTCCAACTTCTCGGTGGTACCTCCCGGGACTGGCATCTGCCATCAGGTCAACCTGGAGTACCTGGCCCGAGTTGTATTTGTGGACACGAACAACCAGGCATACCCCGACACCTTGGTTGGTACTGACTCACACACGACCATGGTCAATGGAATCGGGGTCTTGGGATGGGGGGTTGGTGGCATCGAGGCCGAGGCGGCCATGCTCGGACAACCAATCTCCATGTTGATTCCCGAGGTGGTTGGACTCAAGTTATCAGGTTCCCTGCCAGAGGGAGCCACGGCAACTGACCTCGTCTTGACCATAGCTCAACTCCTCCGTCAGGTTGGCGTCGTGGGCAAGTTTGTCGAAGTCTTCGGGCCCTCTGTTGGTCATGTTACCGCAGAAACTCGGGCCACGATAGGAAATATGTCTCCCGAATATGGCTCGACGGCAACAATCTTTCCAATCGATGCTGAGACGTTACGGTATCTAACCATGACCGGGCGGTCTCTAGAACAGGTAGCCCTCGTGGAGGCCTACGCAAAGCACCAAGGTCTTTTTCATGCCTCAGCAGGGGAGTCTAATACGATCTACAACCAGGTCGTTGAACTGGATCTGGCCTCGGTGGAGCCCTCGATTGCCGGGCCCTCAAGACCCCAAGACCGAGTTCCCCTCAAATTGTCCAAGGAGTACCTAGCCAAGGCCTTTGTAGACGGGCAGGTAGATGTGGGTAGGGGTCCTGTCAAGGTAAGACTTGCTTCAGGCGACGAGTTCGATCTGGGTCATGCAAGTGTTGTCATTGCAGCCATAACTTCTTGTACTAATACGTCCAATCCCTCGGTAATGCTAGGAGCCGGGTTGCTCGCCAAAAAAGCCGTCGAGTCCGGACTTACGACAAAGCCCTGGGTGAAGACCTCTTTAGCGCCGGGTTCAAAAGCAGTTACCGAGTACTTAGAGCGGGCCGGCCTGGACAGATACCTAGACAAACTCGGTTTCAACCTGGTCGGGTACGGATGCACCACCTGTATTGGTAATTCCGGTCCTCTAGCTCCAGAGATCTCGGCGGCAATTGCCCAGAACAACCTGTCGGCTGTGGCCGTGTTGTCTGGAAACCGGAATTTTGAGGGGCGTATCAATCCAGACGTCCGGATGAACTATCTGGCCTCACCCCCTCTTGTAGTGGCTTACGCTCTGGCCGGGACAATGGACATCGACCTCTATCGCCAACCACTGGGATACACACCCGATGGTAAAGAGGTCTTCCTAAGAGATATCTGGCCAAGCCAGGCCGAGATTGCTGACGCGCTAGAAACCTCAATCACCTCGGACATGTTTGCCAAGAGCTACTCGGGAGTATTTGAGGGAGACTCGAGGTGGAGAGACCTACCGACTGGTCAAGGAGACCGATACGGCTGGGATATCACGTCAACCTATGTGCAACGTCCACCGTTCTTTGACAACCTCACTATAGATCCCCAGGGGTTATCAGATCTCCACCGTGGCCGGATCCTGGCAGTTTTGGGTGACTCGGTCACAACCGACCACATCTCCCCGGCCGGGTCCATCAAGGTGGCCAGTCCAGCCGGGGTCTGGCTTGAAGAGAACAAAGTGGCCGTTGGGGACTTCAATTCTTATGGATCTAGACGGGGTAACCACGAGGTAATGATGAGGGGAACTCTTGCCAATACCAGAATAAGAAACCAGATGAACCCGCAAGTTGAGGGTGGTTACTCCAAGTTCTTGGACCCAGAGATCTCCTACACACAAGAAGACTTCGAAAAGCTCGACCCCGAACCTATTTTTGACTGCGCCCAACGTTACAGGGCAAAGTCAACTCCCCTAGCAATCGTGGCCGGCAAAGAGTACGGGTCGGGATCTTCCAGAGACTGGGCCGCAAAGGGAGTTGCCCTACTGGGCGTAAAGGTCGTAATTGCCGAGAGCTTTGAGAGGATACACCGGTCCAACCTGGTCGGAATGGGAGTATTGCCCCTTCAGTTTGCGGCCCGAGAGAGTGCGCAAACCTTGCAGATAAGGGGTCTTGAGTCACTTGAGGTAACCGGACTAGATGGTTGGGTTCCTGGGATGTCTCTCCAAGATAGGGTCCAGGTAACCCTAGACGGGAAACAGATTCCCGTGACAGTGAGGGTTGATACTCCCAAAGAGCAGGAGTACCTCTATCACGGGGGCATCTTGTCCTATGTTCTCAGGTCACTTATCAACTAAAGTCGACCCCGGAGCTGAGCGCCCATGATCGACCCCGAAGTGGGGGGTACCGGATGGGCAGCTATCTCACCGTTGATTCCTCCGCCGGGCCGGACCCATTCGCTTGGATCCCATAGACCGAGAGTATCTGATCGGACACAGATCACGGTAGTAGGCGCCCATGGCGCATCAATTTTCAGCCATGCCCAGAATACAATGTGAGAAACATCGAGAGAACCAGAAGCTAGCTAGTGCCGAGACAGGCAACGTTTACCTCCTCTCGCAGAGAGTTGGTCGTGCTATCATGGCTCAACGTCATGGTTGATAAGGTGAACTTCGCGGTCAACCTCTACCAGGGGACCGCCGAGTATTACGACGCTTACCGGCTGCCATACCCGGAGGCGATGATCGAGGACCTGATCGCGCGTTGCGGGGTCTCCGGGAAGGGGCGACTGCTTGACTTGGCCTGTGGCACCGGCCAGCTCGCCTTTCCGCTGCGCCGGTTCTTCGCCGAAGTCTGGGCCGTGGACCGGGAACCTGACTTCGTGCAGATGGTTCAGGCTAAGGCCGACAAGCTGGGCGCCAGCAACATCCACCCGGTCACGGCGGACGCCGAGACCCTCGACGCGGAACGCGGGTCTTTCGAGCTGGCCGTCATTGGCTGCGCCTTCCACCGGCTCGACCGCGACCTGGTCGCCGCCAGGCTCATGCAATGGCTGCGTCCCGGCGGGTGCGTGGCACTGTGTTGGGCGGACGTTCCGTATCTGGGTGACCGGGAGTGGCAGAATGCGTTCGCTGCGCTACTCGATCGCTGGCAGACCTCGCTCGGTGTGACCGACCGGGTTCCCGCCAACTGGGCCGAGCCGCAGCGACGACGTCCCGATGCCCAGGTACTGTCGGAGGCGGGGTTCGAGAAGGTAGGGCGCCACGAGTTCCTCATCGAGCACCGGTGGCGTCTGGAGGAACTGGCTGGATTCGTCCGGTCCACCTCCTTCCTCCCCTCTTCGGTCCTTGGCGACCAGGGGACTGAATTCGATAACGACCTCGTTACCGCGATTAGCCCGTTCCTCGCCGCAGACGGTACATTCCCGCACGAGGTCGGCTTCGCCTACGACATGGCCCGCAAGCCGATGGAGGTCGTGTCGGTCCTGGGCCAGTAGGCCTGCGAGTCATAAGGGACCCTCCTGACACATCAGCTCCGTCTAGTGGATCTAGCCGGAGCTGGTCCAGAGACGACGTCAAGACCAGCGTCCGAAATCAACGTCCAATCCGGCATGCCACGTAGGCATCTGACCCGGTGCGCGGCAAGCCGCTCTGTTCAGGGCGGGAAGGATAGGGCGGACGGCGTAGCCGTCCTGGAGTTCAGTGTGCGGTTCCCCAGAAAAGGTAGACATATTTCTATCCTTTCACTTTTCAGCTACGCGATAGATAAATGTCTATCTTTTCTAGGGGAGCTCAATTTAGCTATTGTAGCGAGGGTGGACCTCCTGCGCCGAATCGCAACCCGCCGGGGAGAATTCATGCTCTTCGCTCTGACTCCACCACGGCTATCGACGGTTCCAGAGAAGGCACAAGAAATTGCCGCTGTCACCGTTGAGCGTTTGGAGCCAATTGGCGTGGACGGCCTGATCCTTTACGACATTGATGACGAGACCGACCGGAATCCCCACAAGAGGCCGTTTCCGTTTCTGCCGACAATGGACCCGTCCGATTATCTGGATCGATACCTCAAAACTTGGAACACACCGGTCGTTGTCTACCGTGCGACGGCGAAGTACACGGAGCAAGAACTTTGCGATTGGCTGAGATCTCAGGAAATCGCGAAGCGGATGGCTGTCTTTGTCGGTGCGTCGTCGGGTGAGAAGCCCGTCGCCTTGACGCTCGCCAGGGCCCAGCAACTCAGTACTGAAGTTAACCCCGATCTGCTCTTCGGGGCGGTAGCGATACCCGAGAGACATACTCGCAAAGGCGACGAACACCTTCGCTTAGCCAATAAGCAAGAGGCTGGCTGTTCCTATTTTGTTTCCCAGGTTGTCTATGACGTCAACGCGGCCAAGAATCTGGTATCGGACTATGCTTACGAATGCCACGACCGAGGCCTCGATCCGGTCCCGGTGGTTTTTACTTTCTCTGTGTGCGGGTCGATGAAGACATTGGAGTTTCTCCGGTGGCTCGGCGTCGACGTTCCGCACTGGATCGAAAACGATTTGCGCCATGCCAAAAATGTGCTTGACGCATCTCCCGAGCACGCGGAAGCAGCTGCACTTGAACTGATATCGTTTTGCCGCTGGTTGGGAGTACCGTTCGGCGTCAACGTTGAGTCGGTCTCGATCCGCAGAGTGGAGATCGAGGCTAGCGTGCGCCTTGCCGGCCTGCTCCGGGGCATGTTGTTGAGCTAACGGCTGGAACGATGTTGATCGTTTGGAACTAGCCCCATTGACTTGGGCAGAATGGTTCATTGATTAGAGGCTTGATTCCTCCTACAATGAGATTCACCTACAAAGTTCACGGCCGCCTATTACGCTGGTCCACAAGCCGACTATGAGGTGGTTGGAATCCACACAAAATAGTCTCTAAAGAACCCAGTGGGGTTCAGTACTCACCATTATGTGCGCGCTAGACCCCGAAGTGGAAGGTGCCAGCTGGGCAGCTATCTCACCGTTGATTCCTCCGCCGGGCCGGACCCATTCGCTTGGATCCCATAGACCGAGAGTATCTGATCGAGACTGCTTCGACAGCGGCCATGGCTCCAACGTGAACAGGGAGCCTCTTACCGAAAGCAACATCGACGACGCTGTCATCGCGAAGAAGAGAAAACACGGTGCTGGCGCACCGAAGAGAAACCAACCGATGGAAATGCGTTGGCCCGTCAAACGGAGCAACTCGTGGCTTTCCAACTACGGTCACCTCCGAAGTAACACAGACCACAAGACCATCCACCGCCTCGCTCGGCTCTCACTCGCAGTCGTGTTCATTATCACGGCCAAGTTGATCGATTGACGGGATCGCTGGTCACCGGCATTATCGTCTATCAGCTGAGGCTCTTATCAACTAAAAACGACCCCGAAGCTGAGCGTCCGTGATCGATCCAGAGGATTTCAAGATCAGCCAGGGAGTAATTGGAAGGCGGAAGCTAAATAATTTTAGATGACCGGCCTTGCCAGTAGGGGTCTCTAAGAAGTCTCTTGTAAAGCTTCCCGTTGGGGTATCGGGGGAGTTCGTCGGTAAAATCTAGTGTCTTGGGACATTTATAGTGAGCTAGGCGATTCCGGCAGAACTCAATTAGCTCCTCGGCCAACTCGGGTGAGGCTTGGGAAGGCTCCACGAGCTGAACAACTGCCTTGACCTGTTCACCCATCTCGTCGTCGGGGATCCCGAACACCGCACAGTCCATCACCATTGGGTGCGAGATTAGCTCGTTCTCGCACTCTTGGGGATAAATGTTTACTCCTCCTGAGATTATCATGTTGGCCTTGCGGTCTGTCAGATAGAGATACCCGTCCTGGTCGAGGTGGCCAATGTCGCCGAGGGTCGACCAACCTTGCTTTGAGCGCGACGATCTGGTCTTGTCGGGGTCATTGAGATACTCAAAACCGGCCCCGTCCATCTCAAAGTAAATGGTCCCGTCTTGTCCTACTCCTAGTTCTTCTCCGTCATCGTTACACACGTGAATTGCGCCGAGAAGCGATTTGCCCACCGTACCGGGATGCTCTAGCCACTCTTTTGAATTGCACGCCACAAACCCATTTGACTCGGTTCCGGCGTAATACTCATAGAGGACTGGTCCCCACCAATCAATCATTTCGTACTTCACCTCTTTGGGGCACGGGGCAGAAGCATGAATAGCACATATAAGTGACGACATGTCGAAGCGTTCTCTAATAGCACGATCTAACTTGAGAAGCCTCACGAACATAGTTGGAACGACCTGAGTGTGAGTTATCTGGTATCTATCGATTAGTGATAGGTATTCAACGGGGTCGAAGTGATCCATGATGATCACGGTTCCACCTATTCGAGTGAATGCCATGGTAAAGCGAAGAGGAGCAGCGTGGTATAGTGGGGCCGGAGACAGGTACAGGCTCTTGTCGGTTGCCTGGTACATAAATTTTAGCAACATGACCACGGCGTCAGGGGTTCCTATTGGTTGTGGATCTCGGTTCAGGCGCACCCCTTTTGGTTTGCCCGTGGTGCCAGATGAGTACAACAGGTCAGATCCCTCGATTTCACCCTCAATAGGGCGTGGTGGAAACTTTGCAACCGTGTCTTCATAGGAGTCAATTAGCTGGCCCAGTTCCTTCGTGGTGAATGGGTTCCCAAAGCTATTACAAGCAAGGACCTTCAAAATTCCCGGACACTTAGTCCCTATAGTGTCAAAGCGGTCGACATGGTTGGCGCTCGTGATAAAGACCTTGGCCCCACAGTCATTTATAATGTACAAAACCTCCTCTAGCCCAAACCTGGGGCTTATTGGGGTGTAGTACAGTCCACTTCGCTGGGCCGCCCAAATAACCTCAAGAAATCTCGCGTTATTTTCCATACACAGGGCAATCGAGTCTCCTGGTAGAAGTCCTAGGTGGCCAAAGTACTGGGCCAGGCGATTAGACCCCTCGTCTAGCTGAACGTGAGAGACTGCTTCTCCCGACTCGGCCATGATATAGGCCGGCTTATCGCCGTAGATTGCTGAATTATTTCCTGGATACATTGATCATTTATCGTAGCCCCAGACTTTGATCTTAGGCTAGACTGGGTCGGATATAAGGGGAACAGCGGGGCTAACATCAGTTATTCAAATTCAGAAAATAAGAGGTCATAGAAGATGAGTCAAGACGCATTTAGTCACCCGCGATGTTTTCCGCGCAAGCTCCCTTCTCCTACTCGAACCCAGGTCGCCTCTCGGGCCACCAAGATTGGCAGGGTATTTGTGAGGAACTTCGGGATTGCCGCGTTTCGCCAGGCCCGCAAGTCCACCCAGGGGGACTCTTTTGACTCGGTCAAATCCCTAGCCAGGCCCCTGCGGATGACCTTTGAAGAACTTGGAGCCACGTTCATGAAATTTGGACAGCTCCTGGCTTCTTCGCCAGGGGTATTCGGGGAGGCCATCTCAAATGAGTTTCGCAGCTGTCTTGATACCGGTCCCATAGTTTCTCCCGAAGAGGTCCGCGATATAGTCGAGAATGATCTCGGGATGGCTCTAGAAGATGCCTTTTCAAGTTTTGACATGTATCCAATTGGACGGGCTTCCATTGCAGTAGTTCACAAGGCCACTACTCGACAAGGACGCGAGGTGGCAGTCAAGATTCTTCGCCCCGGTATAGAAACCCGGGTCGCTACCGACCTTGACCTGATGCAACCGCTCATGGAGCTTGTAGCCCGCTACACGGGCGAGGAGATTGCCGGGGCCATGTTGCAACTGCTTGAGGGATTCAGAGAACAGATGGCCGAGGAGCTAGACCTTCGGAACGAGGCCCGTGCGATGGTTAACTATAGAAGCCTGCTCACCAAAGTTGATCTTCCCCTGATAGTTGTTCCTGAACCCATTTACGAGCTATCTGGACAGAAGGTACTCACCATGGAGTTCTTGAGAGGGGTTGCAATTGACGATCTCGGGGCGATAGAGAAGATGGGCCACGACCCATCAGCCATAATCGACCAGATGGTCAAGGCTTTCTTTTTGACGGCCTTGCGGTGGGGATTCTTTCACGGAGACGTTCATGCCGGGAATCTGCTCATGTTAGAAGATGGAAGAATAGGAATTCTAGACTGGGGAATTGTTGGACGCCTTGACCCTGATACCCATCGGTTCTTTAGGAAGATCATCGAGGCCTCGCTTGGCGACGAGAGTGCCTGGACGGACGTGACTGACTACTTTTTGAAGGTCTACGGGCCAGCGGTTAGTGAGGTTTTAGGACTTGAGGGAGACGAGCTGGTCCAGATGGTAAGAACCCTCATGGAGCCGATCTTGACCAAGCCCTTCGGGGAGATCAGCCTCTCTGAGCTCATCCAGGGGCCCCGCAAACAGGCCGAAAAGGCCCGGGGGCTAGAAGCTCAAAAAATGACAGTCCGGCGGGTCTGGCAGCGCTTTGCCGAACAGCGCCGGATCAGGGAGATTGCCCTCGAACACGGGGGTCTAAGCTCGGACTTTGACCGCCAGGCTTTTTTGCTATCCAAGCAGCTCATGTACTTTGAACGCTACGGCAAGCTGTTCCATTCCAACGCCTCGTTACTTAGCGATATTGGCTTCTTCAAGTCAGTCCTAGCAGATATGGAAGCAAGTCCAGATTAATGTGATAATCTAGATAGTAGCTTTACTTAGCTGAAAGACCAGGGAAGGCAGGAAGGAATCCGTCAATGGCCAGTTTTACAGGAGCGGCCCAAAATGCGGGAATCATCGGTGCCCTTGTAAATACGCCCCCGTCTCTGGCTTCAATTTCCTTGGAGCAATCCAGCGCCTATCTCGGGCAGCCCTCGCCGGGAATGGTGCCCAGGTCCCTAGTCCCAGAGGCTGCTCCAGTCCCCCCGACCCAGGGATCGGCCGCACCTATGCCAGGAGAGAGTACGGGCAGCGGGGCCGGAACTTTTGGGAACGCAGCCTTCATGCAGGCCGACGCCAACTTGGAGGCTGGCGCTGGCATGGGCAAGGGACTCAACTTCAACCTGCTCGCCTAACGTTCGGAGAGATTTCTACGTAACTCGTTATCGCTTGCCGCTCTTCATTTAGCTCGGTTACTCAACTGCTAGAAGATGGGACTAATTACTACATCTATGGACCTTCAGGGATGCCAATGGAACAGATAAGCCAGCCAAGTGGCGTACCCAGCTATCTCTACACCGATTAGTTGGGGTCGGTTGAAATGGAAGCTAACCAATCAGGCAATATAACTGCCACACAGAGCTACTGCCCTTATGGAACAGTGTCTTCCGCAACTGGGACGTGGACGACGCCCTTTGGGTTTGCTGGGGGATACACCGATCCTACAGGGCTGATCTATCCAATCAACCGATACTACGATCCGGCGACGGGGCAGTTTATGATTGTGGATCCACTCGTGTCAAGTACTCAGCAGCCCTACGAATATACTGACGGGAACCCCGTAAATGCGAACGATCGAGCGAGACTTAGCGTCGTCGGGTGCATGTCAGACCTTGGAGGATGTAACGGACCGGGTCGGCCTCCGAGTAAGCACGGGTACACTTACGGATTTTGCGGAGAATTGGGGGTGCAGCTCCTTTGGTGGGGCACACTCCGAACGGGATGTGTTGTAGTCCCGCCAATCGGAGGTCCAGCCTACATAAATGCCCAGAATGTTCATACTTTTGGACTTCCAGCATATTTCGGCGTGTTAGGATTCATCTCGAACGCGTGCACAGTTCAAGACTTGCTTGGGATCTTCAAAGGAGCGGTTAGTCGGCTCTATACGACAGTAACTGGAGTTGGCTTCTTTTCCGGATCTACTCCCGATGGTCGCGTTATTTAGGTGGCTTCTGCGGGATTCGGTTTGGGAGAAGGGGTGGCTGGCGGTTCGACCAATACCGGACTCAATGTCGGAGGAGATAGTGGAGGAAGTCCTAATCCGTGCAAGTGCAATGGCTGACGATTACAAATATTCGGTAGATAGCAACCGATTCTTCTCGACTTGCGATTGGTCGGATAGCATTCAGAGCGTTGTACTTTTCGCGTTCTCCGCCGGAACTCTTGGGATGCTAGGATTCCCATGGAATCTGTGCGGACTTTTCCCCATGGTGGTCTCAATTTTTGGCATCCTCTACTTCTTCGGATCAGGGAAGCTCCTGATTACCTCTAACGGTGTCGAATTTGTTCGCTTCGTTCGGTGGAAGCGGGTGATCTCGTATTCAGATATTGAACGGGCCGAGGCGCGACAACACATGATGGGATACCCCCGCATAAGTCCCTGTATCGTTACCAAGAACGGGAAGAAGCTGACGCTCGTAGTATTTCAGCAGTTCGGGCCATTGGGTAAGAAGCTAGGAAGCAGAACTGAACGGATCGTGGCTGCTATCAACTTGGGGGTCGCGGAGTGGCGTGCGGTATTTGAATAAGCGGAAGTAACCCCTCACACACGCGCTACCAGCCATTTCTCGATCCGGATGCGCGTCGCTGGCGAGCAACGAAGGTAAACGATCTGCGCCCTGCCAGAGACCCGAGACAGGCCCTCGGTGCTTGCCAGGCTTTACCGTCGGTACCCCATGGATGTCACGCGTTCTAAAGATGAACTTAGTCGAATATGGACTTCTGGGTTCTTGCTGGGAGCGAGAGGAGCTGTGGCAGGTCTTTACAGGATGCACGATCTTGGCTTCCTGGAGCTTTTCGGTGGCGATCTCGCAGGTTGCCACTCCATGGCCGATTCGGCCAAGAGCACTGAAGTGGTCGACCGGTGTGGCGCGTCCCCATTTATCGGTCCACCGTCTATGTTGGTATTTCGTCCTTCATGATGCCATCGCCAGGTCTTGGTTGGTAGATATCTTGAATGTACTTGAAGTAGCGATCAAAGGAAACAACGCATCAACTTTACATAATTAATATTATGTGCGGTATATCGTGAAGCGATTGTAGATAATGAGGTGTCAGCTAGCCCTATTGCCTGTAAGATCCCACTTGTACATCCAATACTGTGGTTCTGTACGGCTATCAAGGAAGTATCCCCTACTGGCTAATCCCCGAAGTAGGAACAGGTGGTGCCCACCCCCCATAGTAGGGAGCATCTCCAAAGGAGTAGATAGCGCCACTTGAGGTTGTTAGCCAGTAGCCCTTGCTATCACTGGTTGAGGCTATCGAGACCACGTTGTTGACTGGTGGATTGACCTGGTTGGTAGTGTCTGGTGGGTCTTGTGGGTTGATCTGGCCAGTTGAGCCAAAATAGCTGGCATCTCCAAAGGAGTAGATGGCACCACTTGAGGTTGCTAGCCAGTAGCCTTTTCCATCACCGGTTGAGGCTATCGAGACCACGTTGTTGACTGGTGGGTTTAGTTCATTTGTTGGACCCGGTGGGTCTTGTGGGTTGATCTGACCAGTTGAGCCCAGGTATGGGGCATCTCCAAAGGAGTAGATGGCGCCACTTGAGGTTGCTAGCCAGTAGCCTTTTGGCTGAGTGCTAGTGGACGCAATCCCTACAACTGGATCACTAAGAGGATATAAGGTCCCAGAACAAGAAAGTGAGCCCTGTGAGGTAAGTGTTGTTGTGTCTCCCTTCGAATCTGCCAAAACGTAGGCCTGCGTAGTTGAATTTATGCTAACTAGAGATAGGGACTCACTGGCCCTTTCAGGGGGTGAGGAGGAATCAGATACCTGGACACTAACAGTTGCGGAACCTGAAATTATGGGTGTCCCTGAGATTATCCCTGAAGGAGAAAGGGTGAGTCCGCTAGGTAGAGAACCTTGGGAGATCGTCCAACTATACGGAGGATGACCATATTGGGCAGATAGAGACTCCCTAAATGGTTGGCCTACAATAGCTAGAGAAGTACAAGGGGTTGTTGGCTGTAAGTAGAGGGTACCTACTAGAATGGAGCCACCAACTGCAATACACTCTAGTGCTGACGGGCACGCGATCGACAGGTAGTTATATTCAGGATTTGGTATCGACTCACGAGACCACTTACTTGAACCACCAGTTGGGTCCAGCGAGACATAGGCATCATTACCAGTTGCGACACATTCAGTACTAGTAGGACAGCTTATTGATTCTAGCCAACCATTTGAAATTTGCGTCGAGGTCCAGTCTTGTGCTCCACCCATAGGGTTGGTTGATATAATCACATTTCCACCGTAATCGACGACAGCACAGAAGTTATTTGAAGCACATGAGATTCCCTTTAGAAGACTCGAACTAGTCCCATAGATCGCAGTACTATTAGTATCAATTCCTTCTGTAATAAACGTAGGACCCCCGCCAGCTGGATTTGAAGAGGCATAGATGTAGCCATCATCACCCATTATTACGCACAAGCTTGTTGATGGACACGAAATTGAATCTAAGAACGTGTATAGCAATCCAAAAGGTGGGCTTTGCAATGTCCCGGGGAACCAGGCTGATGAACCACCGGTTGGGTTAGTCGAAACTACAACTTCGGGTGTATTACCGACAAGAAGACAGAGCGTAGTCGACGGACACGATACCCCATAGAAAACATTGGCATTTGAACCAGCAAAGACCCCACTCAACTGAATAGTTGTGGGAACCCAGGCAGATGAACCACCGGCTGGATTCGTGGAGACAAATATAGTGTTACTCTCTCCCACCGCCACACACAAGCTAACCGATGCACAGAAAACGTCATTCAGATGGATATTTATTGATATATTAAACGAACTCCACGATTGTAAATTAACGCTCGGGTCGTTGGATACAAAGATAGTATCACCAGATGTAGCTACACAGAGCGAGCTAGATGGACACGAAACACTGTCTAGAACCACACCTGAATAGGAACTCAAATTACTAAAAAGTTCGGAGGATGCCCAACTATATACTGGCTGACTCAATGAATCAATCGCTGATCGGGCTAAAGCAACTGCAGGACTTATAGTGACAATTAAAAAAGTAGCTATTACTGTATGGGAAAGCCGGGACAGCTTTTTCATCTATAGCTTACCGACATGTGACGGTTACCGCCCAACCATGATGGAGCCACCAACTGCAATACACTCTAGTGCTGACGGGCACGCGATCGACAGGTAGTTATATTCAGGATTTGGCATCGACTCACGAGACCACCGACATGAACCACCAGATGGTTCCAGCGAGACATAGGCGTCATTACCAGCTGCAACACACTCAGTTCTAGTAGGACAGCTTATTGATTCCAGCCGACCAGTTGAAATGGGCGTCGAGGTCCAGTCTTGTGTTCCACCAATAGGTTCGGACAGACCCCATCGATGACTTCTTGTCTAATTTCTACCACAGTGCTTCCTTTCTAGATACAGATTCTATCCGTATTGGGGTTAGTACCTCTTACACAAAGTTTCGGACATCCTCTCCAGTGGAAATATTAGCTCAAACCCTTGCGCGGCTCCCCGAAAACAGGGCCACCTCCAATGTGAGTATTTAGCAAATTAGTTGGCTACTATTGCCAAAAAGAATACGGAGGTAAACCCTCACAGTCAGGAAAGTTGTCGCATGAGAAATCTGCATAGAGGGTTGACCGATAAATGATGCCTGCCACCCGACACGGTAAAAATCCCCGCTTGGCAGCATTGAGATAATGGCCAAAACAACATTTTCAAAATCAACCCTTTACACAGAGGATCGGACAGACCCGTTGATCCCGAGGGCCGTTACGGATTCTGCGGTGATGCGTGGCGCGCTCTTGACGTGTTGATCGCCGGTTCAGGCCCGTAGTCGCTCAGGTAGTAGCCGATTACTAAACCGACGCGATTGTCTAGCGGGCGCCATCACTAATGACAGCATTCAATCTCTTGGTCGAGGCTGTCTCGTCTTCGGGTAACCCTCACCCTCTACCGGCGAAAAACCACCGCACTAGCTACTGGTGCGGCTGGTTCTGGAGCTCTTTAGGACCACGTCAACCCGGTTCAAAGACATCCTTGATTAGCCCTGCAAGTTGTTGCGGGTGAGACAGATGTGCTCCATGGCCGGCTCCAGGGATCTCAAATAGTTTAGAACCGGCTATCTCGTCGTGGAGTTCGTCGGTTCCCCGAATTTGGTGTGGAAAGGTTCTAGATCCTCGTACGATAGTGATAGGTACCTGAAATTTAGAAGTCTCAAAAGGTGCCGGGCCTTGTCTGAGTTGGGAGATTTCCAGGACAAAAGTAGGACCCTCAGACCTGCGTTCTTCCTTGGTTCGTTTAGGGAGTTTTTCCCACCTCGCATCCCCGATCATTCTTCGGATAAATATCTCGGCTACGTCTTGAGGACTCACATCTGAGTTCTCGGGTCTCGCAGTGGGCCCGGGCCACCAGGACCGCCACAAGAGTGGAGGCTCAAATGCGACGACCTGGCGGACCAAGTCCGGAAACTCGTACGTCAGGGCCAGGGCGATCGTGGCCCCATAGCTGTGGCCAACAACCACCGCTCGGCCACCCGGCAATATCTCAAGGGCATCGATAACTTGCGAGTGAAAGTCCGCTGGTTGGTCTTGACCGGCCAGGCGAGAGCGGTGATAGCCCCGCCGGTCATAGGTTACAGTTGCAAACCCGTCTAGACAGTTGTGTAGCCGGTTAAAGCTGGTCCCACGGTCCATGGAGCCGTGGATCATCAGCACCGGGATTAGCTGATTAGTATTGTCGGGTCCATGGCTAGGGAACCTGTAAGTGTACAGGCCTGACTGACTATAGCCGCTAAATCGTTCACTGAGACCTTGTGTGTCCACTACTAGAGCTGGTCTATAAACTTGTGCACCTGGGGGAGCACCCGTACTAGTGGCGTAACAGCCAGGGCCCGGTCTTGAAGTGCTAAGAGATCTCGTGGGCTAATTGTGGTGGTCACCAGCCCAAAGGGGGTAACCGGCTGAAGATAGATATCGGTAATCTCCTCAATCGGGGAAAGCTTTGAGATTGCGTCACAGAGTTCTGAGGCACTTGTATCTGGTCCGACCACAACTTTTAGATAGAGATGAACGCCGGGATTTAGCTCTAGGGCTTTTCGAGCAAAGTTGACATGCTTTTCAATGGGTATTGCTTGTCGATCCACACTGTCTAGTTTGATATCCATTGAAATCGCGTCGAGGTATTGCGCGCACTTTCCGAGGGATCTGGCGAGCATAGCGTTTGTCTCTAGGTGGATTCGAAAGTTGTTCTCCTTTAGCCCGCCAACCAGCTCAGATAATTTGTCTGCCTGCATGAGTGGTTCGCCACCGGTGAGCGTTACCGAGTGGTGGGGGACCTGTTCATTCAGACTGACCACCTTTCGAATAAGTTGCGATATCAAGTAGGGACTTGGAGCAATCTCCCAGTCTCTTTTCCCGGGAACTTGTTCAATCCGACAGGTCGTATTGTGAAGTTCGAGAGCCTCGGGTTGGTCACAGTAAACACACCGGATATTACATCCAGATAGGCGAACAAATATCTGCCTGTGGCCAACGTAATGTCCCTCACCCTGGATCCCGGAGAAAATCTCTGAGAGATAGATGGAACTTGTCACAGCTTGGCTAGATGAGCGATTCATCTTCGATGCCCACCTGCGAAAACCCCTTGGAGCGCAGATAACACGACTCACAAGTCCCACAAGGGGCCGAGAAGTTGTTGTAACAACTCCATGATAGCCCCAGAGGCGCATTGAGCTGCTGGCCGACCTCTATAATCTCAGCCTTGCTCATAGAGATAAGTGGGGTAACAATCGAAACCGGGTTACCCTCAATCCCTCGCTTTTGGCCAACTCGGGCCACTTTCGAGAAGGCCTCGATAAATTCGGGTCGACAGTCTGGATAGCCGCTGTAATCTAGGGAGTTTACCCCGATGTACGCGTGGGACAGGTCACGGGCCTCACAAATTCCCAGGGCAACCGAGAGAAATATTATGTTGCGAGCTGGAACGTAAGTATTGGGAATGGAGCCCTGTTGGCCCTGGTCGGCACTCGGGATTTCGAGACCCGGGTCAACCAAAGATGACCCGCCCCATCTCGAAACGTCAAGGGCAACAACTATATGCTCGCAACCATAGTGGCCAGCAATCTGGGCGGCTCGGTCGATCTCTACTCTGGCCTTTTGGCCGTAGTCAAAGGTCACGGCAACCAGATTTCCCGACTCGGCTTTTCGGGCAATAGCCATGCAGACCGTAGAGTCCAGTCCTCCAGACAAGATGACCAAAGATCCGTTGCTTGTGTGAGTGAACTTCACGATATTACCTATTAGATAAAGAGGTCATAAAAGTATGAGACGCGGTCACCGGTAAACCTCTACCCATCCGTCGGTAGTCTCAAATAGCTTGATCTTGGATGCGTCAAGACCGGCCTCGTGCAATAGACACAAAGCAGTCGCGGCAATATTTTCGGCCGTGGGGTTTTCAAGGGTGTCATTTAGTAGCTTGTGATCCCACCTCTTGACGATCACCTCGTTTACCACCCGTTCAATGTCGGAAAAGTCAACCACCATACCATTGGGGGAAATGGGACCTGATACCGATACTTCGATTTTGTAGCTGTGTCCGTGGAGGTCGTGGCACTTTCCCGGATGACCCGGCAGGTAATGGGCCGCTTCAAAGGAGAAGGAACTAGTAACCACGGCCTGAGCTGGCAGTTGAGGAGGGGGGCTATTGCTGGTCACGTGGGACCATGCTAGTTGCCCGGCGACAACCTCTTCACCTCTGTGCCAAGTTGCCGGGCACGGGTCGTCGTTTTAGGTCCAAGAGAGCGAAGCCCCCGATGGGGGGTCGGGGGCTTCGAGTGGGTCAATGACCCAGTGTGGCCGCCTGAGGGGCAGGTGTGGTAGGCGTTACTCAGGCGGCCGGTTGGCCGTATGGCTGACCGAGTTGTTGGTAGCAATCAAGGTGGTAGTGCTCGACCCTAATCCAACTTCCCTTCTCATAAACGTTCGCAATGACCTGACGAGACCGGTTCTTGGCACTAAAACGAACTTGGTCTTTGCAGAACTCGCACACTACAAAGGTTCCAGGCTCAATCACCCTAGTTACTGCTCGGCTCGCCATCTTTGCTCCGGCCATATAAGTTATTCGGCAACTTTCCCCTGTAAGTTTAGGAAATATTCAAAAATGCTTATATTCAAACTGGTCGAAATATCTATGTGAGATGCGTCTTGTGCTCGAAAAGTCCTCCGTAGGGGTCTCGTGCGGTACCCCCAAAGTCCCCAATTGGCATGGATGGATCGAACCAACGAGGAGCCGATAGATACCACTGGGTATTTTCATACCTAAACTCGGCAACCAACTCAACATAGGAGGTCTCTTGGCTTGAGATCCCCTCAGATCCAAACCCAAACACCCGCTCAGGTCCCAAGATCGAGTTCATGGTTGCTCGACCTCTAACTAGTCTGCGGTAGTCATTCCTCGAGAGTTCCCCAAAGTGAAAACTAAGGCAACTGTCGATCTCCAAGAGTCGCTCCTCTCCAAAAGAGTAAATTAGATTTGGATAGGGAAGGTCAGCCCACAGTCCCCAAAGCCAGACCACGGGAAGCCGTTCCACCTCGTTACCTCGGGACAGGACTTCAATAGCCTGCAACGTGGAACGTCCTGCCAGTACGTGTCCCGGGTGGCCATCGAGGGGACTTGAAGAAACCAATATCTTTGGAGAGAGTTCCACGATTGCCCTAGATATCTCGGCACACGACCTAGAGTGGTACTCGTCGATCTTGTCTTGAGCTATTGGGTCATCAAGTGGATCTTGAAACACTCTAAGTTCAAAGCGAGCGGCCTTACAGGCACTAGTTACCTCACGCAATCTTCGCTCGTATTGGTTAGCTGACCCAAGACTTGAGACCAAGTTGACTACCGTCCATCCAGCGTCTCTCAGGGCCATCAAAAACGCGGGTGCCCCAATTAGTTCGTCGTCACAGTGAGGAGAGATATGCAAAACGGTGTTAGGGTTCTCAGTGACACCCACTGTCAGCTCCCAGCATTTTTATGCACAGAGTTCCTATTTTGCACTCTAGTTGGCCAACTTTTGGCGGGCACGTTCAACCATAGGTCCGGCCCAGCTGGGCGAGGCTTGCCCTGTGGAATAACACCGTCGCAGATGTTCCAACCACTCTGAAGACTCTTCTAGCCCGCCGGGTCGATTTCTTAGTAGCCAACACGACTTGTAGTCTTCGACTAGGTGGTCAAGCATAGTAACGAGGCGGTCCCGGGAGGACTTTGGGACAGACTCGATCGAATTAGAGTTTTCGAGTCGGGCCCGAGCGTCACTAATGGCCAGTTCTAGAAACCGAGCCGTATTAGAGATCTCCCTTGCCGAAATTTGAAGTCCGTGGTTACCTTCTCCCACTAAGGCCATATTGGCACTACTTAAGGCCTGAGAGACTACTTCTTGCATCTCGTCTAGGACGTTGAGACTCAGCCCGCTTGTCAGGCCGGTACCCACTGGAAACTGGGGTAGATATAGGTGCATAACCGCCAGTGACAGATTTGGAAGCTGGAAAGGCATCTTGGCGTAAAGGTCCCCCATAGATACCACGGCATGGCCGAGTTGGCAGTCAGGTCTCAAAAAGTAGCGTTCATCAATTAGCCGAGCGACTACCTCGGGCGAGATGTGGCTATTGGAACTAACACACCAAGAGAATGCCGCGCCAGCAACCAACCCGGGAAGAGATACCGGGAGGTGCTGGTGATGTCCAAAGTCCCCCCAGTCACAGGTCAAGACACCACCGAGTTCGAAGTCTCGCGCACTTTGGGATGCATGCAGGCAGTTCTCAAGTGTATTTGATACCCGCCCGGCCACAGAAAGCCAGCTAGAGGTTCCTGGACAAACCCACGATCTAGCTCCTAAGTCCCGGTAGCGTTGGGCGCTGACACTAAAGTCAAAGTTGGCCTCATAGTTCCAGTCGCACAAAGTTATGTTGTCGGCAAGATCTAGGGCGAGCTCTGGGTGGTGGCCTACCATGTCTGCCCAAACTAGTAGCTCGCGTTCCGATAGGCACTCAATCTCACTAATCCTATTTAGCCAAGTCCGCCATTGAGAACTCCGCTCGGCCGGCAGATCCCAGGGTTCGTCGAGACCGACGTGAAAAAATGGCGAGTCCAGAGCCTCACAGAGTTGCCCAGCCAGATCGGCCACTAGATCTAGTGACTTTGGGTTTGTTGGATCCAGTGTAGAAGCTGGCGTTGCCAGCCCGAAGGCGTTTTGGCCGGTTCCGAGAATTATGCCCAAATCTTCATAGTCCTCGTGAATTAGCCATCTCTCCATATGACCGAGCATGTTCTGGTTGGGAACTAGGTCGACGAAGCGCTCCTTAGAGTAGGCCGCGAGAACTCTTAGGTCATCGAGGGTATATGGATCACAGCCCTCCCAGACGGACTCGTGACCTGGGTATGAAAAGACGTGCTCAAAGTAGAGTTGGACCTGGTTTATTTTCCAGGAGGCAAGTACGTCTATTAGATGGAGAAGCGTCTCAAGGGTGGGTACCCGGTTGCGTGAAACGTCCAACATTACCCCCCTTATCTTGTTATCAGGCCAGTCCCTAATCTTGCCTACGGGAATTCTTTGATCTGAGAATGAGCCCAAGAGTTGGTCGAGGGTTGCTCGGGCGTAAAACAGTCCGGGTTCATCTCGGTATGAGATAGTGACTTTCGATGGGGCAGAGATTTCAATTAGGTAACCCTGCTCGGGTAAGTTGGGATCTGGACAACTTGAATAACCGACGTAGCTATCTAGAACTTGAGAATTAGACAAGTCGACTTGTCGAGGGTATGGGAGTAAGGCGAGATCCCCAAAGTCTCGGTGGGTCGTGACTAATGGTCTCATCCGACCAGGTTAGTTCTAAACCGATTGATCTTGCCTGGATTTATTTCTAAGCTGGAACTGTGGACTTCAGGGTTAGGAGCTATCGTGACGAGGACCGCCTCCAGGTCCGAAGGATATGCTTTGACACCGGGTATATGGGCGAGTCGGTCTCTTGGTACTGGAAGGACCTCAACAGCTTTGCGGACATCTTCGTGTCGTACTACACCGATCACGAACCCGAGTCCCTGTTTGTGGTAGTCGACGATGACGACCTCGTATATGGTTATCTAACCGGGTGCGTTACCACTACCAAGGGATCGGACCCCCTACGGGCCGGGCTCCGGGTAGCGCTAGGGGGTCTCGGGATCATCCGGCCATCGATTGCTACCACAATCTGGCGCTCAATTTCAGATGGGCTTGGTGACGTACTTATTAGACGGGTTCCGGCCATTAGGCCCTTTGAAGACCCCAGGTGGCCGTCTCACCTACACATCGACCTACTCGAGCCGGCCCGAGGCAAGGGTATGGGCAAGAAGCTCATGGAGACCTGGTTTGAGCGTCTTTCCCAACTGGGCTCTAGTGGGTGTTTTTTAGAGACCCTAGTGGAAAACAAGGGTGCGATTGACTTTTTTGAGTCCGTGGGATTTCGCAAGTTTGGTGAGGTCCAACCCGTCCCGGGAATTAGGACCCCACAAGGAGATCGCCTACACCGACAGATCATGGTCCGCGATATAGCCAGAAGCTAGACCGGTCTTTCCTGGACTGTCCTCCTCTTACTTGTATGATCTCATGTAAGGTGAACACTGGACCCGTTGGTCCCCCAGTCATGGGGTAATAACCGGCCGAGACCCTCGGGTTTGGTCGAGGTTGCGTACCCGGCTAAATTGGAGATAATGAACCAACCAAACGCAATTGAGGTAGCCGAGCACTGGGGGAGTTTCGGTACTAACTCGTGGTTGGTGGAGGAAAAATACGAGCAGTACCTGCAAGATCCCGACTCAGTTGGGGCGAGTTGGCAGGAGTTCTTTGATGACTTTCGCAGGTCCGAGTCACCGAATGCTTCTGTCGAGGAGTCTGCGAAGACCAACAGGGCTATCGAATCACCCAAAGTGACTACAAGCCCAGCGGCCCAAGTACCCCAAGTAACTTCAAGTCCAAATGCAGATTCTTCCAAAGTAAAGACAAGCCCAGCGACTGAGGCAACCCCTCAGGCATTGCCAGAAGAGGCCACAATCTTACGAGGGGCAGCAGCGCGCATTGCGGCCAACATGACCGAGAGTCTGTCAGTACCCACGGCCACGTCCATAAGGCCAATCCCGGCCAAGCTACTTGAGGTCAACCGGGAGCTTCTCAATCGGCACCTAGCCAGGACACTCGGGGGCAAGGTTAGCTTTACTCATATAATTGGCTACGCTGTCGTCAAGGCAGTTGGAAGCGTCCCGGCCATGAACGCCAGGTTTGTCCCTTCGGCGGATGGTAATGGCCAAAGTGGGGTAGTTCGAAGCACGGATGTAGGTCTTGGGATTGCTGTGGACGTGGAGAAGTCTGATGGGTCGAGGACTCTAATGGTTCCGTGTATCAAAGCCGCTCAGTCCCTCTCGTTTAAAGCTTTTGTTAGGAGCTATGAGGACCTAATCCGCAAGGTTCGCTCAAACAAGCTAAGCGTGGACGACTTTAGTGGGGTAACAATAACACTGACCAACCCTGGCACTTTAGGCACGGCAGGGTCAGTTCCGAGACTCATGCCCGGGCAAGGGGCAATAGTTGCAACCGGCTCTATAGGGTATCCGGTTGAATTTGGGGCCGCGGACCCTAAGTTTTTGGCATCTCTGGGGATCTCTAAGACGATTACGCTCACCTCAACCTATGATCACCGTATTATTCAAGGTGCCGAATCCGGGATCTTCTTGAGCAAAATAGCCGACCTTCTACTCGGATCAGACGGATTTTATGAGGAGATCTTCAGGTCCATGGGGGCCCAGTTCTGTCCGTTCCACTGGAGCCAAGACCTCAATCCGGCAACTGGACCACAAGTTGAGCTACTCAAGCAGATTCACGTGGGAACCCTGATAAACATGTACCGGGTTCGTGGTCATTTGATCGCTAACCTCGACCCGTTGGCAGATGATCCCCCCAAGCTCCATAGCGAACTCGACCCGGGAACCTATGGACTGACTCTCTGGGACCTAGATCGTGAGTTTCTCGTCGACAACCTGGCGGGGAGGACCCAGATCACTCTAGGAGCAGCCCTGGGGATTCTTCGAGATGCCTACTGCCAGAGCGCGGGGGTCGAGTACATGCATATTCAAGAGCCCGACCAGAAGCGCTGGATCCAGGCCCATGTGGAAGGGATCCCCACCTCCATCACCGTGTCTGAGCAGCTTGGGATTCTAGAGAAGCTCAATGCGGCTGAAGCCTTCGAGAAGTTTTTGCACTCCCGGTACATTGGACAAAAGCGATTTGGGCTCGAGGGTGGTGAGTCGGCTATAGCCCTCTTGGCCGGTCTCTTAGATGAAGCCGGACAGGAGGGGATTGATGAGTGCCTATTTGGGATGGCCCATAGAGGTCGGCTGAACGTGATGGTGAATATCGTTGGAAAGTCCTACACGGAGATGTTCGACGAGTTTGAAGGCAACCTCGACCCCGAAACAGTTCAGGGGTCTGGGGACGTTAAGTACCACAAGGGATGCGAGGGAATCTACAAGACCTCCCACAACAAGGATGTCCGGGTCTATCTGGCAGCAAACCCGTCCCACCTAGAGGCCGTGGATCCGGTTTCAGAAGGAATGGTTCGAGCTCATCAAGACCTGCTAAGTGCTTCAGGAGTGTCCAATAGCCGGGACAAGATACTCCCGGTGGTCATCCATGGCGATGCCGCCTTTGCTGGCCAGGGGGTCGTGGCAGAGACCTTGAACCTGTCTAACCTGCCAGGATACTCAACAGGTGGGACGATTCACCTGGTAATTAACAACCAGGTAGGTTTTACAACAGACCCCACCGAGGCCAGATCCTCTGTCTATCCGACCGACGTGGCCAAAATGGTCCAGGCCCCGATCTTCCACGTCAACGGGGACGACCCAGAGGCCTGTGTTAGGGTCGGCAAGTTGGCGTTCGCCTTCCGTCAGGCCTTCCACAAGGACGTGGTCATAGACATGTGGTGCTACCGTCGTTACGGTCATAATGAGGGTGATGAACCCAGCTACACCCAGCCCCAGATGTACGAGAAGATCGATCAGCACCGATCTGTCAGAAAGATCTACACCGAGACCTTGATCCGTCGAGGTGATATTACCATGGAAGAGGCTGAGAAGTCACTGGATGATTTTCAGTCCAAGCTTCAGTTCGCACTTGAAGAGACTCGCTCATCAGCCCCGGCCAAGCTCGTCGAGTTACCTAAACCCAAACCTCCAGAGCCATTAGCTCTTTACAAGACCTCTTACGAGCGCGCTCATCTGGACGTGATTGCTGAAAGCCTCACCCGGTTCCCAGATGGCTTTAGCGTCCATCCAAAGTTGGCCTCTCAATTTGCTAGCCGCCAGAAGCTATATAGTGACGGGATTGTAGACTGGAGCCTTGGAGAGGCCTTTGCCTATGGTAGTCTCCTGGCAGACTCGATCAACGTTAGACTATCGGGTCAAGATACTAGACGTGGGACTTTTAGCCACCGTCACTCGGTCTTGATCGATTATCATAATGGCCAGTCGTTCTGTCCACTGGGATCCATAGGGATAAACGGGGCGGCCCGTGAAATGGGGATAGAACCCGATAGGCTCGGACGGTTTTACGTTTTTGACTCCTTATTGAGCGAGTATGCGGCTCTGGGTTTTGAGTATGGATACTCAATTGGGGATCCCGCATCACTAGTCATCTGGGAGGCCCAGTTTGGAGATTTTTCGAACGGGGCCCAGACGATAATCGATGAATTCATTGTGTCGGCGGGGGAAAAGTGGGACCTGCGCAGTGGGCTGGTAATGTTGCTCCCTCATGGATATGAAGGTCAAGGTCCTGATCACTCATCTGCCAGGCTTGAGAGGTTCCTGCAGCTGTGTGCAGAAGATAACCTCCATTTGGTCAATCCAACAACCGCGAGTCAGTTTTTCCATCTCATTAGAGGACATGCCCTAGGGCTTGGTTCGTCAAGCGTGCGACCTCTCATCGTTATGTCCCCCAAGTCTTTACTTAGGGCCCAGCAATCTAGGTCGAAAGTCTCGGAATTTACTAGTGGGTCATTTAGTACGGTATTGGACGACACTCGGTTCGATGAGAACAATACAACTGAAACCTATTCAAAGTCCGGCGTGCGTCGAGTTGTACTGTGTTCAGGCAAGATCGCCTTTGACGCATTATCGCACCTAGAAAGGTCAGACCAGACTCAGGCCGAAGTTGGAGACCTGGGACGATTGTCAGCCAACCAAGTTTCGGTGGTCCGAATCGAACAACTCTATCCGTGGCCCGAAGACGAGTTGGAAGCAATTCTATCGACCTATAGCGACATCGATCAGATAGTCTGGCTTCAAGACGAGCCTGAGAACATGGGGGCATGGATGTTTGTAGAGCCCAAGCTTCGAGAATGCCTTGGACCTGATTTCAGGGTGGATCACGTGGCTCGACGACCCTCGGGATCTCCTGCAACCGGGAGTTCCCAGATCCACCAGCTGGAGCTTCAAGACTTACTCAGACGTACACTCGACTAAGGTCGGCAATGTGAGACCTCTTGGCTGGACAATCAACGGGTTTTATAGGTCCCGATAACCACTGGGTTTAGCGACCAGCAGCAGTGTAGGCTAGAGCCCGAGAGAGTTCAAGGAGTAAGTTAGGTGGATCCCAGTACAGTCCTTCCCCATCGGGCCCCGTTTTTATTGGTGGACGAGGTGACCGAAGTAGTAGCCCAACACAGCGCGAGAGGTTACTGGCGCCTGACTGGGCAGGAGTGGTTTTTTTCTGGCCATTTCCCAGGCCGTCCGACTCTCCCCGGGGTCTTGATGATCGAGTCAATTGCGCAACTAGGTGGCGTATGTGTACTAAGCGGGGAGCGTTACCAGGGAAAGTTGGCCCTATTTGGCGGGATAGACAAGGCACGTTTTAGGCGCCAAGTCGTCCCCGGCGATCTACTAGAACTAGAGGTTACCATGACCCGACTTGGTACGAGCGCTGGAAAGGGCCATGGGCTTGCCCGGGTAGGAACCGAGGTAGCATGTGAAGCCGATCTTCTCTTTGTGATTGTAGACAGCTAGGTAGGGTCATCTAGATGAGATTGGCAACGTGGAACGTAAACTCTCTAAAGGCTCGCCTTGAGAGAGTGACTACTTGGACTCAAGAGATCGGCCCCGATATATTGTGCATACAAGAGACCAAGATGAAGCCCGAGGCATTTCCGGTCGAGCATTTCACCTCTCTTGGTTATGAGAGCGTACATTTTGGTCAAGGTCAGTGGAATGGAGTTGCAATACTAAGCCGGGTTGGACTCGACGACTCTCACTTGGGATTTGTCGGACAAGACCTCGACGAGGGCCAAGAGGCTAGGGTAGTTAGCGCTAGATGTGGTGGGATTCACGTCGTGAACGTGTACGTTCCCAACGGACGCAGTCTCGATGATGATCACTACAAGTACAAACTGGAGTGGATGGACCAACTAACCAGGTCACTTGAGCTAAGTTTCGCACGGTCAGATCTGGTAGTTGTATGCGGAGACTTCAACATTGCCCCAGAGGACCGAGACGTATACGACCCGGCAAAACTGGAAGGCATGACCCACGTTTCAACACCTGAACGCGACTGTATTGCCAGGTTGGCCGGGTTGGGATTCTCGGACTCGTTCCGCCTTTTCTACCCATCTGCTGGACTTTATTCTTGGTGGGACTATCGCCAGGGGTCCTTCCACAAGGGTCATGGTATGAGGATCGACCTGATAATGGTCTCAGAGGGTCTCCTGGGCAACTGCGTGGGGTCTTTGATTGACAGAAACGCCCGCAAGGGTACTCAGCCATCAGATCACGCCCCAGTGGTAGTTGAATTCAACTTATAGGTCTGCTTATTGTGGCCGAACCTAGCCAGAGCGCCAGGTAGGCTGGCGCTCCAGGCAGGACTTGTGCCAGTGGCGCCGAAAGTGAGGGTCAATTTCAGGGACCACCACGTAGTGGCCGGTTCCCGGGTGAATCTCGCAGTTGCAATGTGGGCACAGGTAGGTCTTTTTGGCCTGGTAGGGCTGGATCTTTATAACTTCTGCCTGCTGACCGGTTGTGGGATCAACTATCAGGGTTGCCTTGGCCTGGCTCATGGTTATAGATAACACTAGTCCCACTCAGTATTGATGCCTAGATTGTTCGGGAGCCAGACGAGCACCTGGATTACCAGCTCTACCGGGGCATTGGGCGAGAGTGCTCCCGCCTGAAGGTGCGAGGTGAATCACTCATACCGGCGCATGCCTACTCAGGCCGGTCGTCGCTTACTCTCGACATACTCACGAATAACGCTCAGCGGCGCACCACCGGCAGTGCCGACGTAGTAGGAGCGGGACCAGAAGTGCTTCTCCGACAGGTACTTGTTGAGCTGGGCCGGATGTCTCTGGCGTAAAATCCGAGAGGAGACACCTTTCAACGAGTTCACCAACCGGGAGAGCTGCACGCTAGGCGGAAACTCGATCAGCAGGTGTACGTGATCGTCCTCGCCGTTGAACTCCACCAAAGTCCGGCCTTAACCGGGTCATCCTCAACGAAGGTTGGGGAACACTGCTCGATCTCACCAGGTACAAGATGGTAGCCGGGTCGCAGATGCGGGTCCGCCATCAAGTTACCCCGAGGGGACTGGCGGCTTCAGCCGTCAGGGGAGTCTCGGTTCGGGGCGACGCCCCCGGGGCGTCACACCCGAGGAATACAGTGGATGGCAACGGGATTGGACGGGTCCTTCAAGCGCCTGTAGGGGAATGGCTGAGAAGAGCTCTCTGGTAGAGGCCAGCAGGAAGCTGGTGGTCTCAGCCATCACAGGACGTCACACCTGGACAGCGCAAGAACCAAGCCCTGTTCGCGTGTGGAAACACAGACTGTGGCTGGACCGGTAACGCCGACTTCAACGCGTCCTGCAACATCCTTATGCGCGCCGTGAGTGGGGGCCTTGTAACCACCCTGTCCGCAGGAACTGTGGATAATGCCCGCTCCAGCTACGAACTGGAGAAACGACCGGACGCACTAGCATCGGTCGGGACTGAGGTATCGCCGAAGTTGGGCGTGCCGGGGAAGTGGGAAAACAGACCGAGCCAGAGGACGGCCGCACCATGACCGGGACTAGCTCACCAAGACACCGCCTTGAAGCGGGGGCAGTTCACGGACCACAACTATCGCGAGTAAGGTTGCCTAGATGAGCGTGCTTGAAATTGAACGAAGTAACGGGGTGGTTACACTAACCCTAAATAGGCCGGACAAGAAGAACGCGGCGAACATGGAGTTGTGGCGAGCACTCCTGGATGCGTTCTTAGAGATCCGGGAGAGACCTGAAGACAGGGTGGTGGTTCTAACAGGGGCCGGGGGAGACTTTTGTTCTGGGGCTGACCTGGCTGATCTAGCCGGGCGGACAGAGGGGCATCAACTCCACTGGATGCGCCATCTCGCAGATGTGGCCCTGGCTCTACACCGCCTGCCAAAGCCCACCCTGGCAAAGGTTACAGGGGTAGCAGCCGGGGCGGGATGCAACATGGCACTTTGTTGTGACTTGATTGTTGCTAGCTCCAATGCTCGCTTTACCCAGATCTTCCCCAAACGGGGACTGTCTCTAGATTTCGGTGGGTCCTGGTTGCTTCCTCGCCTAATCGGCATGGCTAAGGCCAAAGAACTGGCATTTTTTGGAGATATTATATCTGGACAAGAGGCTTATGAGATCGGTCTGATCAATCGAGCCGTGGATGAGGGTGAAATCGACAAGGTTGTCGAAGACTGGGCCGGTCGTCTGGTCAAGGGGCCCCCAATTGCTCTGTCGATGACCAAGTCTCAACTCAACTCTAGTTTTTCTATGTCGATGGATCAGGCCCTTGAGAACGAGGCGGCCATGCAGTCACTCAATTTGCGCTCAAACGACATGGCCGAGGCTATGAAGGCTTTTGCAGAAAAACGAGAGCCCAACTTTCTGGGCTGGTAATAGTCCTGGAGCTAGGTGGGCTTTTTCTCCTGGAGGTCGATATCAAAGACGATCCCCCTAATAAAGTCCTGTTGGGCAGCCGTGATGTTCTCGAAGAAGATGACCATCTCTTTTCTGCTGGCCGCTCCGGTGCCTAGTTCTCGGGTCCTATAAACGTGTCCATCAATGGCCACCGAGATCCGATCCCCCGAGTGCCGATTTAGGGCAGAAAACAACAGGTGGACCTTGTCGCCGCTGTGGATGGGCTCAGTCCCGTTAGCCACCACCCGAAGGGCGGCTTCGCTCACGTCCATCGTGGTCGCCTTGATCACGTCACGCCCGGAGTGGATTGATATAGGTCTCACGTGATTGGCTCGGACAAAACGCCTTCGCTCGTGGTGGACGGGCATTGAAGTAAGTCGAACCCAGAAGTACTTTGAGTTCCTCTGCATCTTGGTCGACACGGCGGACTTAGACTCGTGCCAGCTAGAGTGGCCGGGCCAACCTATAATGGCCTGCTCTCCCTTTTCAGCCAGGTGCGATGGCCGGGCGTCATCGGGCAGGGCTAGGAGGACTTGCTTGGTCTCCTCGTCTACGCGTACCAGGTTGCACGACAGGGGACTGCGCCACCTGGGTATCTGGACCGAGATCGGTATTCTGGCTCCCTCAGGTAGGCAGTCTGGGGCCGGCTCAATCTTGGGCTTTGCCGGGGCGTGTCTGTGGTGACTCTTTACGGCCAGCTTTTTATCTTTGGACCGAATCTTTGTCCGGCGGGCAGTGCCTGGACCTTTAGATGGACTAGATCGTTTCCTGGGGTTCTTAGGACTCGAGTTGAACAAAACGAAGTACTTACCCGTCTAGACCAGGTATCGACTCAGGCTTCTTAAACATGGTGCCCACATTAGCCCAGCCGATCAAAAAAAACTGCCCCACTCCTGTATTCATCGGCACGTGAGCCCAAAACTTTGAGTCCAAAAGGTAACGTTGTGATTAGAGCTAAGATATCCCAGGTCATCTAGGTTTTATTTTACGGCAATCGGATTTACGAAAGAGCCAAGCCCACGCACGATAGGTTCAGGGGTTCCCTCAAAGAAGAACTCGTAAACCCGGTCATCGGCACAGTCTCGTCCTAGCTCTTCAAGGTCAAAGTTCTGACCTTGGGTAAGACCCATTTCGACTAAGTGGAGCATGTGAACCGGAAACATCAGGTCGTCTCTCTCACACGGGTAGACCTCTAGGGCGATCGTGTCGGTTGCCACGGCCGCAACCTGGTGATCGTAGAACCATTCGGCAGTTTTCATAGAAAGTCCCGGCGAGGTAAAGAGATACCCATCTCGGTCTCCCTGGTGAAGAAGCTGTATGTGCCCGGTCCGAACTAACACAATATCGCCGGGTGCTGGCTTGATCCCACCCCAGGTTGCCGCCGCATCGAGGTCCTGACCGGTCAGGGCGTGCCCGCCGGTGAGACGGTCAACGCCAGCAGCCCGGGCCACGTCCAACAAGATTCCCCGACCCACAATGGGACCGGTCTTGTGAATTCCAAGCTTGTGGGCCCCGTCGGTCGTGATCTGGCTTGCTGAAAATCCGTTGTACAAGAGTCCGTCCCGGGACACGTGTGCCAGGGCATCCCAGTGGGTTGATCCCTGAGGGCTCACAATGAGCAGGTCGTCGCTCATTGCTGCTCCATCGGGATCTTGGGAGAGAGGCTCATTTATTGCCACCATGGTCTTGATTGGGTTTATCCGACCCTTTAGGGCGCCGGTTTGAGGACCACGATCAGACATGGGAAGGGCCAGTGAGATTGCCTTGCCTACCTTGACCAGCTGGGCCGCCCTGACTACTGCCTCAGGGGTAATAAAGTTCAAGGTACCGCGTTGGTCGTCTGGTCCCCACCGCCCCCAGTTGTTGAGCTTCTTTGCTAGCTCAACGTATTCATCAGGAAGACCCATTTCTCTTCAAGATTAGCTCTTTAGCCCAGGGGTAGTCAGCTTTCCCCGAGGGGGACCTCTGCATCTGGTCTACGAAATGGATCTCTCTGGGAAGCTTGTAGCCCGCGATCAGCTTGCGACAGTGGTCCTGAATAGAGGATAACTCTGGGGTTTTCCCGTCTCTGGGCTCAACAACCGCGGCCACCTTTTGGCCCCACTTTTCGTCAGGTATCCCGACCACGACCACATCGTAAACCTCGGGATGTGACTTTATTGCCGACTCGACCTCTTCTGGAAATATCTTTTCACCGCCCGAGTTGATCGATACAGATCCCCTTCCCAGGAGGGTTATTGTCCCGTCCGCCTCGACCCGGGCGTAGTCACCGGGAACCACGTATCTCTTGCCAGCGATCTCAAAGAAGGTCTCTTTGGTCTTTTCAGGATCTTTCAGATATCCCAAGGGTATGTACCCGGTTCTGGCCAGCTTCCCGATCTTGTCTGAGCCGGGCTCTAGAGGATTGAAGTCGTCGTCTATGACCAGGCTTCCTTCAAGGGGAGTAACGGTAGGGCCACCGGCCATTTTGGTCTTCCCCGGGGAAAGGATAACTATCCCGTTGTTTCCACCCTCCGAAGATCCCACGGCGTCAGAGATGATCAAGTTGGGAAAGTGTGAAAAGAACTGCTCTTTGAGGGCTGACGAAAAGATGGCCGCCGACGAACTTATTGCGAGCAGGCATGACAGGTCGTAGTTTTTCCCTGACTCCTCCAAGGCCTCAACTAGTGGGCGAGCCATGGCGTCTCCGGTGATTAGAATTGTGTTAGCCCGCTCGGCCTCTACGGTCTCCCAGACCTTATAGGGGTCGAATTTGGCCGTAAGGATGACCTTGTCCCCAATAAAGCTAGATCCCATCACGCCCCACTGGGAGGCCCCGTGCATGAGAGGGGCGATCGGGAAGATGATGATACCCCCGTTTCTTCCCCTTTCAACCATGTCCCCGAGTTTTTCTGCCTTGAGACCTGAGATAGGGTCAATCCCGCGGCCCAAAGCATAGAAAACGTCGTGATGACGCCAGATTACCCCCTTGGGCATCCCCGTGGTTCCCCCGGTATAGAGAATGTACCTGTCGTCGCCCGAGCGCGGAGCAAAGTCGCGCTCTGGGGATCCCTGGGAAAGGGCATACTCAAACTCGATCGACCCGAACTTCTTTACGGCCTCAGCAATATCTTGGCTAGAAACTTGGTTCTCTTCAGTGTTGTCTATATCGTCCATTACAATTGACGTCTTCAAGAGTGCAAGAGAGGATCTGACTGCATTGATACGTGGAGTGAATTGACGGCCGTGTATTAGGGCTACAAGGTCAGCATTTTCAAACAGGTAGGCCAGTTCGTTCTCAACATATCGGTAGTTGATATTTATCCAGATCGCTCTTAGCTTGAAGATTGCCCATAGGGACTCTACCCATTCAACACAGTTATACGCGTAAATCCCTACGTGGTCGCCAGGTCCCACCCCTTGGGCGGCCAGAAAGTGGGCCAGACGGTTAGCCCGGTCCTCCATCTCTTGATAGGTCCTGCGTTTAGAGTCGGCCACCAGGTACTCGCGCTCTGGGTAGTTGTCGACGGCATGTTCAAAGAGATCGGCTAAATTAAATTCCATATCTGACGACCTGTCACATTATCAGCTCGGGGGTTATTTGGAAAGCGGACCGGCTCAGACAATCTCTAACTACCAAGGCCCACGGAGTAACTGGGATATTGCAATCGGAATTTCGTTTTAGACCCGAGTATCCTCAATAGGTCCAGAACGAACACTAGTTCGGGTAGCAATTAAGTAGAAGACTTTACAAATGAGTCTGACCTGTCCTGAAATGACGTGACTTTGGGGTCGATCACAGGCCAACCTGCCGCGAGCCGCGCGTTTGGCACCGTGGGAAGGTAATCAGCGTCTTTGTGATGCGCTTTAGTTGAATTCGACGTTGAGGGGGGCCTTCATTAGGTAGTTCTTATTTGTGGCCTTCCTAATCCATCGGGGTACGAGTAACAATCGGTGGAGGATCGCCTGCTGTTGGCACTCCAGCAAGCTGAGTATTTCCCTGTAGATAACCTGTTGCCCACCTGCTGCGCCTATAAAGCAGTGGGCTTGTGTCGCAATCTTTGTGAGATCAATGCTGCCTAGCAAGATTCCGTTGACAATATCGTCGGGGGGGGGGGTACCATTTCAGGGGATGTGCTTTTTGAGTACAGATAAGATTGAACGAAGGAAAATTGCCATATGGAGAGTCAAGGTATGATGCAACGATATGTTTGGAAGAAGCGGTCTTGGTTGATATTTCACCTTCCAACAAGACTAAAATGGGTCGGGGTCGTAGTAACTTCGTTGTGTGTTGTTCTCCTTGTTAGCTGTACCAATCCTGGAGGAAGTACGACCACAACAACTGAGCCTCCTCTCGACCAAGCTATGTGCTTATCTAATCCAGATTGTCACGATGTTTTAGAAGCTGGTATTGGAAATTTCCCAGGTATTGTAAACTATGGGATTGAAGGGACGTGGAATCGAGCGAACCTTCAAGTACAGACTTCTTCAAATACTCAAGCGTTCGTTGACTCCGAAATGTGGGATGGAAATAGTGGCTGCACCAACTGGGTTGAAGAAGGGATAGCAGATGGCTACAAAGATGCCAACGGTACGACACACACAAATAGTGCCCAGCCAGCCTATCAAGCCTTTTATGCCTACGAGGCAGTAGGAGGGGAGTTCAATTATTACGAGATAGCAGCGATCGCTCCAGCGCCGACTACCACGGATAATTATGAGATTTCTCTCGATAACGGTCAAACCCAAACATGGCTGGTGCAGTGGGACGGAACCCAGTACACTACACCGAATATGGGGTATTCTTCCTCGAACTGTGCTGAAATTGGCGGCGAGGTTCTTGCAAATGAGTTTCAAGCAGGCACTTTCAATATGTACTCTCAACTCCTCGGCAATGGTTATACCCCACAAAATTGGGGTAATTCTACAGACATCTATAACTCCGATACCGGTGCGTTCACGGACTCGTTTGTCAGCGGTGGCTCTGGTGGGAATGAATTTAGCTGGTCCACACTTCCCGTCAACAATGCACTAATAAGACCACCAGGTGGTCAAGGTAATGATACCGGTCCTTCAGTTACCCCAGAGACTTCGAGTCGATTTGCGGGGACACATCCAAATTTAGTCTCTCACTCTCCTGAGGCATGCTCGATGACTGCTGCGTGGTCGCTCCCGGCTAATCCAAAACCCGGTGATATATATGTGTCAAAGAACTTTCCACCAGCTTCGGTGCCTCCAACAGGGTGGTTGGCTCAGACTTTGCAAAACGTCGTTCTATTTGGACAACAGGTGGCATCTTGGTTTGGCAATACACCGCCAGCGCCAAGTGTCTCCAAGATCGGTGTCCAACAAATGTCCTGGTCAGACCTTTCTACACTTGATCCACAAGCGTTTTCCCCTGATTCCTCTCATGTTGCACCTTCCCGTTGTGTGTGGGTTGTTTCAATTAATGCACCAATTCAAACGCCAAGTCCCCAGGGGGTCACTCCTAAGACACCCCAGGATTACACCGCTGTTGTTGATGCTAGTACTGGCGCCCTGATAGCTGTTGCCACCGGTGTTGATGTTGTTGCAAATTAGGCGATTTCTCGTGGGACTAGGTTCACGTCGTCACATTGGTAAAGAGCTGGTTGGATTTATGGCAATAGTGATGATAGTAGCTGCTGGTTGTACGAGTCCTAGGTTCCATTCAAGCAATCCGTTGCGCCATAAAGGTCGGCAAACCATTGTGCATAGCGAAATGGGCACGGTTACCGGGCAGATGGAGCCGTCAGGAGGCCCTGAAGGTGCCTCGCTTCCGCCCATTCACGGGACGATAGTTGTTCGTGCCGGAACAGATACCGGGCCAATTGTGACCTCCTTTTCTACCGATCCTATTGGGCGATTTTCTATAAAGCTCAAACCTGGTACCTACGTTTTGTTACCCAGTTGTGGAGCTTCTCCGGTGTTCACAGTTTCACCAGGTGTTAGTATCACTGTGAATCCCATCTGCGGTATCCCGTAAGTCTTCAAAGAGATAACGCTGATAAGTGGCGGGCGTTGATTCTCGTCTTTTTGGTTGCCACCGACCGAGCGCATCAGACAAGGACTACTCCGAGGTGATCGCTACTCGGCTGACGACAGGGTGCTCCTGGAAAGATACCGAGCAACTATGTGGCAATCTGGCATCCGGTACCGGTGCCCCCTGGTGTGATGAGTGGATTATCGTGGAGTATTCCAAGCAATTGTTACCAAGGTGACTGTTGCCTAGAACACGATCATCTGCCTCGGCCTCGCAGAAGTCACAAGAACTCTAAACGCGATCAGATTGCCGTAGATCGCTTCTAAAAATCTAAGAAAAGGTCTTGACAGATTAGAACCTGTTCTGTAGGGTGTATGAAATAACAACCAAGTGTTCTCTATACAGAACACTTATGGAAGTGGGCTGCAATGGAACTCTGTTTTATTCGCCCTATAGCAAATAACGAGGAGACTGACCATGAAATTGGATCTGCTTTACGAGATTGATGTTCCAAAGCCCTGGCCTGGGGAGTTCCCCGAGAGCCAGCGCAATGCAGAGCAAAAGGCCTACAAAGAGGCTTTAGAGCAGATAAAGCTGGCCGACAAGTTAGGGTTCCACACGGTCTGGTTGGTCGAGCACCACTTTCGAGAGGGAAGGTCACACTCTTCAGCGCCCGAGGTAACCTTAGGAGCGCTTTCGCAGGCAACCGAGAATCTGAGACTTGGTTTCGGGGTGACCCTGCTTCCTCATCAGTTTCACCATCCGGCCCAGAACGCCGAGAGGGTGGCCACCCTCGACGTGTTGAGCGGTGGACGAGTCGAATGGGGGACCGGGAGGTCTACCCCAATGGAGCAGACCGCGTTTCGGGTACCCATTGAAGACAGCCGGGAGGAGTGGCAGGAGGCTATTGAGACAATAGTGGAGATGTGGGAGAACGAGTACTACGAGTGCGACAAGAAGTTCCTGAAGTTTCCCAAGAGAATGGTTACTCCAAAGCCGGTCCAGTACCCTCACCCCCCGGCCTGGATGGCGGCGACATCAGAGGGTTCCTCGGCGGTAGCCGGCAAGCTCGGTCTGGGACTTCTAACTTTTGCGATCATGCAACCGGTAGACAAGTTGGCCAGCCATATCCGTCAGTACCGAGAGGCCGCAGCGAATGCCACCCCTATTACTCGGGTCAAGACCAACAAGGTGGCCGCTTACACCTTGGTCCACTGTGCTGAGACCATGGACCAGTGTGAGGCCAATGGCGTCTGGGACTCGGTTTGGTGGTGGTACCAGAACCTGGCCGAGTTCACGATCAAGTGGGAACTTCCTCACCTGCCCGCCGAAGAGCAAGAAAAGGCGTTTCCTCTACTGCGCAAGCATTCGGAAGGAAACCTAAATCCGAAGGCGTTCAACGACGTGGACATGATTATCGTGGGTGACCCAGAGCGTTGCCTGGAGAAGTTTATCAAGTACGAAGGGATCGGCTGCGACCAGGTACTGTGTTACGTCCAGTTCGGTCATCTACCTCACGAGTCGGTCATGAAGACCATTGAGTTGCTTGGCAAAGAGGTTATTCCCGAACTTGAAAAGCGGGGCATTGAGACATCAATGACGGTCAAGGCCTCAGGCAACTAGATATCTAACATAACTCGCGAGGAGGTTTGCAATGACCAAGACAGATAACTCGCAGGTTCCTGACTACCTGGCCAAGCTGTCGCTAAATGGCAAGGGAGTGGTCCTTATCGGGGCTGGCCAGGGAATAGGAAGACAGAGTGCTCACGCCTTGGCACAGGCTGGAGCCAGGGTATTTTGTGTCGACCTAGACCCGGAGTTGGCCAAGGAGATCGCCGAAGAGGTTGACGGGATTGCCTGGAGTGGCAATGCAATCGACCGAGGCGAGTCCAGGGCACTCTTTGCCGAGGCCAAGGGAGCGTTGGGTTCGATCAACGCGGTGGTTGACATTGTTGGAATGGCCCAGTATGCAAAGCTCCTAGATATCGACGATGACAAGTGGTCTTGGCACTTTGACATTGTTTTACGTCATGCCTGGCTGGCCCTGCAACACGGGGCCCAGATTATGATTGACCAAGAGTCCGGGGGAGCCATGGTGTTCGTGGCCTCAGTCTCGGGTCTGTCTTCAGCTCCCCTCCATGGAGCCTACGGGGCCGCCAAGGCCGGTTTGGTCTCCTTGGTAAAGACCGGGGCCGTAGAACTGGGCACTCATAATATCAGGGTTAATGCAGTTGCTCCGGGGGTTGTGTGGACCCCGAGAGTCTCGGGGTACCTAGGCGACGACGGCAAGGCCAAGAATGCCGGGAACTCCCCTTTAGGAAGGGTAGCTGAAACATCCGACATAGCCTCGGCAATCTTGTTCCTCGCTAGCGACCTAGCGGGATACGTAACTGGTCAGACCTTGGTCGTCGACGGCGGGGTAACCTCAAAGTTCCCGTTCCCCATGGACTTTTGATATTGAACACCTGATCGTTACGTGAGTAAAGCCGTAAGGACAAATCTGTGGGTGAGATAGGTGCAAGGGTGGAAGCGGGAGTAAGCCATGCACCACCTCCTGAAAAGCTCAGAGAGTTTCTACGAGGTTCAATCACCCCGGCAGGTGCCGGGGCCAGCTATCCACGGGCCGACGCAAGGGACCGTGACCGCTTGCCGGGCGATACCTGGGCTGCCGCGTGTATTCCGGCGGGGGTAAGATTCGAGTTCTCCGGGTCCTTCACAGAGCTTGAGGTTGACTATGTAACCATGACCGATGACTTGGGTTATCGAGGAGACGGAGCCGGGAGAAACTTCTCCCTTTGGAAAGACGGTGAGCTAGTTGCTGAACAGCTAGCTCAACTGGGAAGGGGAACGGTAGTGCTCAACGTGAGCACCAATAATAGTTCCGCCCCACGGTCGAGTGATAGGTGGATATTGTATCTCCCCGAGGGGATGAAGCCCACGGTCTATGACATTAGGGCCAAACACGGCCAGCTTCACCCGAGAGGCAATCGCCGTGTCTGGTTGGCCTACGGAGACTCGGTGGCCGAGGGCTGGACGGCCTCACAACCGGCTCGGTCTTGGCCAGCAATTGTTGGACGGGACCTTGACCTTGACATGGTCAACTGGGGGTATGCCGGGGCCGCCCGAGGCGAGATTGTTTCAGCCCAGCAAATCGCTGGTCTTGGCCACTATTGCGAGGGGCTTGATCTCATAACGGTGTCTCACGGAACAAACTGTTGGACCCGGATCCCATTTTCGAGAGAGCTCATGGAGGTACAGACTCGACTCTATCTAGAGGTCTTACGCCAAGGTCACCCCGACGTACCAATCTTAGTTATCTCACCGGCTATCAGACCTGATGCAGAGACCACCCCAAACATCTTTGGAGCTACCCTAGATGATCTTCGCCATGCCATGGAAGACGCCACCAATTCACTAATTGAAAGAGGTGACAAGAACCTATATCTCATGAGTGGTGCCGGGATGATTGAACCCGACGAACTGGCGGACGGAATTCACCCCAATGATCAAGGCCATCAAACAATGGCCTCAAAGATAGGAAATAAGATCTCCATTATTCTCGGATTGAGATAAAGGAGGACTTATCGTGTCTCGCCTTTCTCCAAGTACTGACCGGATTGTGACCCTGTTGAACTTCTTAGGGTCTCGTCCAGGGGAGTCCTTTAGTCTCTCGGAACTGGCCCGGCGATTAGACATGAACAAGTCCACGGCCTACTCGATTGTCAACACCCTGGCAGATGAGGGATACCTCCTCAAGAATCCGGTGACCAAAGATTACTGTCTCGGCCCGGCCCTAATTGGCCTTGGAGCAGCAGCTTCACGCCAGTTCGCCCCAGTAGACCATGCCAGAGAGGAGATGGCCAGGTTGGCAGAGGAACTCGGCGTTTTGTGTGTAGCAGGGGCGGTTGTGGGAGATGAAATAGTCATGCTGGCCTGTGCTGGCGAACCAAAGCCTCTGGGAACAAGTATCTTCCCGGGCCAGAGACTTCCTCTGTCTCCCCCCCTGGGCACGGTGTACATGGCCTGGGCGTCTAGTGAGGAGATCGATAACTGGCTTAGAAAGCTAGGTCCAGATGCTACCTCAGACCAGTTGGCCCGATTTCACGATGCCCTTTTAGAGGTGAGGCGACGAGGCTATGCAACCGGGCTGGAGGCCGTGGCCAAGCTAAAGTTGTCAAAGGCACTGGCTGAGTTGCCCGGGGACTCAACCAATATCGTCCGGGCCCAGATAAGGACCATCGTAGAAGGTCTCGTAGAGGAACTCACCCATGAAGAGGCTGTTCTGTCGGATATCTCGGGCCAGCCTTCTTACCAACTAAGTCACATTTCGGCTCCGGTTTTTGGGGCTGACGGTCGGGTAAAGCTGGCCTTAAACCTGATTGATCTGCCGCGACAACTAACCCCCGAAGAGGTGAAGAATTTTGCAGGTCGTCTTCTGGAAGCCTCAGATCGGGTCACGAGGTCGATCGGTGGGCGCAAACCTGTACGGGTTGAAGTTGCATGAACCTAGACACCAAGTAAATAAAAGCAAGGAGACCGTTGAAGGTGGAGAGTATTTTTGACCTGACCGATAAGGTCGCCCTGGTAACCGGGGCCGCCAGTGGGATAGGGAGGGCAAGTGCCAGCCTCTTGGCCGATCACGGTGCTCGGGTGGTGTGCTGCGATGTGGACGCTCGCGGTGCTAAGGAGACCCGAGACCAGATAGTGACTAGTGGTGGATTGGCCGCTGATATCGAGGTTGACGTGTCCCAATGCGATCAAGTTGCCCGTGCAGTTGAACTGGCTGTCTCTGAGTTCGGGAAATTGGACGTGATGTGTAATGTTGCTGGAATCATGCATAACTCGTCTGTAGTTGATACCAAGATTGAAGATTTGGACAGGGTCTTAGCAGTAAATCTAAAGGGGGTATTTTTTGGCTGTCAAAGTGCGGCTCGGGCAATGGTCAAGCAAAAGTCGGGAAGCATTATCAACATGGTCTCATCGGCGATTGACGCCCCGGCTCCTGGGATCGTGTGTTACGCAATGGCCAAGGCTGCCGTGGCTCAGCTAACTAAGACCCTGGCTGTAGAGATGGGCTCTAGTGGAGTCCGTGTCAACGCTGTTGCACCTGGATTCGTAATAACTGCCATGACATCTAGGCACTTTCAACTCGACGATGGCTCCTTGGACGAAGAAAGACGACAGGCCGTAGAGAGTGCTATGTCTAAGATGGCACCACTTCGACGAGTGGGGATGCCACAGGATATTGCTAATGCAGTCGTATTTTTAGCCTCTGAGGCCTCAAGCTTTATAACAGGTCAGATACTCCGGGTAAACGGGGGAGTGTCGATGGTCTAGGCGCTCGGGGGCTTAGATGGGCGACTGTAGTGGAGGGCACACTACAGTCGCCACAACATCCGCCGCTGCTTGGGACCTGCTTTAGGGGCCGAAGCCAGGTCCTTGCTGGCGGTATTAAAAGTATCGGTAAAACTACGAGGGAGTTTTAGCCAAAAATAAAAAGTTGTGCGTTTGTTGATAATTAGGAGAATGGGATGTTTTTAGAGATTTCACGAGATGGAGCAGGTCCTCGACTTTCCCTTGAAGATGAAAACAACTTCAAGGCCTTTCACGTGACCGTTCCTGCCACTTGGTCACAAAAGGAAATTACAGAGAACCTAGAGTCACTAGGTATCAGCTTTTTTCCTGGTTCTAGTACCGAGGTGTATGTTGCCAAGGAATCCGTCTTGGAGTTAGTCGGTAGCCGATCTAAAAGTTGGGACGAATCTTTTGAGGCCATGTGTAGTTATGCCCATTCAAAGGGTTGGACTTCTCCCGATGGTACCCAGATCAAGGCACACATCCAAAGTGCCTGAGGAATAATCGAAGCTCCGAGTTGGTCAAAATTCAAAGCCAATTCATAGAGCGCTCATCAGAGTTTGTAAAGTGTCGGCAGCTTTACGCCTGGAGTATAGGAGGACATGGTCCAGTGTCTAACGGCCAAGTTATCCCGAGTGCCAGCTGCGCCCGATAGTCCCTTGAGTTAGGTGAGTTTGAATTTTTCCGAGGCCTTTAGCGTGTGGTCTCCAACGGACGCGTAAATTTATATCAACGTCCACCTAGGTAAGGTGAACTCGTCATTGAGCCTGTCAAAGCTAACCTTTACCCGGGCCCCGATTTCAACCTTGCCTGGGCTGAGTGAACCCAGGGTTGCACCCGGGCTATCTACGAGGTTGCCTACGAGTCTGATCAGCCGATCGTCGTCTAGGGCAACCACTATTACGTTGTAGGGAGAAACTTTTGCGTAGGCATCAAGTAGTGGGGGATGAGCAATTACGAACGACCAAATTGTTCCCGTTCCACACGACTCGACCCACTTGCAATCTAGGCTCCTACATTTAGGACACATCGGCCTTGGAGGAAAGCGCATTGCCTCGCAGTTAGCACAGGTCTGGATCAAGAGCTTGTGAGCTCGAGTTCCTTCCCAGAAGGCAACCGAGTCCTCGCTTACTACTGGAAGCAACCAACCATCTTGGGTAATCAGTTGGTCGTTCATCGGTTGCGCCTTGGCGAAATCACTTTAGGTCTAGACATAATAACCTGCTTTTTTTGGTGGAATAAACCCTCGTGGGAGTTGCACACATTAGGTGTCTCCTGCAAAGCCCCCGACAAGGTCCTAGTCACGTCTGAAAACGACGGCACTAGTTGGTACCCCCTCGCCTGAAGTGACTAGACATGACTTAGCCTGGGGAACCTGGGCGGTTGACGTACCCCTCATCTGACGTACCCCTTCGTTTATTAGGTTAAATCCATGGACGTAGGCCTCCGAAAGGCCACCACCTGATGTATTTATAGGTAGTCTACCCCCCAGTTCAATGGCACCGTTTTCGGTGAAGGAGGCACCTTCGCCTTTCTTGCAGAATCCATATCCCTCGAGAGACAAAGGAATCAAGGTGGTAAAGGCGTCATAGATCTGGGCCACATCAATGTCATCTGGTTGAATCTCAGAGTTTTTCCAGAGTTGATTGGCACAGGCAAAGGCCGGACCCATCATTGGATCCTCACACCAGTAGTTGACCATGGTGTGTGACTCTTTCCGAAAACCTTGTCCAAATGAGTGTATAAAGACTGGAGGGTTCTTGCAGTCCTTTGCTCTTTCCGATGACACGATGACAGCAGCAAGTGCCCCGTCAGTCTCAAGGCAGTTATCAAAGAGACATAGCGGCTCGGAGATCCAGCGAGAGTTCATGTAGTCGTCTCGGGTCATAGTTCGTTCATACATCATGGCCCTCGGATTCATGTTTGCGTGCTTTCTACAGGCCAAGGCCACGTTCGCCAGATGATCTCTGGTAGCCCCGAACTCGTACATATAGCGTCTAGTCAGAATCCCGATTTCGTCAGCAGGTCTCAACAAGCCAAAGGGACGAGTCCACTCAAGGGGGGTTGGAAGTCCAACGTTCGCCGCCGACCAGGGTCTTGGCCCAGATCCTCTCTTTCGGGATCTCCAAGCAACTCCCACGTTGGCCTGACCGGTGGCAATAGCCATTGCGAGGTGTCCAATGGTTGCACACCCTCCTCCTCCACCATAGGCGATCTGTGAGAAAAACGATATGTCGCCCATGCCTAGGTTTTTGGCGATTTCCACTTCAGCGGTGGTCTCCATTGTGTACGAAGACAGTCCGTCAACCTCGCTGGGATCGATCCCGGCATCCTCCAGGGCATCTCTTATTACTTGAACAGCGAGCTTCTTCTCTGAACCTTCTAAATTTTTTGCAAACTTGGTTTCTGCAATGCCTACTATCGCGCAACGATCTTGAATGCTTACCTGACTTGACATCCGGGTCCTTGAATAATTGTCTTTACTCCTAATTGTTGTTGAGGCAACATCTTCAGGTCTCCGTCTATGGCAAATAATACCAGGCAGTTCAAGAGACCCATCACTTAGGTTACCTAAAAATGTGATGGTGTGTCAGAATCTATTTGTGGAAGAGTTGGAGTTGTCTTCAATCGCCGCCGTTGGAGATATCCCCGGGGCACTCAGAGAGGCTGGCCGTGTCTTTGGCCACAAGCCGTGGATCTGTGACGTCCAAGGGATTCGTCCTGAGACCAGGATTACCTTTTCGGAGGGGTGCAATAGGGTATTGGAACTCGCCAAGGCGCTCGCCAGGATTGGGCTGCAAGATGGCGATCGGTTCTGTGTATGGATGCCAAATATCCACGAGTGGATACTTACAGCCCTTGGAGGAATTGACTTGGGGGCGGTGTTGGTGCCGATCAACACCCGCTTCAAAGGCCCTGAGGCCGGATTTATTATCTCAAAGACCCGGGCAAAGGTGTTGTTTGTAGTAGACGAGTTTGCTGGGAATAACTACCTAGATATGCTTTATAGAGAATTTGCCAGGGGTACCTGTGGAGACCTTAGAGATCTCGTCGTAGTTTCACTGGGTCATGACAGGCCAGATCTGCCTCAAAGTCTTGGACAAGTCAATATTCATTACTGGGATGATTTTGTGGCAATTGGAGGATCCGCAAATTGCTCTTCTAGCGACAATACAGTTGACCTGAGGGAACCAGTTGGGACAAGAGGCGAGAGTATTGGAGATATCATCTTTACGTCGGGGACTACTGGGGAACCCAAGGGGGTCATGACCACCCAAAACCAGACACTGAGGGTCTTTGATGCCTGGTCCCAAGTGGTCGGCTTAGATGAGCAAGACAGGTATGCCATCGTGAACCCGTTCTTTCATACCTTTGGATACAAGGCCGGGATTATTGCGTCTATTCTAACTGGTTGCTCGATCTATCCGGTGGCTTCATTTGACGTAGCTAGCCTGATATCTCTTATCTATTCAGAGAAGATTACGGTGTTGCCTGGGCCTCCAACCCTGTACTCCTCAATATTAGACGCGCTTGGCGGTGAAACCGACAAGATTAAGTCTTTGCGCTTAGCGGTTACTGGTGCTGCAGTAGTGCCCGTTGAGTTGGTTAGTAGAATGTCAAATGATCTTGGGCTTGAAACGGTTTTAACTGCGTACGGACTTACCGAGTCCACCGGTACGGTTACTATGTGCAGACGAGGAGACTCACCTGAAACCATTGCCAACACGTGTGGAAGGGCAATCCCCGGAACCCAGATCAAGATTATCGATCAAAGCGGAGCAGCTGTACCAACCGGGGAATCCGGGGAAGTTTTGGTCAAGGGTTACAACGTCATGACTGGGTACTTTGAAAACGACGAACAAACAAGTCAGGCGATAGACGAAGACGGCTGGCTACATACAGGTGACGTTGGGTTTATGGATGACCGGGGATACCTCAAGATTACCGACCGAGTAAAAGACATGTTCATAGTTGGCGGATTCAATGCATATCCGGCTGAGATAGAAAATATTCTGTGTAGTAATGAAAACATAAGCCAGGTGGCAGTCGTTGGAGTTCCCGACGACCGCTTGGGAGAAGTTGGTCGAGCTTTTGTTATTCTCAGGCCCGGTTGTAATTTGAGTGAGTCTGACTTGTTAGAGTGGTCAAGGCAAAATATGGCCAATTACAAGGTGCCACGATCCATCGTGTTTGTTGATTCACTTCCCATGAACGCTAGTGGCAAGGTTCTAAAAAATACCCTCAGAAATTGGTCATGAAGTCTCTGATTCGATAATAAATCACCCTCCTGCGAGTAGTTCAGTAGTGGTCAAGGAAATATTAGAACGGTGGAATAAAACAGGTGGCGGTGTTCAAGAACTCGAGAACATGATCACTATCGACATCAAGATACAGGCAACTCGCAGGGCCAATGCCCCGGCAATCTTGACCTGGACCCAATCAGCGACTGGTCCGGCTTCTTGGATCTTGTTCCGGATAATCCAGAGTCGGGCAGTCAAGATAAGTGGTGGAATCGGGCCGAGAATTGTAAGGCCAATCACCGCGTGCTGGTTTAGGACTTCGATCAACATCGCAACATAGATGATTACCAAGGCAAGGCCGGTGACCAAGTAGGTACTCCCAGACAGATCGATCTCCTGGTCGTCACCTGACGTTTCAGACCGTCCATCACGGGTCGCTGAGTTGTTAGCTTCGGTCACGTCCCCAAAGTTCCATAGCTGGTTTGCTCGGTTGGATTCCTCGGACTTCGTGTCACTTTGAACGATTTCCGGTACCAGACTTTCAATTAGTTTGGTCCCAAGTGAGGAGTGAAGAGTTTCTGGCTGTGCGGTTTGAACTACTAGATTACTGGGCTCTGACCAACTACCTGGTCTGGGTGCGGCCCATGTAGTCTTCTGAGAAAACTCAGATAGGTGCGCAACTTGGCTGACTTGATAGTTGGGGTGAAGTTCTGGTGGATACCACTGGTTGTCTGATGCCAGCCACCACCCGGTACTGGTGACTGACGTGCCAAACGCGGGGGATTCCGGGTGAAGTTCTGGTGGATACCACTGGTTGTCTGATGCCTGCCACCACCCGCTATCGTGTGATGAGTTGGTCGGTACGTGAGGGCTGTCTAGCAAACTAGTAAGTCCAAGCCCTTCTTGCGCGTCGTCTAATTGACGACGTTTGAAAGCTGCTTTTGAAGGTTGCGCTCGATCTGGATCGGGTTGGTTGTTGTTGTGGTTGCCCCAGGGCCAATCGGCTGATTGGTGATTGGATTGATAAGTCTGACAATCTGATTGGAATTTCCGTTTCCTCCAAAGAGTCCAAAGGCCTGGCTTCCCCATACAATTGAGTTTCCGACGAACCCAAGTATCATAGCACCAAATGCGATATAAACGGCGGCTCTAAGCTGTCTTAGCCCACTAGGCGTCTCTTGTTGCCATCCGATGTTAGCCTGGGTCTGATGGAGCCGAGTCCGAAAAATCTTCAAGTACGTTCGAAAAAACAAGAACGCAATTGTTCCTGGCGCACTAACAAAAAGAACATAGATATTGGTCCGTTCTCGGATGGCAAATATAAAGTATCCCAGGTACCAGGCACCTAAGACCAAGGCCCCGGTTAGGTAGGTACTCGCCTTTTTCTCGGTCCTAAGACCTTTTCTGACACCCTTGCCTAGATTTTGCTCCCAGTCCCTGGTGAGCGTGGATAATCCGGGCTCTGCGAACACAGAAATTCCCGACTCAAATCCAGGGGATCTAGGTGACGCAGATCGTGATTGGGGGGCCAGAAATTTTACTTGACCGCCCGGTTGACCTGTCCCGTTAAATTCCTGGTCCTGTTGATCGCCGTACGATACCCTGGACTGGAACGTGGAACTTGCGTTGTGATGAATTGCTCGGCTCGACTGCAACGCTTCAAGGGGGTCTTGGGTTGTATTTTCAATAGCGTCCGTGGCCGATGTCGGGTCACCCTGGTGTGAAGTGGGCAGAGTTCTTTGATCGCCAGTGTCGGTGGTTTGAGGCCCGGGAACTGGCCCGGCCCAGCTAGGAGCTACATAATCTGGATGGGTCTCAGGTGGGTACCACCTACCGTCGGAGGCTATCCACCATCCAGGTGCAGGTTGAGGAGCATTCCAAGTCATCTACGACCCATTATCTCACCAATTTAGCAAATCGGTGTCGCACTCAGGTCGAGTGTGGAAGGAGAACCCTCAAGTTTGCTAAGGTTTCTGACGAGCAGTCAGAAACAAGATTGAAGGAGATTTAGACCATGAGGGCCATTGTTTATGACGGAAGTCACGCAGTACTCCGAGACGATGTCGTCCTCAGAGAAGTTAAACCCCATGAGGTCAAGGTTCAGATCGCCGCAGCTGGGCTTTGCCACAGTGACGTGTCGGTAATGAACGGGACAATTGCTATGCCAACGCCTCTGGTCATGGGCCATGAGGGGGCAGGCGAGGTCTGCGAGGTGGGATCTGCGGTAAAGGCAATCAAGGTAGGCGACAGGGTGGTTATATCAACCGTGGCCAACTGTGGGAACTGTCCCAATTGCTCTCGGGGATTTCCAACCAGGTGCTACAAGAGTCTCGGGGCAATGTCACGGCCGTTTTCTATAGGGGACGAGGCAGTTTATAACTTTGCTGCTGCTTCAACCTTTTGTGAGTTTACCCTGGTCAGCGAGAATCAGGCAATAAAGATCGACGATGACATTCCCCTAGAGTCTGCAGCAATCTCAGGGTGCGCAGTCATGACCGGGTTGGGGGCCGTTCTCAACCGGGCTCGCCTTAGTGTGGGTGAGACGGCCTGCGTGTTCGGGGTCGGTGGGGTCGGGCTCAACGTGATCCAGGGGTGCAAGATCTCAGGGGCCGAGAAGATTATTGCAATAGATACCGTTGCAGATAAAGAAAAGCTGGCTCGGCAGATGGGCGCCACCCACTTTGTAGATGCCTCAACACAAGATGCGATTGAAGAGGTTCGTAAGATTACCGGAGGGGTTAAGTTCGGTCCTCTAGCCATTGGAGGTGTCGACTGGTCCTTTGAGTGTACTGGAAACCCCAACGTACTTAGGGGTGCTGTTGAAGTTCTCGACTGGGGCGGTAACTGTGTTGTTGTAGGTATTCCGGCTCAAGGAACTGAAGTTTCCCTTGAGGTCAGGCATCTAGCTTACGTAGACCGGGGAGTATTGGGGTGTAGATACGGCCAGGCCCACCCGCATCGAGATATCCCGATGTACATGTCTATGTACAAGAACGGGACCCTAAAGCTCGATGAGCTGATCTCTGACTTTTACACGCTAAGTGAGTTCGATAGAGCTGTTGGAGACCTTCACGACGGTTCGATCGCCAAGGCCGTGTTCCGACTTTAGATTGTCCAACCAATAAGAGGAGTAGAAATGTCACGAGAGATTTGGGCCCGCAGTTTATGGGAGCAGGTTGAAATCCGGGCCCAGGACACCCCGGATGCCACGATGGTCGTGGACGAGAATTCAAGGTCGATGACTTTTGGAGAGTATCTGGTTAGATGTGAACAGGCAGCTGCCGGGCTAAAAGCCATGGGCGTGAAATCCGGTGAGGTAGTTTCCTGGGAGCTCCCTACGTGGATCGAGTCGATGGTTCTCGTCGGGGCCCTGTCAAGACTGGGTGCTGTTCAAAATCCCCTGATACCTATATATAGAGACAAAGAGGTAACTTTTATTACTGGTCAGGCAAGATCTCGCCTACTTGTCGTCCCGAGTACCTGGAAGGGATTTTCGTTTGGCGACATGGCAAAAAAGATTGCCGACCAAAGAAAGGACCTAGAGGTATTGATCTGCGACGGGCAATTGCCAAAGGGGGACCCTGCAAGCTTAGAGCCCGCCCAATTAGATACTTCGGGACAACTCAGGTGGCTGTTTTACACGTCGGGCACGACAGCAGACCCCAAGGGGGCCAAACACAGCGATCAGAGTGTTGGTGCAGGCGCCAAGGCCATGGTCCGGGCTCTAGAGACAAAACCTGAAGACGTTAACATCCTGGTATTTCCATTTACTCACATCGGCGGGATCAATTGGCTTATGGCCGGGTTGGCAAGTGGATTCACCCAGGTAATTGCTGAGTCATTTATCCCTGACCAGACCGTTGAGCTAATAGCGACTCACGGGGTTACACTGGCCGGGTCTGGAACTCCCTTCCACAGCGCGTATCTAAATGCCCATAGAGCCGACCCGAAATCCCAGATCTTCAAGACCGTCCGAGCCTTTCCAGGGGGAGGGGCTCCAAAGCCACCCCAACTGCACTACGATCTAGTAAGTGAGGTCGGGGGAGTGGGGATCGTGTCAGGTTATGGCCTAACCGAGTGTCCAATTCTGGCCATGGCGAGCATTCACGATTCCTCCGACAAGTTGGCGAGCACTGAAGGCAGGCCAAGTGATGGGGTGACCATTCGGGTAGTTACTCTAGAGGGATCAGTTGCCCAGCGTGGCCAGGAAGGCGAGTTACGCGTGAAGGGCCCCCAACTGTTTATGGGGTATTTAGACTCCTCTCTAGATGGAGAGGCTTTCGACCAAGAGGGGTTTTTTAGAACCGGAGACTTGGGGATTGTGGACCAGGACGGCTATGTAACCATTACCGGCCGTCTCAAAGACGTGATAATTCGAAAAGGAGAGAATATCTCGGCCAAGGAGGTAGAAGATGCACTCTATCTCCATCCAAAGGTGGCTGATGTGGCAGTAATCGGCCTACCCGATAAGTCTTCAGGTGAGCGAGCCTGTGCGGTTATATCTTGCAAGGATCCAGATCAGCCAATCACCTTTGAAGAGATGAGCGCCTTTCTTAGATCTCAAGGTCTCATGATCCAAAAAATTCCCGAGCAACTAGAACTAGTTGACGTTGTGCCTAGAAATCCTGCTGGAAAGATCCTAAAACACGAACTTAGGACTAGGTTTAGCTAACCTTTTGACATAAGCCGACCTCGGATAGGCTGTCTAGATGCAACTTCCCCTAGGGCCACTTCGATCGAGAAATTTTGCCCTACTGTGGTCGGCAGCCCTGGTCTCAAATATTGGTTCGTGGATGCAGAGTGTAGGGCTGGGAATACTAGTTACTATCCGCACTCATGAGCCGCTATGGACTGGGCTTGTTGCCGCCGCCGCCTTTTTGCCGGTCGGGCTAGTATCGCCGATTGGAGGAGTCCTTGCAGATCGCCTGGATCGCCGGCGATGGCTAATTGTTACCACCCTGGGCGAGACGGCTCTGGCAGGGGTGTTAGCTTGGATGGCCTTCTCAAAGCATGATCCTCCGTCGTGGGATGTCGTTGTTGCAATGGCCGCAAGTGTGTTCTCCTCTCTTGGCTTTCCGTCATACCAGGCCATGTTGCCGGAGTTGGTCGGCAAAAATCAACTATTGGCAGCAGTTTCTCTATCGTCGGCCCAGTATAACTTTGGTCGGGTGATCGGGCCTGCCTTAGCTGGCCTGGCCATTGCGTTTGGTTCTTACGGTTTTGCATTCTTGATAAACGCAATCTCGTTTTTTGCGGTCATTGTTGCGTTGCTAATGATTCGACTTCCCTTATCAACAGGTGACCAGGAGAGTCGAGCTAAGTCATCTGAATTTTCCGAGACTCCTAAGACACCGGGGATGATCGAGAGTATAAAAACCGGGGCACGATCCGCCTGGAACCTCCCCAGCGCCCGAGCTGCAATTGTGTTTATTGGAGTCGTGGCCTTTTTGGGCTCACCTTTTATTGCGCTAATCCCGGCGATGGCGATCAATACGCTTCACTCAGGGAAACTGGGTACGTCAATGCTGGTCACCTCACAGGGACTGGGGGCCGTGCTGGGGGCTGTTTTCGCGTCAAGCCTCGCCAAGGCGTTCGGTCGGGAAAGATTACTTGCCTTCAACTTGGCTGGACTGCCAGTGGCACTGATCATCTATGGACTAATGCCGAACATAGTCTTATCTTGTGTGTCGCTATTTTTGGTTGGCGGGCTCTACATCGGGGTGCTGTCAGGGCTCAACACTGCAATCCAGCTCAGCGTTCCAGGTCAAACACGTGGGAGGGTACTTTCGTTTTACATGATGACCCTTGGAACTCTCTATCCTATTGGATCACTCTTGATGGGATCAATAGCCAATTATAGCGGGGTCCGGTGGGTGACAGTTGGTGGCGCGGCTGTTTTGATCGTGTCTTGGGTTGTCGTTGGAATTACTGGGACTTCCCTCCTTGCGGGTCTCGGCATAGTTTCGGTAGCAGGGTCGGTCCCCGGGGGAGACTAGGGGCCTGGTCCCGGTGAGGACGTGGCTGGATAGCTAGGAAGCCCACAACTACCTAATGATAGACAGTCCTGATTGTCGAAAAGAGTAGTAGCGGGAATCTTTGGCCAGTCTTTAGGTGTAAAGCGGTATCCACCGTCTACAGAGGCAAAGTCTCCGGGCTTTCCGTCGGGAGACATCATGGTTGGATCCCACCAGACAATCTGTGCATCACGAATGCCGCCGTAGTCGTTCGGGGAGTACTCAAAAGTTGGCGTACTTGGTGAGTTAGAAATAATTTTTACCTTGTCAAACATGGCTTGGGCGAAGGTTTGGGCGGTTAGGTGCGGACCTGCTCCCTGAATACCTGCAAAGGCTAGTAGGAGTTCATAAAAGATGATCTGGGCATCAGGAGTTGGTGTCGACTTTGGATCTATTGACTCATAGGCTTGGTAGTACAGAGAGTTCTTGGGCGATGAACTCACCGGGAGACTAGAAATCCCAAAAGTATGTTTCCAGACCTTTTGATCATAAAGCTGGTCGAGTTGGTAGTAGTCCTGCAAAAGATACCCGGTCTCGACAATTTCGGGAAAGTAGCCCTGTTGCTCCATACTCTTGGCTGAAAATGTTGGAGAGATCGGGTCACAAAGACAGATAATCGTGGTCACGTGGTCCTGTTCGAGTCGACTTCCTGATGCTTGGACCTGTGATATAGCCGATGCCGGGTTCAAAGAGTACCCTTCAATGTCCTGGGGAGCTACCTTTATCCCGCACCGGCTCTTTAGCTGGTTTGACATGTCCTGGCCGACAGAGCTGTAGATACTCGGAGTACCATCTGCATTGGTTGTTGGGAATATAATCCCGTATTTTCTGGGCTGTCCATTCACCGGCGGATTGGAGTTATTTCCCCCGAAGGATGCCACCGAGTTCGGTCCAAGCTGGTTACACACGAACGAGGATATAAATGCATTTTGGGTGTTGGTTGTAGCGAGCATTCCAAACACGTACGGAGCATTTTGTTGATAGAAGCTCTCTGGAAGCTGGGCACCAGCAATGGATATTATGTGTTCCTTGGTTAGCTGAGTAAAAAATCCGTCATCTAGCTCCCCGCCAACAACTAAGAATGCGTGGTCCTTTTTGTCAATCGCCACGGCATCTGACTGGGAAATTGCAGACGCGTTCGTGAGAGACCCAGCAGAGGTATATGAGATCAAGTTAACATGTCGGCCGTAGGTCTGGAAGTTTCTATTGAACCAGGTCTCATATACCTGCATGGTGTGGGCCTCTTCTTGGGGTGTCCCGATGAGCTTGCCAGGCCCTTCTCCACCGAGAAGATCAGCAATAAGTGCATTATCAGGAGAACCGTAAGCCACGATGTTGATCGAGTTGCCCGTTACCCCATTCCAGGTGGCCCCACCATTGTTGGATCCAGACCACTTGATCTTACAACCCTTCAAGGTCGAGATGGTAAGATCTGTAGCGCACTGATCCTGTGCCGAACTGTTTGTCTTGAATGATAACTTGGTTATGGCTGGCTGGACGTATCTGGTTGGGGCCAGGTTAGCCACCAGGACTACGGCCAACGCGACGATCAAAAACGGACCGTACTTTCCTACCGCCTTGTTGGACCTAAAGTTTCGGTTGGAAAACTTCCTTGCGTTGTCGGAGTCAAGATTACTCATGGTCAATCTTCACCGGACCTATTGATTGCAGTCAGTTCCGACCCCAGATAAGACTCGATAACCCGAGGATCACTTAGTACATCGTCGGGTTCTCCACACGTGAGTACCTGACCCAGTTCCAGGACCAGCACCCGATCTGAGATCTTACTAATTAAAGGCATGTCGTGTTCGATAATCAAGATGCTAGTTCCGACTTCGTCTCGAATCCGCTCAATAAGTGGTCCGAGAGCCTCGGTTTCCTTTTGTGCAATTCCGGCTGCTGGTTCATCCAAAAGCAAAGCGGATGGGTCGTGGGCCAATGAGCACGCTAAGTCCACCATTCTACGAGTCCCAGTGGAGAGTTCAGACAGGAAGCTGTCCTTGTAATCTCCAAGACCTGTAAGTTCGATCAGCTGTTCAGTCCGACCCCTAGAATCAGCCTCGGCTTTAGAGGCCAACGGAAACCCCAGTGCTAACGAAATAGGGTCCTTGGACTGCTGGTGTCGGTCTAGGGCCGTCATAATGGTCTCGTGTACGGTAAGCGAAGAAAACAAGAGGGCATCTTGAAATGACCTACCAAGGCCCAATCGAGACCTGCGAGCCGGAGAGTTCCGGGTTACATTCTTCCCATTGAAAATCACCCGTCCAGAGTCAGGTCTTAGAAAACCCGAAATGACGTCGAACAAGGTGGTCTTTCCCGCACCGTTGGCACCAATTATTGACATAATCTCACCTTCGTGGAGAATTAGGCTCACATCTTGGAGGGCCAGGATGCTTCCAAATCGCACCGAGATGTTACGCACTTCTAGGACCAACGATCTAGTCTTGACTAAATCTCCAGGTTGCCAGGTAATCTCTGGTTGACCGGACTGTTCACTTTCATTGGTACTCGCCCGGTCAGCGTCCAGGCTGGCGCTGGGCCCCCAGTGGTCCAGCGGCTTGGAAGGCTGATCTGGCCTATTGCCTTGAGAAACCTTCCCGGAAAGTTCCCCCTTAGATGCCCCTTCCAAAAATACCGACCTCAGTAGGTCTGGACGTTGCCTGAGCTGGGCCGAGGCCCCGTCAAAGCGCACGGTGCCCTTTTCCATAAAGATCGCCCTATTGCACATCTGCAAGGCCAGATTCAAGGACTGTTCGACGAGCACAACGGTTGTTCCATATTGATTTACCCCCTTTACGACCTCGACCAAAGATCCGACCACAATGGGGGCTAAACCCAGTGATAGCTCATCTATTAGTAAAACCTTTGGGGCGGTGATTAGAGACTGTGACAGGGCCAACATCTGTTGTTCACCCCCCGAGAGGTTTCCGGCCAGCTGACTGTACCTATTTGACAGTGCCGGAAACAGGGAAAGTGCATAATCTAGGCGGGATCTCTTTTCTCGGTCGTTCTTGCGGATCTGCCACTGTGCAATTTTGAGGTTATCTTCCACCGAGAGTGTCGGGAAGACGCCTTGTCCACCAGGGACCAACGATATTGCCTTGGAAGCAATTGTTTCAGGGTTCAACCCTATAATTGATGTGCCCTCAAAATCTATGGTTCCTCGGGTGGGCTTTAGTAGACCACAGATTACCTTGAGCAAGGTCGACTTTCCTGCCCCGTTTACTCCCAGGAGGGCGACGAGTTCTCCAGCCTCAATATTGAGGTCTACCCCGAAAAGGATCTCTGACTGCCCGTAGCTGGCATGAACATTTTTACACGAGATAATCATGCGGGGTAATCCTTCCGACTCATAGACCGACCTGGTCTGGAAAGTTGTGCATGGTAGGCGGAGGTGGTAGCTCGCGAAGTCTTGGGTCATCTGGCGCGAGACCAGAAAACACCCTGACCTCAACTCCCGGGCCAGTCAATCCATCCTCGGGTACCTGGCTATCAATACTTTGGGGGTTGTCCCTTTTATCGGGAGAATACGGACCTAGGAGGGCATCGCGAATCTTGAACAGTATTCCGCCAAGCCCCTCAGGGATAAACATAAGAACAACCGTGAGTCCGGCGGCTGTGCCCAAGGAACTGAGGGCCTGATTCTGCGAAAACGCAAAGTTCCAGCTCTCGATCAAGATTGCACCGATTGAGGCCCCGGCAACCGACCCTAGGCCTCCAATTACCGCCATGGTAAAGACCACGATGGACTGGTTGGCCGCAAAGTCCCCCGGAGACACGGCACCGGCGTGAAACGCATACAAGCAACCCCCAATACCGGCGACAAATCCAGACAGGGCGAATCCTGACAGCATCGACACACCCCGGCTAACCCCATAGGATCCGGCAGCCCGGTCGTTGTCGCGAAGGGCCACCAAGACCCGTCCGGTTCTAGACATTCGGAGTCTCTTGACCCCAATTGCGATCAATACCAAAAGCACGGCGGAAAAGTAGTAGTAGCTAAGGTCGCCGTGTAGGCTAATCACCCCAAACAATTTCGGTCTTTGAAGTTCAAGAAAACCAGCCGCCGGGATAAGAAAGTGAAAGTACTGAGGGTTAAAAAAGTACGACTCTAGGGCTATGGCAAATCCCAGGGTTGACACGGCGAATAGAAAACCCCGTACTCTTATTGCAATGAGGCCCAATATGGCCGAAAGGGCTGACCCTGCAAGCCCACCAGCTAAGAGGGCGTAGATAAAGTCCACGTGGTCTTGGACGTATAGTTTTCCAGATACAATCGCTCCAAGTGCAGCAATGGCAAATTGACCAAGACTTATCTGGCCGGTCCAGCCTGTAACTATCACGCACGATACCGCCACAATCGCAAATGAGATCACGTCTGATGCGTCAAAGATCCGTGCACCTGACAGGGTAAGGGGAAGTACAAACAACCCGAGTCCCGCTAAAGTAAATCCAGCCGTCCTGGTTGCTCGAACCCTTAGAACTCCACGATGGCTTTCGGAGATTCTCCTGATCTCCTTTATGGTCTTCCAGCTAGACATCGCACCGTCAGCAATCCTGGACGTCTTGGCCCTTCTGAAAAAGAAGGTTGACAGGGCCACAGCTAATAGAATCGGGTCAGTAATGGTTGATCCGCCGTACAGGTAGTTGATCGACTGCTCAACAATTCCAAGGGCGATTCCGCCGACAATTGCAACTTCTAGGTTGGTAAAGTCGGCCACAAGGGCCACCGTGAGAGCTTTGAATAGGAGAGTAGGACCTACAACACTGCCGCCAGCCACAACCCCAGTCATGGGGGCCTCCAATATCGAGGCAAGGCCGACTATTAGTCCGGCTATACACCATGCAATTGTCGAGGTCTTCTTAACCGGAATGCCTAACAGGAGTGCCCGTTGGGCGTTTTCGGCAGATGCTCTTAGAGCTATCCCGAAGTCGTTCTTGTACAAGAAGTAGTACAGCCCTGCAACCAGGCCTATTGCAACCAAGATTAGGAGCAGTGAGTTGCCGTCAAAGGACGTGTGGCCAATAGAAAACTTGATCGACGACAACGGGGTTCTAAGTCCAGCGGATGCCGGTATAGTCCCAAAGTGTTTTGAAACCTCGACCTCTAAAAAGGCTAAGAACTGAGACATCCCAATAGTTGCAACTGTTAGAATGAGTCGACTGGATGAAAAGAATCGCCTAGCAATGAAGCGCTCCATGATGTAGGAAGCGGCCACAGAGGCCAAGAGCCCGCAAGCTACAGCAACAATCCACGGAAAGCCACTCTGACCGAGTAGGTTTTGGTACACAATGGCCCCTAAGACCCCAAACTCGGCGACGGCAAAGTTGATTACTCGATTTGCCTTGTAGATGAGAATGATCCCGATTGCCAACAAGGAATATACAGTGCCAATAATGGCCCCGAAGACGAGTTCCCCAGGAGGAACCGGACTGGTAAAGGCCGTAGAATTTACGACCGAGATTATTAGCAACAGTCCCAAGGACGCGAGGACGACCCGGGACGCGTGATAGAAACGGGGCTGCTCAAAGTTCACCTGAGAAGACGGCCGAATCAACCCTTTGACCGTGCTTGAAAAAATAACTACCCCCTCAGGACAACTTGGTTGCGCCACATGGCTGTACTCGAACTAACCGATTCTATTCAATTATCAATTCCACCTGCAGAAATTTCCAGGAATTGGCCTCTTGTGCTCAGACCTATTCCTGCGGTTGGATCTCTTGGACCTGGATCTGGAACTTGGTCAGGACGTTTTCGTTTGAGCTGGTTGTGTGCGACGGGCCCGGGCTACCCAGATGAGGTAGAACGGTTGCATAGGAGACCTCCCAGTAGTTCCCGTCAGTTCCAGCCTTTTTGGCTAAAATCTCGCTAAGTGGTGACCTAGGAACCAGGTACGATCCCAAAATACTCCAGCCGTGGTTACGCAAACTAGACCTGGCAAACTCCAGGAGCGAAATAGGTGATAGTCGGGCCTCAAAGAATACCAACCTGTTGAAAACTCCCATGGAGTGGTCTAGGTTCTGGTGCCCTAGGGATTGTGAGCCCTCTGGCACATAGACCGAAGTGACGATATTGGCAGGTGGAACCGTCGATTCTACGATTGATGAAAGATTAGCCTCCACCAGACCGGTCGACCGAAGAATGTTCTTGTTGGGGATGAATATTGGTGATGCACTAGACGCCCCCTTGATAAGCGGTAAAAATTGCCACAGGGCAACTGCGAGTATGGCTGCTACAAGCACAACAGAGATTATTTTCTTTGACACCTCACACCCATGTTAGAAGAACTGGGGAGCAAGGTCATTATGTTCGAAGGCCTGGAAATGATTGTTTGGGGCCTAGGGGCTATGATTGCCATCCAAGGCGGCGTGGCCGAGTGGCTTAGGCAAGGGCCTGCAAAGCCCTGTACACCGGTTCGATTCCGGTCGCCGCCTCTAGTGCGTCGTGAGTTATACTGGTCGACCTGGAGGGCATGGCCAGGCTCGGGCGTGCCAAAAGTGGGTGTTTCAATGCAAGATGGGCTGTGTTGGAAGTACAAAGGAGTAGGAGACAGAGAGTTTGAAGATTACCAAGCGGCTACTGCCTACATTGATTGGGTTGATCTTGTTTGTGGTGGGCGGGATCATATTAGTTACCGAGGCCCAGCCCGGAAATGTGAATCTTGGCTCGGGTAATTCAACACAAAACACACCGACTCAATCAGTCATTACGATATCAACTTTTGACACCCAGGCTAACGTAATCTGTTCACAGCTAGTCAGTCAGCTTAACTCATGGTGGGTGAACTTCAACAATGAAGTCGCAAACTCGGGAAAGGTTATGGCGGAAAATGCTAATTCAATTCCACTGTCTCCACCTTATAGTCCAACCACGACCTCAGTGAGTTCTTCAGGGTCCTCGGGAGCTTTTTCAAGTGGGTCACCATCACAGACACCATCTAATTCGGCGACGTCACAAAGTGAACTTTCTGGGGCGTTATCCCATGGAATTTCAACGACCAGTACCTCGACGATCCCAGAGAATTCTCCTGCAAAGAGCTATGACACGGCCCCGGTGGAACCCAATCCACTCACCGTGACCAACACACTTCTCAATAGCTACATGGATGAGCTAGATGCAATTGTTGGAATGCAAAATGATACCCTAAACGAGTTGGAAAACCTTCAAGAACCCCAGGGGTATGTAAATACTCTTCAGTCTCTCTGGGTACAGATGACCGAAGCTTCCGTAGCACAAAACCAGGCCGACGCGGTTCTTGAGAACATAGTCAACGAGTACTATACGGCCGGGCTGTACTCGGTAGCGGGTAACCCTCCAGTCCCCTATGATCCAGCAATTGCAGCAACTCTTGCTGCCGACGTATTGGAGTACGGCCTTCCCCCAGGTACATCTGGTCAACTTGTCCAGGGAAGTCTGGAGTATAATCTCGAGAATATCGTTGGAGCTGTAGATACCTCTTTAGCCGCAAACGGTCTGGGTTCCTGTGAGATGGCTGGTTCAGCCTTCTCAAATCTCCAAGGGGCAGCAACTAGCATTCCAAACCTGGCCGTGGACTTTATCAACACATACAACAGCCAAACAGAATCAAATGTTGCCATCTCATTAGGTCAGATTTTTAGTGTGCTTTCGGCCCCGCAGGCAACCAATATTGCAGTGCCCAACAATCCGAGTCCGGGCACAGCAACAAGCACGGCAGCTGGTTAACGCACTAGCCTATCTTCTAGGGCCTGAACCACGGACTGCCGGTCTGTAACGACCTGGACATTTAAATGTTCGTTGAGCCAGTCTAAGTTACCCTGATGAAGTGACGAGCTTGGGTTAAACCTGTTCAAGAAAATTACCTGTTCAAGCCCGGGTTGAACCAAGAATCGATCCTTGCATTCCAAATGCAGGGAATCTAGGCCAGACACGATCTGGGTAATAGTGCCCAGCCCTGAGTCGGCAACGAGAAGTAATACGTCCGGGGAAAGCTTCGAAACGAGACTTCGAGAGTCTCCGTTTTCAGCGATCGGCGAGCATATTCCACCAACTGACTCCACAAAGCAAAAGTCGGCCGAGTCGTCCCAATTGATTTCACGTGCGAGGTCATCAATTAGAACAGGGTCTCTGCCAAGCTGTCTGGCAGCCATGGGTGGGGCAAGTGGTACAGGGTAGGTCCGGTGCTTGGGACAGACCAGCTCAGAAGGCTCACCGGTTTCTTTAGCCAAGAGATCGGCATCTGTTGCCCCAAAATCCACTTGAGAGATTTCACACGACTGAACGGGTTTCCGGGCCAAGACCTTGTATCCTTGGCTGACCAGGCCGGCTATTGCCTGACAGGTAACCCAGGTCTTTCCAATATCTGTGTTTGTACCAACTACCAAGACAACCAGTCTGGGCCTTCCCGGGTTGTTTCTAGCAGATTTGCTCAACTTGAACCCCCGATCTTCTATTTTCCAGTGGTTGATTCTTTGAAAGGTTGCAGTACGCCAATTGACTCAAGTTCACCTATAAGATGATCGATATCAATAATATCGTGATCAGAGCTAAGTGACAAGCGAAACCTACACATACCTTCAGGAACCGTTGGAGGTCGAATACCTGGAACGAAGTAACCCTGCTCAAAAAGGTATTTTGAAAGCTCAATTGTCCTATCTTCTGGGCCAATGTAGATTGGTACTATTGGAGACTTTGAGTCGAGGGCTACCCGATCTATATTGGACCGAAGTTTTCTCTTTAGCTGGTCGCCCTCGGGTGAGGTCAATATCTCAAGGGCCCCTATAGCCCCCCCCACGCACGCAGGTGCCAGGGCCGTTGAAAATATAAACGATCTTGCCCGATTTACTAAAAGGTCAATAATGGCCGATTGTGCACATACGTATCCTCCTTGGGACCCCAACGTCTTAGACAGGGTTCCCATCTGGATTAGGAGTTTGTAGCTACCAGCCAAATCATTAGGCACCAGCTCTAGTACCTCGTGGGCCTGGTCCACTACAAGCAAAGCGCCGAAGTGATCACACAGGGCAATAATACTGGGATAATTGATTGAGTCACCATCCATTGAAAATACTGAGTCGGTGACAACCATCTTAAGCGGCGACCGAGACGACTTTAGGAGTTGGTTGAGGTGGTCTAGGTCAAGATGTCTATAGATCTTGTACTTGGCTCTTGACAGACGAATACCATCGATGAGCGAGGCATGATTTAGTTCGTCAGAAAATATCTCGGTGTCAGGTCCTCCCAGGGCACTAACCACTCCAATATTGGCACCGTAACCCGAAGAGAATGTAGTAGGATGATTAGATATATAGCGTATCATATGTATATCTTCTTGTGAATATTCTATATTATTAC
>DAIDHF010000003.1:114932-121682 GCA_027452005.1 Acidimicrobiales bacterium
AGAGAATGTAAGTGCACGTTCCGAGTCTTTCCAGTCGGCCAGAGCGCACTCAAGTTCGTCGTGGAGAGACTTGGTTCCACTAATCAGCCGAGATGCACCTGAACCGACTCCGAATCTTTCAAGGGCACTTGCCGAACTGTCGATTACGTGTGGGTGAAAACTCAGACCCAGGTAGTCGTTGGATCCAAAGTTGATAATTTGGCGATCATCTAGGTTAAATTTGTGCCTTTTAGCATCAATGCTGCGAAGAGTTCTCCATCGCCCGGTTGCATGGATTTCACGAGTAATATCTTGAAAATACTGCAACCAGTTTTGGAATTTGAGATTGTCATTTGGAAGATCATTCATGGTGATTTTTCTAGGTAGCGGGGCCTTTATCAACTTTGATACCCGACTGCCAAGGTGTGCAAATCTGCACATTGACTAAAGGTAATCGCACGTGGCGCTGTATTATTGTTAGGCTTTCTACAATTGGACCTAACGGACAGGTGATTGGGCAATTATATTGAAGTGAAAGCCGACTACAGGCAATTGATAAAAAATAACTTCACGGGATCATTTTCAAAGATTGCCCGGCCTTCAAGTGCCCTAGATAAATTGCTTAGGACACAGGTGCTGATGTTGGCAGGGGATTCCATGGTAGCAATTGCCCTAGCGGGGTCCTTGTTTTTTGACATCTCCTTGCATGCGGCTCGTCCTCACGTATTGCTCGGGCTAATCCTGACATTTGTACCCTTTGTAGTAATTGCTCCCGCAATTGGGCCGATACTCGACTCAGTAGATGGGATGAGAAAAGCCATGATCTTGGTGTCTGGCCTTGGGCGTTGCGTGCTCTGTTTCTTTATGGCCTCAGACCTGAAAAGTTTGCTCCTGTTTCCTGAGTCTTTTGGCCTGCTCGTGTTGTCCAAGGTGTACGGTATCTCGAAACAGTCCCTGGTGCCGGAGATTGCCAGCCTGGATAACAAAGACCACGAGGCCTTCCTTCATGCAAATTCAACCCTGAACTTCTATGGGGCCTTATCTGGTCTCGTAGGTTCTTTGGTCGGGATTTCAATTTGGAAGTTTCCCGGTCTAGGTTCTCCTTGGGTACTTAGGGTGGACTCTGTTGTATTCTTGACTGGAGTATTAGCCGGTCTGGCAGTTCCCAGGCAACGAACCTCTAGGGTATCCCAAGCTACCGGCGGACCTTTAGACAAGTTGCTTGAGCCACTTGAGGGGCCCCGCGTGGATACCGATCCATACGGCACTCCTGAGGTGTCAAGTCAGAAGTTTCAAAAACGCAACTACGGCTACTCACGCCAGGCCCCAAAAGATGGAGGCAAGAGCGGCCAAGTACCTGCTCAGTCAGCTCACGACGGAGTGGATGAGTTAGACCTACAGATCTCCCATAGGCCAATCTTGAACCGGATTACAAAAAGGAAGATGCGGAGGCTCTTTGTGGCTGCTTCGGCAGTCGCGGTAATGAGATGTTTTGTGGGATTCTTAGAGTTCATGCTGATCTTTACGTTGAGGCGTGATCACTACTCGCTGTACTGGTTTGCAGTTGTGGTAGGCGGACTTACCGTGGGGTCAGTTCTGTCCAACGTGGTTGCCCCACGGCTAAAGGCTCGTCTGGCAGAGGAACAGATCTTACCCGTGTCGCTAGCGGCAATTTCGGCCGGGGCAGTTGTTACCCTAGCCATCCCTGGCATGATTACAGAGGCGTTTCTCATGTTTATGGTTTCCCTGTCAACTGGAGTTGGCAAGATCGCCTTTGATGCCCTGGTCCAAAGAGACACTCCTCAATCGCGCCGTGGGACCTCCTTTGCGCGCTTTGAGACCAGGTTCCAGCTAGTATGGGTATTGGGCGCAATTGTGCCGGTCGCGTTCTCCATTCCAATCACCTGGGGCGACGTGGCAATTGGGGCAGTTGGGCTCGTGTCCGCCGGAGCGTACCTACTGCGAATGAGGGCCTCTAAACGCCCATGAGCCAACTCCAACCTAGGATGCCCTAGTGGGCACGAGGGCTAGACTCTACGCACGGACACCTAGACGGACCCGGGCAATCCATGCTGCCCGACGTCCTTTTGGGGCTGGCTACTTTCGCTTTCTAAACCGGATTTCCCGTCGGCGATTTGGCAAGAGGTTGACATTGTTGGCCCTAATGGTCTTATTGGTTGTTGCCCTCCTGGCCCGCTCGAACTCTACCACGATCCTGTCTTCTGAGTCGGCCTCGGGGGTTTATTCGGGGGTTATGTCTGACGGATCCCTCTATGAGTTTCAGGTCCCCCCGAACTGGAACGGGATCTTGATGTTATACAGCCACGGGTATGTCGTACGCGGAGACCTAAATCCGGCAGTTGACGCAGGAGACATATACACCGGGGCCTGGCTTTTAGCTCACCACTACGCCGTTGCCGGGTCATCGTTTTCTAGTGCTGGCTGGGACGTTCGCCAAGCCGAGGTGGATCAGAAGAACTTGATAACCCAGTTTTCAGCTCTTGTAGGTCGAACACCAAGGAAAATAATTGCCTGGGGCCACTCTCTGGGCGGTCTTATTACCTTAGAGCTAGCCCAGATGTATCCAGGGATAATCTCTGGGGCCGTGTCATTTTGTGGCGTGGTTACCGGGGGAACGCCAATTTGGGACATGGACCTGGCAGCAATGGCTGCCTTTCGTGCTCTGCTCGGCAAAGCGTCCAGATTGCAGTTAGTAGATATTTCAGATCCGACTCAAAATTTGGCGCTGGCCGAACAGCTAGCAAGCTCATCGCAGGCAACCCCACAAGGCCGCGCCCGGCTTGCCCTGATCTCGGCTTTGGATTCCATTCCGCCGTGGTATGACCCATCTTCACCCATGCCCCAAAATCCGCCAGCCCAAGAGGAGGCCCAGTACGAGTGGCTAACTGTAAATGACCTCCCGTTCTTTGCCAATTATCGCGCCGAACTTGAAAGTCGAGCTGGTGGCAACTTCTCAAGCGACCAGGGGTTCAATTACTCCAAGGTCCTTGCACGATCGCCGTGGCTTTCCGAGGTGAAATCCCTGTATGCCTCCGCCCACCTCAACTTGAGTAGTGACCTGGCTAGATTAAAGGCCCTGACGCCAATCGAAACTGATCCTAATGCATTGAAGTACGTAAATAAATACTCGTCCGTGACAGGGGATCTAAGAGTTCCAATCCTTACCGTTCACACGACAGGAGACGGGCTTGTTCCTGACTCCACCGAGTCCTACTTCAGCTCGCTGGTCGCAAGAAGTGGTGATCAGGACCTGCTGCGACAGCTGTTTGTGGGCCGTGCGGGTCATTGTACCTTTAGCGCGTCCGAAACAATAGTGGCTCTAAAGGCTGAGATTCACCGAGTCTTATATGGTAACTGGCCCAATCTGGGGGCAAGGCATCTAAACCACCTAGCCGGGAGTTTTCAGAGCCAGTACAATAAGTTTTCAACCGACACCGGGATATTTTTTGTACGTCCAAACTTCGTTTCGATTGCTCCACCCAAGTTTCCCGGGTAAATCAAGTTCTTATCTATCTAGGGGCGCTATAATTCAAGTTGAGCCGTCTATATTAGACGACCACGAATTCTAGGAAAACTTCATGCCAAGTTCACGTTCGATAGAGGAAATCTCACAAACCTGGGAGATGGAGAGATTTGCCAAGTCCCTTGGGTCTCTGTCTGAAAACGGACGTGCGGCGTATCTGTGCGATGTGAGAATTTTCATTTCCTGGACAGGCCGCTACGGTTGCACTAGTCCCGGTGAGGTAACCAAGGTGGTCCTCAGGAGATATTTTGCCAATCTCGATACAAGGGGTTACTCTCGCAAGACAATAGCCCGCAAGAGTTCTTCTCTCAAACGATATTTCGCCTGGCTTGCCTCATCTGGCGTCGTGATAGGAGATCCTTGTGCAGGCATCTCGGTGGCCACGTCTAGACCAAAACTTCCACGTGTCCTAAATCAAAAAGAGGCCGCTGCACTTTTGGACTTTGAGCGCAGCGAGCCCGATTCAGCCATCGACGTCAGATTTAACGAGTTGGTCGCCCTGAGAGACAAGGCCGTACTAGAGCTGCTCTACGGGGGAGGGCTTCGGGTAAGTGAACTTTGTGGACTAAAAATTGACGACCTGGATGTTAGGCTTCGAACGGTCAAGGTTATGGGTAAGGCGAGCAAGCCTCGGCTGGTCCCGGTCAACTCTCACTGTGTGAAAGTAGTATCCCAGTGGAATTCTAAACGAGACGAGTTTTGCAGGCTCTGTAAGGTAAAGGCAACTGACGCATCTCTTGAGAGTGGATTTATGTTCTTGAACCGGCGAGCTAGACAGCTTTCTCCTAGAGATGTCCGGAGGGTCTTAGATAAGCGGTCAACCAAGGCCATCCATCCACACGCCTTGCGACACTCATATGCTACCCACCTATTAGATGGGGGAGCTGACCTGCGGGTCGTCCAGGAGTTGCTCGGGCACGCAAATCTGGTCACCACCCAGATCTATACCCATGTCTCCAAAGACAAGCTCAAGACGGTATACAAAAGTACGCACCCTAGAGCCTAGACACAAAAATGCCTTCAAAATAATGCCTTCGAAGGGCGTCTGGCCAAAGTTTGGGATCTCCCCGATAGACCCCAGGGTATTTTGGGACTAAAATTACAGTCGTGTCGGTCGCAAAATCTAGGGAGCTAATAGAAGTGGTGTGTAGACGACCAGGCCGTGGGTTGTTGGAAGATCCCTCAGGGAGGTCTTACCTGGTTCACTACCGACACTTTCTTGTCCAACTCCCGGGTACTAGTTACTCCCAGGGTCCTTTGCCATGACGTCCGACGTCACCAGTTCAAATTCATTGACGCTCAACCCTGATGAACTTGACGGGAACGAACTCGAACCGGTTGCCCGGGCCGATGAGGACCTCGAGAAAGATAGCGCACTAGCGACTCTGTGGGCGAGGTATAAAGAGACCGGCGACAAGGATGCAAGGGATCAGTTGATCGTGTACTACTCGCCTTTAGTAAAGCATGTAGCAGGTAGGGTTTCAGGGGGTCTGCCTAAGACTATTGAACAGGCCGATCTAGTTAGTTATGGAACCTTCGGGCTCATGGATGCCATTGAGAAGTTTGACCCGAGTCGAAACGTAAAATTTGAGTCTTACGCGATTGTTCGAATCAAGGGGACAATGATTGACGAGTTGAGGGCAATTGACTGGGTGCCCAGGTCAGTGCGCGCCAAGGCTAGGGCGGTTGAAAATGCGATTTCCACTTTGGAGGCTAATCTACTGAGATCGCCCACGGAATCGGAGATCGCCGACCAGATGGGGATAACCGAGCGCGAACTCCATGACATCTTGAGCCAGGTATCATTTATTGGTCTGGTCGCCCTCGATGAGGTCCTCCCGGGCAACAGCGACCGGGGGTCAGTAACAACCTTTGGCGACACCTTGGCCGACAAGTCCGGTGGTCCAATGGCGTCCTACGAGATCCAGGAGATGCGTCAGCTGCTCCAAGCTGCGGTAAGTCGCCTCTCGGAACGGGAGAAAAAGGTTCTGGCGCTCTATTACTATGAGGGGCTAACCCTAGCTGAGATCGGTCAGGTCCTAGGGGTGACCGAGAGTCGAGTTTGTCAAATACATACCAAGGCTGTATTGCAGCTTCGCTCAAAGATGTCCCGCCAAGAAAGGCCGTAGAAATTGCCGATGGCCAGGCAGTTTTTTGAGCATTCGGAGTACTTGGCCAGCTAATTCATCAAATGGACCCTCGGGGAGGAGTTGAGAAGAGTTCTCTGGACGAGGCCAACTGTGGGGGCTTCACAAATGAGAACACAAGTGGGATTGCGCAGTCTGGGGCCTCAACTAGGCGCGCAGGGGAGGTTATAATATAGACTCTTGAAAGCTGGACTACTCCAGGAAATATTTGGGTACTCGCGCGCGAACCCACGGTCATCAATTCTTATTGAAAGATGCAAACGTGCGAGGCTGTAACCGATGGGAAGGAAGTTAATTTGCCGGTAGTAACTATGAAACAGCTCCTGGATTCAGGGGTTCACTTTGGTCACCAAACCCGACGCTGGAACCCGAAGATGCGCAGATTCATCTTTGGAGAGCGAAACGGGATTTACATCATTGATCTCCAGCAGACCCTGGTCCTGCTTGAAGAGGCCTACAAGTTCATTCGAGACCGGGTTGCCCGTGGGGGGACCGTCCTATTTGTGGGGACCAAAAAGCAGGCCCAAGACGCAATTGCGGCGTATGCTACCGACAGCTTCATGCCCTACGTCAACCAACGCTGGTTGGGGGGAATGCTGACCAATTTTCCGACCATGTCGGCTCGAGTGGCCAAGTTGATTGAACTTGAGCGACTTAGGGACAGTGGCCAATTTGATGCCATGCCCAAAAAAGAGGCCCTATTGCACATGCGCGAGTTGGACAAACTGTCAAGAAATCTCGGGGGTCTCAAGTCCATGACAAGGCTACCTGACGTGGTATTTGTGATTGATACCAAGAAAGAGCACATAGCGGTAACCGAGGCCAACAAGCTTGGAATTCCGGTTGTGGCCATTGTAGACACCAACTGCGATCCGGACCTGATCGATTACAAGATTCCGGGCAACGACGATGCAATTCGGGCAAGCTCTTTGATCTGCCGGGTTGTCGCCGACGCGATCGCCGAAGGCGTTCCGGTCGTGGCAAGCGACGCCATCGACTGGGTCCCGCGGTGGTGGCAGGCGCGCGCGGACGAGCCTCGCGATGTCGCGCGTGTCGCCGAGCGCCTCCTACGAGATCCCA
>DAIDHF010000004.1 GCA_027452005.1 Acidimicrobiales bacterium
ACCGTATCTGGAACCAAGGCCTGTGTGCCTTTCGGGATGGCGGCCCACTACGCCCTCGTTCCTGCCTGCGATGAGTTCGGGGGTGTTGGAATCTTTGTAGTCAATCTGAGCGCTAAGGGGGTCAAGAGATACCCCCAACTCAACACCGCTGGCCAAGTGGAGGCCAAGATTGAACTCACCGGTGTCGAGGTAGATTCCAATTTCGTGCTCGGAGATCCCACCGGGGATCCAGGGCGGGGGACTGAGATAATCTCGTGGATTCAAGAGCGAGCCGTGACCGGAATCTGTATGCTCCAGGCGGGGGTCACTAGTGAGGCCCTCCGGCTCACTTCTGAGTACGCCAAGACTAGAGAACAGTTTGATCGCCCAATCGGGAGCTTCCAGGCCGTGGCCCAGAGATGCGCTGATGCTTACATAGATGCCGAGGCCATTAGACTGACCGCACTTCAAGCCGCCTGGCGGATTGATGCAGGGATGGACAGCACTAAGGCGGTCTCGATAGCCAAATTCTGGGCGGCTGAGGCCGGCCAGAGAGTCCTGGCCGCCGCCCAGCATATTCACGGAGGCGTTGGGGTCGACCGAGACTACCCCCTCCACAAGTACTTTCTGGCCGCAAAGGTAAATGAGCTCACCTTAGGGGGCGCTCAAGAACACCTCAGTTGTCTAGGAGACGCTTTAGCTCAGGAGCCAGTGTAGGTTTCTTGGCAACAATCCCGGTTCACGAACTTACACGCAGTCAAATTGCCCGTAGAGAGCGGGTTGTTCGTGCTGCCATGGAGCTGGCCTCAGAAGGGGGTTATGAGGTAGTCCAGATGAGAGACGTCGCTGCCAGGGCCCACGTAGCCCTTGGAACGATATATCGGTACTTTTCTTCAAAAGATCATCTCCTTGCGGCAGGTCTTGTTGAATGGGTCGGAGAGCTCAATCAAAGGCTTCAGGTTAGAAAACTTCATGGCGACACGACCTTAGAAAAGCTTCTGGAAATACTTAGAGCTTCAACCTCAAGCCTTGAAAGAGAGCCCAACATGGGTGCGGCCATGGTAACCGCAATAACCTCCCCAGATCCATCCGTGTCCCAGTGTCAGCAAGACGTCAGCGCTGCAATGATTGAGATCCTCTCTCTGGCAATTGCTCCCGATCAGGAAGACAGGAGAGACGGGATAATCTCAGTCCTTCTTCATGTATGGTTTTCGTCCCTACTGGGCTGGGTAAATGGATGGAGGAACGTGAGTACAGTTGGGCAGGAGCTAGAAATTGCGGCAAAGTTGCTTTGTGGACAGATCCCATGAATCCCAGGTTCAAGGAGTACAAGTAGCCATGCCCGGACCAAGTAGTTCGCTAAGAGCCATACAAGAAGTAGGGGGGGGCTCGTCTGGAGATCGAAGAATTCCGGGAAGACGCGGTCAGGAAACCCGAGACCGTCTCTTGAACTCTACTGCCAAATTGTTGGTAAATACCTCGTGGAGAGATATAAAGATTATTGACATTGCCCGTGAGGCCAATACTTCTCCGGCTACCTTTTATCAGTACTTCGAAAATCTTGAGCAGGCAATTTTGGAACTTGCAGAAAGACTAGCCGGGGATGCCCAGCAGCTAGCCGAGTTGGTTGCTGGTCAGTGGAAAGGTGATCAGGCATGGGAAACCGCCTACCGGGTAATTCAAGGATTTATGGAGTTCTGGGAATCTAACCGACACATATTTAGGGTGGTCGACCTGGCTACCGAGGAAGGAGATCTCAGATTTCGAGGACTTAGAACCCGGGCTCTGAATGCAATTACCGTAGCCCTGTCTGCGGTTATCAATCAGGCACAAGGAGAGGCTAAGAACAAGACTGATCTTGATCCAATGGCAACTGCCGGGGTAATCGTTGCCATGATGGTAAATGTTGCCGCCCACCGGCACGGATTTGAGTTTTGGGGGATGAAGACGGCCTCACTGGTTGACAGTCAGGCCCGGATACTTTACTGGAGTGTTACCGGGAAAACTCCTCCTCCTGGCCGCCCAGATTTGGGTGGTCAGTCCTAATATGAGCCTTGAGACCCTTGGTTTGTCTGGGAGTACCTTCTAGACGTGGATCTTAGATTTTCACCGGCCGAAGAGGCTTTTCGCAGAGAACTTGTCGCCTGGCTGTCTGTAGAGGTGCCGAAGGTGGGACCACCACCAGACAAAGACGACTGGGATGGACGACGCAAATTTGATCTGGCCTGGCAGAGGCGTCTATTTGATGGCGGGTTCGCTGGAATTGACTGGCCCAAAGATGTTGGAGGCCGTGGAGCGAGTCCGGTTGAACAGATGATCTATCTGAGCGAGTCCGAGAAAGCACACGCACCTTACGTAGGGGTGAACTTTGTCGGCCTTCTCCATGCCGGACCCACAATTGCAACTCTGGGTACCACCGAGCAAAAAAATCGCTATCTTCCAGAAATTCTCATGGGAAATGAAGTGTGGTGTCAAGGATTCTCTGAGCCTTCTGCTGGGTCGGACCTGGCCGCACTAGAGACCAAGGCGATTCGCGACGGAGACGAGTACGTCGTGTCTGGCCAAAAGATTTGGACCTCCCATGCCCAGGTGGCCGATCTGTGTGAACTCCTGGTCAGGACGTCAAAGGAGGGTCCAAAGCACAAAGGGATCACGTGGCTGATTATGGACATGAGGTCTCCCGGAATTGAGGTTCGTCCCCTCAAGACCATTGGTGGATCAACTGAGTTTTCTGAAGTCTTCTTGAACGAGGTAAGAATTCCAATTGAAAACCGGGTTGGTAAAGAGAACGAGGGCTGGAAAGTAGCGATGGTTACTTTTAGCTTCGAGCGCGGCACGGCGTTTCTGTCTGACCTGATTCGCTCAAGAGAGCTACTAAAATCACTTGTCCAACTCTCATCCATTCCAGGTAAGTCTGGGAAGGCAAAATGGGAAAGTGACGCGCTCCGCCAACAGGTCGGGTTGCTAAGTGGGGAACTAGACGGATTGTGGTCTCTGACTCGACGAAACATATCCCAGGCTTCTAAAGACGGGGTCCCAGGAATAGGTGGCTCGGTTTTCAAGCTGTATTACTCGGAGCTTCGACAGCGCATAAGTGACCTGGCAATAAAGGTCTTGGGACAAAGACTCATGTCTTATGACGGCTTTGGTGACCCCGTGGCAACTGAGCACGTTGAGGCCTATATTTACTCCATCTCCATGACTATTGCCGCAGGGACCTCTCAAGTCCAGAGGAACATAATCGCCGAGCGAATCCTAGGTCTTCCAAAGGAGTCCCTTTGAGATCTAATCGCCACTCCGGGGCTTTGGATGACCTACAACTACGTACATGGGAGCCAGAGTGAATCTTGACCTAACACATGAGGAGATCGAGTTCTCCCAGACCGTTGAAGATATATGTAAGAGAAATTTTGCGATTGACCAACTACGTGCCAGCAAAGGTACGATTAACAGGTTGGCCTGGAACGTCCTGGGCGACTCGGGAGTGTTTGGTTTGTGCGCCCCCGAGAGCATTTCGGGCCTTGGACTTCCAATAAGTTATGCCATCGTGGTCTGTGAGACGATGGGACGTTTTTTGGTTCCAAAGCCGGTCATTGACTCAATCTCATTGGCCCCACACGTTAGAGAAGTCCTATCGGGCGCCTGGATCTGCTCGGTCACCTCTGAAAGTGACGGCTTGGTGGTTGTCGAGCACTACTCGGACATCGACGCACTAGCGCTCTATAGATCAAAGGGGCTAGAACTAATTGATTTTGCAGATCTCGACGTAATTGGTGCTCAAATCCCACTTGATCCACTTTGCCCGGTTGGGAGGTTAGAAGATATTCCCACGGGAAGAGTAATTTGCAAAGGCGCCGAGCTTACGGACTTTATATATCGTCACGAGATTCTACGCTCCGCTTATCTAGTCGGGATTGCAAGCCAAGTACTTGAGTTAGCAGTCCAATACGCCAAGTCTCGAAATCAGTTCTCCCGACCAATTGGCTCGTTTCAGGCCATAAAGCACCTACTTGCCGACGGACTGGTGAGAGCCGAACTGGCCAGGGCGCAACTTTATGTCGCCGGGGTTACCTTTGACGAACCTGAGTGTGGCAATCTGGAGCGAGCAGTTTATTCGGCTAAGTTGTTGGCTACTCAGGCGGCCGTGACTAATTCTAGGACCGCCATCCAAGTTTTTGGCGGGATGGGATTTACCTGGGAGGTTGACGTTCACCTCTTTCTCAAACGGGCCCTATTGGTCTCGGGAGGTCTTGTAAGCAGTGAAGAATGTTGTGAACTTCTAGCCGGGTCATTCTACGAGGAGTCTCTAAGTGACTAGAAGAGAACCTAAACCCGCAACAGGAGCAATCAGGTGAACTTTTCCTTTACCCAAGAACAGATCGAGCTAAAGCAGTCACTGGAAGAGTACTTTTCAAAACTAATGACGCCCGAAATCCGCCGGGCCCTAGACGAGGAGGGCGAAGGCGGGACTACTTATAAGCGCGTGATTGGTCAGATGGGAGCTGACGGGATGCTTGGAATTGGCTGGCCCGTCGAGTTCGGAGGAGGTGGAAAGTCTGCCCTTGATCAATTCATCTTGTTTGATGTAATCAGGAGAGCCAGGGCACCGTTTCCCTTTGTCACGGTAAACACGGTTGGGCCGACCTTGATGAGGTTTGGTACCCGGGCTCAACAAGACGAGTTTCTCCCCAAGATTCTCTCGGGACAGGTGATCTTTGCAATAGGTTACACCGAACCCGAAGCAGGAACCGATCTAGCCGCGCTCTCTACAAAGGCCCGTCGGGACGGGGACGTGTACGTGGTAAACGGGTCAAAGGTATTTACCTCTGGGGCCGACATGGCTGACTATATCTGGCTGGCCTGTAGGACTAACCCGCAAGGTCCAGCACATAAGGGTATCTCAATTCTAATAGTCCCAACCTCGTCTCCGGGTTTCAAGTGCACGATAATCAACACGGTTGGAGAACTAACCACGTCAGCAACCTACTATGATGACGTCCGGGTACCCGTTGAGTATCTAGTCGGCGGCGAGAACGAGGGTTGGAAGATGATAACCACCCAGCTCAACCACGAACGAGTTGGCCTTTCGGCTTGGGGGGGACTAGCTCATCGTCTCTTGAACGATCTAATCAAGTGGGCAAAAACAACTCCGGTCAACCCGACAAACCCAGACGGACCAACCATGATCGACCAGCCCTGGGTACAGACGGAGTTGGCCAGGGCCTACGCAATACTAGAGGCTGTCAAGCTCCAGAACTGGAAGATGGCCGCAAACATGAGTTCAGGCGACCTCGCCCCGGCAGAGTCATCTGCAGTCAAGGTATTTGGCACAGAGCAACTCGTGGTAGCTTACCACGTCATGCTCGCCGTACTCGGGAACTACGGCTTTATCCGGCCGGGATCCCCCGGGAGCGTACTGGCCGGGGAGTTAGAGCGAGCAGCCCGGGGGGCCCAGATCAACACCTTTGGTGGCGGAGTAAATGAGGTTCAGCGCGAGATCGTGGCCTGGCTTGGTCTAGGGATGTCCCGGGGAGCTAGGAGGTAGTCGGTAACGTGGGAGTCGGACATATATCATGACAAGCTATAACTTAGAGGAAGAACTTAGTAAGTATGTTGGCAAGTCTGCGGGGGAACCCTTTGTAGCCCTCGACGAGGTCAACTTGCCCATGATTAGGCACTGGTGTGAGGCAATGGGGGATCGCAACCCAATTTACTCAGACCCCAAGGTTGCTAGGTCGTACGGACACCCAGGGGTAGTGGCACCGCCAGCCATGCTCCAGGCCTGGGGTATGCGAGGGCTGGGTTTTGAGGACCCAGATAAAAGCTCGCTCAGGACAACCTTTGACGAATTGATGGATCTTTTGAATGAGAACGGTTACTCATCTGTCGTGGCGACTAACTGCGACCAGAGCTATGGGCGATACCTACGCCTCGGAGACCGAGTGGTGGCCCATCCCACCATTGAGTCAATCTCCGATCTGAAAACGACCGGGTTGGGCACGGGTTACTTTGTGACCACGACAACCCAGTACAAGACACCCGAGGGAGAGCAAATTGGATTCATGAAGTTTCGGATTCTAAAGTTCAGTCCCAAAACCACTTTCAACCACGCTTCAAATAGTACGAGTTGACCCCAAAAAGGAGATATAGAAAGTGTCACTAGCCACGTCTAGCCACAAGCCCAAACGACCCAGACCTGCCATTACCCAGGACATCGAATTCTTTTTTACAGGAGCCAAAGAGCACAAGTTGCTCATACAAAAGTGCTCAAAGTGCTCACTACTTCGCCATCCACCACTCCCGTGTTGTCCGGAGTGCAACTCGTTTTCCTGGGAGACAATTGAATCAAAAGGGCTTGGTACGGTGTACAGTTTTGTGGTCAATCACTATCCTCAGGTTCCCGCTTTCGACTACCCGTTGGTGGTCGGGCTAATTGAACTAGACGAAGGTACACGGATCGTGTCGCAAATTGTCGACTGTGAACCCGGGGAAGTATTTGTCGGAATGGCCCTAGAGGTGAAGTTCTTAGAGTGTGACGACGAACTCACCCTGCCAGTATTTGCCCCAAGAAAGTAACTACTGAGTGGACTTTACCTTTTCACCCGAACAACAAGGTGTCTTTGAGACAGCTCGGGGACTTCTTGAGGCAAAAGCTACTCCTGAGCGAGTTGCAGTAATCGAAAAGTCCTCCAGAGTATTTGACCAAGAGCTATGGAGCGAGCTGTGCAAGACGGGTTTAGTTTCCTTGACCACATCTGAGGAATTTACAGGAGCTGGACTGTCCATGGTCGAGGCCGCTACCTTGCTGGTAGAACAGGGCCGTCGAGTAGCCCAGGTTCCACTACTAGGACACCTGGTTGGATCCTGGCTACTAACCCGCTTATGTACTGCCAGTACAGGTCAGCACTACCTACCTTCTCTCGCTTCTGGAGAGTTGATCTGTTGTGTCGGACTCTCTGGGTTGAACTCAACTAGAGAGCTAGACGGACACCTGGTGTCGGGAGACCTACTTGCAGACGGATCGTTGATACTTACCGGTACGTTGCCCTGTGTCCGGTCACTTACCTTGGCCCAGGTCCTAGTTGTGGCCTTCAAGATAAATGGCACATTAGGGGAGGGACTGGCTGTGGTGGATCTAAATGCCCAGGGAGTGAATATTTCTAAGATAGAAACCACTGACCTCCAAGAGTGGGGTTGCCTTGTCCTTGGACAGGTCAGGGTTGATCCCAACAATGTATTGGCCCTATCAGTGGGTTCCACTTGTGAGGCCGTGGAGACCGCCTACAACGCCTACCTGGTTGGTCTGTGTGCCTTGCAATTTGGGGTCTGTGATCAGGCCGTCATCGAGGCGGCCGCCTACACCAGCCAGCGTCATCAATTTGGCAAGCCCCTTGCGAGTTTTCAAGGGGTTGCCCTTAGGGCGGCCGACTGTTTTATCGATGCCCAGGCTATTGGTACTACCATGTGGCAAAGTGCCTGGAAACTGTCGGAGGGCTTAGACTGCACGAAAGAGGTGGCCGTGGCAAAATGGTGGGCGGCAGAGGCTGGCCATCGCGTCGTTCACGGGGTACAGCACCTTCACGGGGGAATGGGGGCCGATGTTACCTACCCCATTCACCGGTATTTTCTATGGGGCAAGCAACTCGAACTAGAGATGGGAAGCGGCCCGGTGTGCCTAATTAGCCTTGGTCGAGCATTGGCGGCCAGCTAGGTGTTAGTTCAGCCCGAGTTCTCAGTCGGGGACGAGATTCCAGCCCTGACTATTCCAATAACCCGAACCTTGATTGTAGCTGGAGCCATTGCGTCAAGGGACTACCAAGATGTCCATCACGACGCCGAGTTGGCCAAGGCCAAGGGGTCAAAGGACATCTTTATGAACATCTTGACCACCAACGGACTCGTGGGTCGGTTTGTAACCGATTGGGCCGGGCCCCATGTCCGCCTAACGGAGATCTCGATCCGCCTGGGCGCTCCTAACTATCCAGGGGACACCATGGTCTTATCCGGAGTCGTGTCACAGATCAGCCAAGATGGTGAGCAAGTCAAAGTCGACATTACTGGGACGAACACACTTGGAAACCATGTAACCGGGACCGTCTCATTTTCCATAAGAAAGTAACCAGGAGAAAGAAAAATGACAGATCTGTCAACAAGAAATACCATAGCCAGAAAGACCGCCATAGTTGGGATAGGGGCCACTGAGTTCTCCAAGGACTCGGGTCGAAGTGAGCTTCAACTCGCAGTTGAGGCAACCCTGGCGGCAATTTCCGATGCAGGGCTCAAGCCGGGCGATATAGATGGCATGGTGACCTACTCTGCAGACACCAACCCTGATATCGACATAGCTCGGGCTGCCGGGATTGGAGAGCTTACTTTTTTCTCGCGGGTTCACTACGGAGGCGGGGCGTGCTGTGGGACCATACTCCAGGCCGTCCTGGCCGTGGCGACCGGGGTGGCTACCAACGTAGTGTGCTACCGGGCATTCAATGAGCGGTCCGGGAACCGGTTTGGGGCTGGAGTTCAAAATCGTCCCCCCGTCCCGAGTGCCGAGAACGCTCAGTTTGCCTGGTATGCACCTTTTGGCCTTCTAACCCCGGCCCAGTGGGTGGCTATGTTTACCCGACGTTATATGCATCAATATGGGGCAAGTGGAGACGACCTGGGCCGTGTGGCCGTGGCAGGCCGGGATTTTGCCTCTACAAACCCTAAGGCGTGGTTTTATAACAAGCCAATCACTCTAGAAGACCACCAGAACTCTCGCTATATTGCCGAGCCCCTCAGACTTTTGGACTGCTGCCAGGAGAGTGATGGAGGCCAGGCAGTCGTCGTAACCACCTTGGATCGCGCCAGAGACCTTCCCAACCGACCAGCCATTATTGCTGGTGTGGCCCAGGGAGCTGGGGAGAAACAGGACATGATGACCAGCTACTACCGAGACAATATTGCTCACCTCCCTGAGATGGCTCTAGTCGCGAGGCAGATCTGGGAGATGTCTGAGGTGGGTGTGAAAGACTTATCTTGTGCGATCCTTTATGACGCATTTACACCATTTGTACTGATGCAGCTGGAAGATTTCGGGTTTTGTCCCCGGGGCCAAGCAAAAGACTATGTCAAGGATGGCAATATTGGTCGTGGTGCCAAGACCCCCATAAATACTCACGGGGGCCAACTCGGAGAGGCATACATCCACGGGATGAACGGGATTGCCGAGGGGGTTCGCCAGATTCGGGGAACTTCGCCGAACCAACTAGACAAGGTGGAAAATGTCTTGGTGTCATCGGGAACTGGGGTCCCGACAAGCGCCATGGTCCTCACCCAGGACTAAGCTGCCCTAGCGCGGGCCTCGAGGAGCGTAAAACCACCTAGTTGGTCCTAGCAGTTTTTCAAGAATCCGTCTATGTAGCGTATGTTATCCTGCTAACTTAGAGTTTGAGGTTGCTACCAAAACCGGGGCCACCTTGGGCCAAACGTCTACACACGGAGGGCATAGTTGCCACTATTTCTTCATCTCACTCAAGTGTCCGAATATCACTCGCCTCGTGGATCGCGAGTTTTTAGTCACCGAAGTTCTAATGGCTATAGGACGGGGAAAACAAAGGGGCTTATTCGAGTAGCCGTTGGAGTGTTCACGGTAGCCGCGACACTTGCCGTGACCCAGGTTGGAGCTTTTGGAGTCGTGGCGCCGGCTACTTCCCCCATTGCCGTGGGCATTGTGCAAAACGTAGATACAACTAATTCAGTCAACTCAGTTGATTGCACTAGCTCCTCATTTTGCATGGCAGTTGACGGGGCATCCCCAAGTAACTCGGTGATCTTCAACGGGTCGAACTGGACGGTCACCTCGACAGCGTTATCCCCTGCAACGCCTTTAGCACACGTGTCGTGTGTAACCAGCTTGATTTGCTTTTCAACTGACGGTAGTTCCATATATGAATACAAGTCAGGAAACACACCCCCATGGTTTTCAGTTACACCCACTCCAAGTCCTGCATCGGTATTCTCCTCGATTAGTTGTGCAAATTCGGGAGCTGGTTTCTGCGTTGCAGTTGGTGCAGCCGGAGAAGTCTATGAATACAATGGAACAACTTGGTCGAGTGCCATCAGCAACGATTCCACGAACAACATTACCTCTGTGTCGTGTCCTAGCTCAACCTTTTGTGCGGCTGTGGATTCGGCGGGCAATACCGACATGTTCAACGGAGCTACTTGGACGGTAACGGCGGCCCCAGTACCAACTCATACTCCTACAATAGTCCCGGCCTTCACATCGGTATCTTGTTCAACCCTTAGCTTCTGTGTGGCCACTACCTCAACCCCTGACACCGCAGGGTCCTCGTACATGCTTTACTACGTGTACCAATCCAATGGAACCTCGGTTGCCTGGAACTACTACCAGTCCACCGATCTAAATCCCATGGCATCAGTCAGTTGTCCTACCGAGACAGTTAGCCCCAACAGCCTTGGAGTATTTTGTCTGGCAAGCGATAAACCAACTTCTGCTTCGTCAGGGTATCTGTTCTTTAACGGAGCCACCTGGTCCCAGTCAACTCTGGTCGATTCGACGTCTGCTATTACCCAGGTTAGCTGCATCTCTCCGACGCTTTGTTATGGCTCAGATGGAACCGGAGATGTGGTCCTTTACAATGGCCAAGGTTGGGCTTATCCACTTCCGTGGTCGCCAAACCCGGTTGACGCAGCACACGCACTTACCTCCATATCCTGTCCGCTTAGTGCAAGCACAGTCTTTTGCGCCGCTGGTGATGGAGCCGGAAACGTATACCTGACGTCTTCAGGAACCACTTGGTCTGATTCAGTAACCACCCATGACACAAATCCAATAAATGCGATTACGTGTTCCAGCTCAACCTTTTGTATGGAGACCGATTCGCTCAAAAATACCAACACGTATAATGGAACCGTCTGGGGTGCCTCGGTTACCGCAACTGGTCTTACCAACGCTCTGACATCAATATCGTGTATTAGCTCCTCCCTGTGCGTAGGGGCCGACTCAACGGCCACCACGCCTTACCAGTGCACTGGCGGGCCGCCTTGTACTTGGGCTGCCGGAACTGCCGGAACCAGCGCCTATAATGCGGTGTCATGTGCCTCGGCGACGTTTTGTATGGCCGTTGGGCTAAGCGGAGAGGCTGCAACATATCCGGGTTCTGGTACTACCTGGGCTCCAATCACGGCAGTTGACACGAATAATTTTACCGCCGTGTCATGCATGTCGAGTTCGTTTTGTCTGGCAGTAGATAACCTTGGCTATGCCTACGCCTACAACGGGACAACCTGGACGAAGGAAACCGGGGCCAAGATTGACGCCAACGCGTCGCCCGCATTGGACTCAGTTACATGTACGAGTGTTGAGTACTGCGTGGCCATGGACGGGACAAATGGGGACGCGTATGTAGACGTGGGAGGGTTCTGGTCGCAGAAAGAGGCGGTGGACTCCGGGACAACTAGTGTGGACGTCTCCTGTGTTGCCGTGGGCTACTGCTTTGCAACTGACAACGGGGGAAACATTTTGGAGTTAGCCAATACCCCGCCTGCTCTTTCGGGGGCCCCAACAGTTGCCCCGTCGGGTTCGGGATCCCTTCAGGCGACCTGGACAGCACCCAGTCCACCTGGAGGTTTTGGTGGAGTTTCGTCAGGGTCTTACGTGGTCACTTTGATAAACGCGTCGACCACCCCGGTGTCTGAGGAGAACTTTCCAAATGCGACCACAACTTACACTGCTAGCAGTCTTCAGAAAGGTGACTCGTATGTGTTCTGTGTGTCAATTGTAACTCAGCTTGGAGAGTCCCTTCCCAACTGTGCCAGCCCGGCCACGGTTGTTGGCAACCCTGGCGGGGTAGTCTTTGTGGCCCACACGTCGAGTTGCACGGTCGGGTCTAAGCCAACTGGCCTTACATCACTCTCACCGATTCCGACCAACCCGTATGGGAACGGATACGCAGGGGCCTTTGCCGACATGGGACCGTTCTATCTATGCGTTACTGATCCCAATGGGTATGTGGTTGATGCCTCCTCCAGTGTCACGGTTGGCTTTTTCGCCTTCAACAATGGAAACTTTGCCAATGGGACAATTTTTTCTGGAACGCCCTACGGTCCTCCTCTGCCGAGTATTGGCGGTCTAGATTCGGTGACAGTCTCCTCTGGTAGTGCAGCCTCTAGTGCTGTCTACTTTGGGACCCCAACAGCTGGGGCTAGTTATACGGTTTGGGCTAATGCCCCCAATCAATTTACTCCCAACTGTGGGCTGGGATCTTCAGGATATGGTTGTGCGATCGTGAACGCCGACGTCCAGGCCGCCCCATCTGGAGTCGGATCTCCAAGTGTGGTTGTAGCCCCGAACACGGCAGCATCAAGTGCTACGTACACTGTTACCTTTACCGCAACGTCGGCATTGAGTACCAGTGACTACTATCTTATAGATGCTTCTGGCGGAGCAGCTGGGACAGTATTCCCATCTCTTAGCACCGACTACTCGGTTACCGACCTTACCAATGCAGCTGGGACTGGCCTGGAGAGTGTAAGCCCCGTACCCTTCAATACGGGTTCAACGGTTGCAATTGAGGTCCCAGGACCAGTCAGTGCTGGTGATGAGATTCAGCTCACAATTTCAAATGTGACTAATCCCTCGTCTCCTGGGTCTGCTGATTACATGTACGTGTATACCAGCCAAGACGGACTACCTACCAAGACAAACTCGTACGCTATTGGGGTCGGGTCGACCATGGCGATCCTGTCAGGTAATAATCAGAGCACCGGACTCGACCAGGCCTTTGGTTCAGTGCTTGAGGTGGTAATTAAAAATGCGAGTGGGGTCGTCCAGCCCAATATTCAGGTCACCTTTACGGCCCCTATCCAAGGTGCATCAGGCACCTTTCAGGCTTCTGGGTCTTATCTTGAGTCTGACACGACTAACGCCCAAGGGGTAGCTACGTCAAGCATCTTTACGTCTAACTCTACCGGGGGAACTTATACGATTTTTGCGAAGGCCCCTGGGGTGAGCACGGTTATCTTCACCATGACAAACGGGTCCAATCAAGCCATTTCAACGATCAACTCGGCACTGATTGCAAGTCCGACCCTGGTGGCAGCGAATGGAGTCACTCCGACCTTGTTGACCGTTACTCTAATGAATGGATCAAAGGTGCCCGTACAGAATAAAACAATCTCCGTGGCCGCCTCTAGTGGTACATCTGCTGTTGTAACTGCGGTGAATCCCGTAACTAACTCAAATGGGCAAGCGACGTTTGAAGCTACTGATACGGTAGCAGAGACGGTCACCTTTACAGCCTCTGACACGACGGACTCGGTAACAGTAAACGAACAGGCCCAAGTTACCTTTACCGCTACCCCGGTAGTAACGGTAAACCCAACCCAGCTGAACTTTACCTCCCAGGCGGTTGGGACCAAGTCAACCTCACAAACGGTTACCTTCAAGAATGGTGGGGGAGAGAGTCTGACTATTTTCAACATAACCGTTCAGGGACCCGATCAAAACGACTTTACGATCTCGGGCACAAACTGTTCGGGAACCCAACTCGGGGCAGGCCAGAGTTGTTCAATCTTTGTAGAGTTCACCCCGGTTGGTACGGGTACGAGAAGCGCCTCTCTGGAGATTATCGACAACGCAGTAACTAGTCCGCAGATTATCACGGCCACCGGGATAGGTTCGGGCTCCACCACGACCACTTCGGCTACCGGATACTGGTTAGCCGGATCCAATGGACAGGTATATCCCTTCAAGGCTGCTGGCAACTTTGGGTCGGCGGCAAATATTGCCCTTGCCGCGCCTGTAGTTGGAATGGCCGACAACATCACCCAGACCGGTTACTGGTTGGCGGCTTCTGACGGTGGAGTGTTTACCTATGGTGCTGCAAACTTCTGGGGTTCGGCGGGAAATCTACGCCTAGTTGAACCAGTAGTTGGGATTGCGGCAACCCCGGTTGGCAAAGGTTACTGGCTAGTTGCCGCCGACGGTGGAATATTCTCGTATGGGAATGCCGTTTTTTACGGGTCTATGGGTGGGATAAATCTGACGGCTCCAGTAGTTGGGATGGTCGCCACTCCTGACGGGCGGGGATACTGGGAGGTTGCCTCCGACGGAGGCGTCTTTACCTTTGGGGACGCCTCATTTGAGGGTTCGGCATCTGGACTGGCTGCGGCCAATGTGGTCGGAATGGCTACGACTCAAGATGGTCTTGGTTACTGGTTGGTCGACTCCTTTGGCGACGTATACAACTTTGGGGATGCGGCCAGTTATGGAGGTGCCAACGGTGCACCAGCCTCGGCAATTGCGGCTACTCCTGACGGCAAGGGGTACTGGATTGTAACCGTTCTAGGTCAGGTGATTACATTTGGTGACGCCGGATTTGGGGGAGACCTTTCATCGGCGCCACCCACTTACCCGGTTATAGCAATCGTCCCCGTACACAGTTGAACTGAGTTCTCGGGGCTAATTAGGTGCCAGACCCACAACCGGGGGACTGAAACCAAATTCACCGGTCGCTTGTCCGAGGTCCAAGGAGGTGCCATAGTTAGCCACGTCACCGCTTGAATCAATCATCCAAAAGCCCGTTCCAGCTAGATTGGAGGTGGCGTCGACCACCGGGGCGGCCATGGGAATTTCACCATAGATTCCGGAGAAGTTGGCATCCCCGTAGGCCCAGATGTTTCCCTCTTGGCTAGCGAGTAGGTATCCCTTCCCATCTATTGAGGGCATAATCGCTACCACCCCGGCCTCGGGAGACGGCGTTCCATAAAAGTTGGCATCCCCAAAGGCAAAGACACCTCCGTCAGAGGCCACGAGCCAGTACCCGCCGCCATCGGGTGTGCTTGCCATTCCCACGACCGGCTTGGCCAAATCAAGTCCTCCGGTAGAGCCATAAAAGTTGGCATCCCCAAAGGTAAAGACACCTCCGTCAGAGGCCACGAGCCAGTACCCGCCGCCATCAGGGGTCCTAGCCATTCCCACGACCGGCTTAGCTAAGTTGATTCCTTGTAGAGATCCATACAGCGCTGCATTTCCAAAGGAGTCTACCTGGCCCGATGCTGATACTGCCCAGTAACCCTGGTCTAGAGAGGATAGGATAAATCCTCCCGAGTCACTAGATCCGCCCACGACGCAGTATGAGTTCGAGACGCATGTTACCGAGTCCACCCTACCAATTACCTGAGAGCTTCCCGGAACTGGCGTCCACGAAGAGCTTGTCGAGGTTAACTGGTAGATTGAAGTGTCCAGTCCAATCTGGCCAGCACTCCAACAGGTACTACCTGTCGTTTGCAAGACACACGAGATCGAGTTGAGACTAAGTTGGGTAGGCAAGCCAGAGTTGTCTGGATCCCAGCTAGATCCAGAGTCGGTAGTCACATATATTGATGAGATACCATCTCCATTTGAATCTAATAGCCAACATTGAGCTGGGCTAGTACATGACACCGCCGTCTGGGTAGCCTGGAATGTCGATGGGACTGACTGAGTCACCCACGATGACCCCGCGTCAGTCGTTGAAAACACCTCCAGGGTTCCGGCAATTGGTTGAGGCGAAGAGCTGGTTGGTACGATGCCGGTAACCAAGCAGTCTTGACTGTTTACACAAGAGACACTCTGGAGAATGGAATTATCCGGAATAGGTCCAGGAGCCAGCGCCTGCCAGGACTTGCCCGAGTCTTGTGATTCATATATGGACGCTCCAATAAGTGATAGACACATCCCAGAACTTGTGCACGACACATCTACTACTGTTCTTCCGGGCAGGCCAGACGTCGGAAACCAGCCAAATCCACCATTCGTTGTGTAAAAACCGTAGTAACCAAGGGCGACACAATCTTGGGTTGAGGAACACGAAATAGAATCTAGAACTGTCTGGTTTAGATACGGCGACATGGTTACATACCACGAACTACCCCCGTTTTGTGTTGCCATAATTGGAGAACTATCTTGACCAGTTGCAAAGCACTCACTAGCTGAAGGACACGCTATCGATGAAATTTCGGGAGTTGATGGTTCTCCTTGGTATGTATTTGACCATGTCGTCCCGAAGGCAGAATGGGCCAGATAACTAGACAATACTTGAGGAAGGACGTCGGTTCCGTTAGCTCCCAGGGACTGGTCGTAAGTAACCGTCCCGAGACATCCAGTACCGGGTTGACACACCAAAGCAGACGCCCCAGTCGATCTTTGAGAAGTACTTGTTTGAAGTGTTGACTGGTTCCAGCTAGAGCCACCGTCGAGAGTATAAGCTATGGCGGCCATAGAACCTGACTCGCCTGCAACCCAACAGGTGGTCGGGCTAACACAACTAATCGAGGTAATTGTCCCATTTGAAGAGGATCCAAATGGGCTAGAGGGTGCATTAGACCAGGTATTTCCACCGTTAGTCGTGAGTTCTAAATATGGGTAGTTCCCTAGGTCAATACTTCCAGAATATCCACCAGCCCAACACGCGGTTGAAGAAGGACAGTAAATGGAGTTGAGTTCACTAGACCCTAACGATCCTCCGGTATATTGACTGCCGTCGACCTGCCAACTAACTCCTGCGTTGCTCGTCTCGAAAAGTTGATACGGAAACGACCCTGACTGTGTTGGATAGATGGTCCCGGCCGCAATACACGTGCTGGAGTCATTGCACGAAATTGAGTTGAGGCTACCAAACGTACCTTGAGCTTGCTCGGACCAGCTAGCCCCAGAGTTGTTTGAGTATTCAACTAACCCGTACGACGAGTTCGGAATCGAGTTGGAGTACTCGGTCCCAACCGCCCAACAGACATTGGAATCTGGGCAAGACACCGAGTTCAACTCGGAGGAGCCAGGAAGTCCTTGTGAGGGTTGCCATGACTGACCTGCATTGGTCGTATAAATTGCCTGGGCCCCTGTTTCAAGTTGCTCACTAAGACTCACCGGCGTAGGTGTACTTGCAGAGGACCCAACTACCACGCAGTCGAGGGCACTTGGGCAAGCGATTGACGAAAATGGACCTAACTGGCCAGAGAAATCCTGCAACTGAGACCAACTAGTACCAGAATTAGTTGTCTCGAGGATATAACCTCCCGTCCCGGCCATCTCGCCCACGGCCAGGCAGTGACTAGTAGTCATGCAGGCTATTGAATTGATCTTAAGCCCACCGGAGCTATGGAAGAGAGATGTCCGTTGTCCAGAAACATCCGAGCTTGTTTTTTGGGAAACTCTAATATGAGGGCCAGCATCCTTTTGCCGTGCTAGGCCATTGGCTGGTGGCAGGAAAGTAGTAAGCAGTCCCACCAAAGCAAGCTTCCAGCCAAGAGCTGCGATGCTACTCATCTAAACCATACTAGGATGCAAGATTCCTAACATGCAATGGCGGCCTCTCGGGAGCGCCTAAAAGTAGAATCTCCAAGTTTCCTAAATATATGTCATAAGCTTTCAAGGACCCCCAGTCTCCCCTTTTCGCTAAGCAGGTTGCGGATTTCTTTGATGTCAGTCTCGCACAGCAAGTCATACTCAAGATCCTTTGCTCGGCGAATGTAAACCGGATCTTCGCACTCCCAGTACTCCTTTCGAAGCTGGCGCTTGACTACCTTGTTGGACTCGGTGCGTGGCAGTTCGCGACAGACGCGGACATATTTTGGAGCCCACTTGGTCCCAAGATCACGTTGTTGACCAAGAAACTCACCAAAGCGGCTAGGGATAAAACTCTGACCCTCCTTTAGTTCGAGTGCCACCATGACCTGGTCACCCACCAAGGTATCTGGAACTGCGTACACGGCACACAGAGCTACCTCGTCTAGGCGGGAGATAATACGCTCTATGGGAGCCGCTGCAAAATTCTCTCCATCAACCCGTATCCAGTCAAAGCTGCGACCGGCAAAGTAGACAAATCCGGATTCATCAACGTAAGCCAGGTCACCCGTCCAGTACATGCCATCCTTCAAGCGTTCTTTTGTGGCATCGTCGTTGTTCCAGTAACCCTCAAATGAGGCGGCACCAAACTGGTTTACCATCTCCCCAATGGCCTCATCTGGGTTGAGCAATTTTCCATCAAGGTCGATCTGCGCCCTCGGGCACTCTTGGCCGGTCTCTGGATTTAGAACAAGCGTCCCGTTGGGGAGTGGACCCAGGGCACCGGCGGGGGTGTCGTCGCTTCTAGAGACCACGGCACCTCCTTCGGTAGAACCATAGGCGTCGGTAATCTTGCACCCAAAGCGTCTGGAGAAGTTCTCAACGTCCACCTGGGTTCCTTCATTCCCAAATCCACGTATGAGCGGGTTATCTGAGTCGTTAGGGCGTTCTTGGGTTGCCAGTACGTATGCCAACGTCTTGCCTACGTAGTTGAAGTAAGTTACGTTGTATTTTCTTACGTCTTCTAGAAAGCCAGACGCCGAAAACTTTCTACGAAGACACAGGATTGATGCGGCAGAAATCGTGGGACACCAGTTTGCCATAAGAGCATTAGAGTGGAACAGGGGCATTGCACAGTAGCAAACGTCCTGGGCGGTAAGCTCAAACATCTGGGCCACGATTGATCCGATCATAGCCAGTCTTCCTTGAGAACAGATCACGGCCTTGGGGGCTGACGAGGTGCCTGACGTGAAGATGAGCAGAAGTACAGACTCCTTGGTGGGCTCACCAAAACGGGGTACCTGGTATATCCCTGAAAAGTTTTCTAGACTTGCCTTATAGTTAGCATCGTCAATATTTATTACGATCCGGGGATCAACTTTTGCGTCTTCCAGAAGAGAAAGGTAGCTGGAGTCGGTTACGATAAGATCACACTGGGTATGGGAGATGTCTCTAGCCAACTCGTCTCCGCGTCTGGTCGGATTGATTCCAACCAAGGTCGCATTTCCTAGAGCACAAGCACCTAACCACATCGGGTATTCGGGTATGTTGTCGAGGAGGACCCCGACGTGGAACTTGTCCGTGCTCCGTAACGATTCAATAAACTGGGACCTGAATACACACTGGGTAACGTACTCCTGATAGGTCCAGGTCCGGTCTTCAAATATAATTGCCGTACCTGGATCATCTTTGCGAGCCAGTAAAATCTCGGCAACGGTTTCTGGCATTTTTTGATTTTCCCTTCTAGATATCCCCTGGTAGATACGTAAATTGAAACCTGATCTAAAATTAGCTGATGGTGTGTCAGATTTCAACTAAGTTTTGTAAAGGAGCTTTGAACAGGAGACTTTGATGAACTACTCAATTGGGTTCCCCTGGGGGGCGACGCTTGAAAGCGGGGAGGTGTTTTCGGGAGTTATGGCCCGTGAACTCGCCAGAGTGTGTGAGCAAGCAGGATACGGGGCAATTTATATAACCGATCATCCGGCACCGCCCAAGAGTTGGTTGACTAGTGGTGGGCATCCAAGTGTCGACCCCTTTGTTGGGCTTTCGTTTCTAGCTGGGGCGACTGAGTCTATAAAACTTCACACCCACCTCTTGATTCCGGCATTACGAAATTTGATTTTGGTCGGAAAGTCACTTGAAGGCCTCAATAATCTGGCACCTGGGCGGGTAATTTTAGGAGTGGGTAGCGGTTATCTCAAAGACGAGTTTGAGGCACTTGGTGTGAATTACTCGGCGAGGAATGAAATCCTTGACCGATTCTTGTCAACTAATAGTGCTGTTGACCGACAAGGTCAAGAGAGAAATACAGTAGCTAACTGTCCTATTTGGATTGGAGGCAACTCAATCCGAGCTATTGATCGGGCAGCCAAATGGGGAGATGGTTGGAGCCCGATGGCCACGACTACAAAGGCTTCGTCAACCCTCAAGACTCCAGGGATTGAATCACTAGAAGATCTAAAGTTCAAGATTGAAGCTCTCACTGAGCGCTGGGGGAAAAACAATAGACCAGGGAGGCCAACAATTTGTTATACACCACGGTGGGCAATGATGGGTAATAATAAGTTTCCCGATGTAAGTCAGGTGCGAGAAAGCCTAGAGGAGTTGCAATGTATCGGGGTTGAATGGGTCTGTTTGAGCCTGCCAGCGAAAAGCTCAAGTGAACTACGAGACAATCTGGCCAGGTTTGCTGAAGAGTTTATAGGTGATAAGCAGCCATTACGTCTCAAAGAGATTTTCTGATTGTCGGCTATGAACGCATTGGTTCGAGGAAAACTATGTTCTTGAAGACTAAACCGGATTTCAACGTGATATATAAGGAGTCTCGTAAGAGAGGATTAAAACCGAACTTTCTTCATGCCCAGTTCTCAATTCGAAGACCTGGAACCCGACTAAACTCTTTAGTGTTGTTAGTCACCAAAATTGCATCTAGAGGTAGAATCTCAAGCGGAGACAAAAACAGTTCAAGTGCTTGTTTATTCCGCTCAGATTTACTTTTGGCTACGCCGTATGCCAGTTCGGCGGCCGCAACAGTAGAGATTGCTATATCTCCGGTCCGTTTAGTGCGAAAATGATCGAAAACATGCTCAGGTTTTGAATTTATAACGTAAATACAGATGTTGGTATCTAAAAGATAGCTCATTTAGTCATGGAGGTCGGTGCGCAGATCTGATTCAGGTTGACATCGATCTATCTGGAAATCAGGCTCAAAAGATGATAGGGCTGATTCAAGAATTTGCCACGAGCTTTCCATCTACAAAACTCCTAGTTTAGTGGTATATACTTGAAGTTTATACCACGATACCTTCCAGACTGCAGTTTTGGGCGAAATTCTAGATTTTATACTTGTGAATCTTTTATAAAACTGTTGTGATACTTACCGACATCTCACCGAAGAATTGGATGCCCCAGTTGTCCAGCAGCAAATCCGTAACAATCGGCGAAGTTAGTTTGTGACGGTCCTCGAGCTAACCTGCTTGACCTCAACGTATTACCTTGGCATCAACCCGTTTAGGAGTAGGTCAACAATAAAGTCAGCAACTACAACAGATGATAACTCGTCGTCGGTGACAAGACGCCGAAGGGCAACCTGGCCGATCAAAGCGGCAACAGAAAAGGCAATCATTTTTGGCGGTCCTTGACGAATCCGGCCGGTCTGTTGGGCGGCTACAATGGCCACCTCAATGTCTCCAATAAATCTCTCGTAGATCCCAAAGAGGTGTTGTTCGAACTTATCTCCCAGTGACAAGGAGTCTCTAAAGAGCAGCCTTGCTGCCTGTCGGTCGTTTTCAAAGAACTCCAACGTGGCCCGAATAGCGTGCTTAATTGCGCTCAGGGCAACCTCGGGGTCGTTGTTGGCCAGGGCGTTGTCGATAACTGACTGACCGATGTGGGCTCTCAGAGCCATCTCCTCAGAGTCCATAAGGGCATGGAACAGGGCTTCTTTGGAGTCGAAGTACCAATATACCGTTCCATAGGAAAGTCCGGCCTCTTTGGCGACATCGGCCATGGTGGTCGAGTGAAACCCTGACCTCGCAAACACGGTCTTTGCGGCCGACAAGATCTCGTCTCTTCGCTTTCCCTTTTCCTCGTCGTTGGAGGCCCTGCGCATGTTCCGTCCCTCGACCGACAGTTCGGGAGCTGGTGGATCGGTCACCCTCATATTATAGGTCCTTTAGAGCCGCAGCTTTGGGATTGACCCTTTCGTCGCCAAAAAGTCGCGACCGGCCGGTTCATATCTCGGGACCTTGTCCTTGAGGGGGCCATGGATCTACCCCCGGCTCTAAGGGTACCTGAACGTTTCGAAGAAACCCGGACACGGCCGAATAGGTCACTATAAGCATTACTAGCTCAACTAGCTCCTGGTCACTCTCAAAATGTTTCGACATCTCTTCCCATGCCTTCACTGAGAACGAACCTGTCTGTGCGTACTCGTCTACGCACCTGAGCACGGCGGACTCTTGAGGGCTATACATACCCTGGTCGGCCTCCTCCCAGTCACGCACGGCCTCGATGGCGGCTTTGTCGACCCCCAACATCTGAGCGATTGAGTAGTGTTGGGTCCACTCGTAAACCGAGTTGGTAACCCAGCCGGTCCTAAGAATCACGAGCTCCCTTAGTCGAACGGACAGGAGTCCCTTGAAGAGCAGAGCTAACAGCCAGTCGTTGAAGGGTTTTGCCAGAGTTGGGTGGGACAGGAGTATCTGGAAGATCGAAAGTCTGGCCATTCCTTCGGGAACCCCGGCCTGGGTTGCCGCCTCAATGGCCTCGTCGTGGGTGAGCATCGACACTCTACACTTCTCATTGCTCACGCTGGAGTCACCACCCCATGAACTGGGGGAGTCTTTGGAGTTTCCCCGGCCATCTCTAGGATAAGTTTATCAACGCTCTCAATACCAACTACCTCTCTGTCCAGGTCGGCAAACGGGAACTCTCCACCTGCCAGAATATCCAAGGCTTTTGAGTATGCCGCCGAGTCAACCCCTAGGGCACCCAATATTGTGATCTCCTTGTAAACGATCAAATCTGGCCACAGTCCTGGGGCCTGGCCTACCCCGCTTGTCCCTGCCATGACCACCCGTCCCCCGGGCTTGACTAGTTTGACCGCCTGACCAAAAGCACTCGGGGCCTTAGCAGTTACGTTGACCACCACGTCGGCCAGGGTTCCAATTGCCTTTACCAATGCCTTGTCCGGTTCGATCTCGTCTACGTCAACAGTAAGGTCTGCCCCGAAAGCCTTGGCACTATTCAAACGAGACTCATCCATCTTACCCTTCCCGGTGATTGCTATATACCCCGCTCCGGCCAGCTTGGCTGCTACCACCGCACATATCCCGCGAATCCCGGGTCCCAAAATCGCCACCACGTCACCACGCTTTACTTCAGGGATGGTGGCCCCCCATCTCAGTCCTGCCCCGAGGGGATTGAATAAGGTGGCCATGACCGGATCTAAGTTGTCGGGCACCTTGTGCAAGATGGTATCTGGACCCAGGTACTGGTGGCTGGCATATCCACCCCATAGATGTGGGTTCTTGGACACCGGGATAAATCCGTACATGTCGCCCAAACCGTGAGAAACGCACTGACGATAGTTCCCCGACCTGCATTGGTCGCAATCTCGACAGGACTGAAATACCTCTACCGCGACCCGGTCGCCAACGGTTACTCCCCAGAGCTTCTGAGCCTGGTCCCCAATCTCCTCTATGATTCCGACCGACTCGTGCCCAGGGATGAACTCAAATCCTGATGGTATTGCCCCGGTGTACTGTTCATGGTCAGTCCCGCATAACCCACAAGCCTCAATCTTGAGGATAGCATCGTTATCAGATATTATAGGCAGGTCAAACTCACGAGTCTCTAGGGACCTGGGTTTAGTCAGCACGAGGGCCTGAGCGCGGGTCACCCCAGACCCCCCTAAGGAACTATCCGGTAGACCTGGACGGCGTGAGCAACCGTGTTACCGTCGCTGTCTCGGGCAGTAATCTCGGTAAAAATTAGTTCCTTGCCACGCTTTATTGTCGTGGCAGCACACAACAAGTCGGACTTCTTGGCCGTTCCGACGAATTGGACACTCATTGAGACCGTTGAAGCTCGCATCCCCTTGTTGAAGTCATGATTCGACCATGCCGCAGCCGCGCCTGCCGTGTCCAGGACCGATGCTACGACCCCCCCGTGGTATACAATTCCATCATTGGTCAAGTCGTCACGAAAGGGCAACCTGACAACTACGTCGTCTGGGTCGTACTTGTCAAACACGATCCCCAGACCGCTCAAAAAAGGTGTGGATGGCATAACCTTTGGTATGGAGTTGCGAGCTGCAACCTGTTGTTCTTCGGTTAATTCTCCCATGTTTACCCCCTTGTGTATTGTTTGCTTATATCTGGTACTGCAATAAGACCTAACTTGTTGTTCCCGGGCACATTCGTGCTCTGGGCCTTGGTTGGCTCTCTATATGGATGTCACGAACTGCCCTGTTTGCTTGAGTGTGGCCTCAGCTTGAGAGACGATTGACTTGACAAGTTCAGCGGCCGGGATGAGAGACGAGATCGCCCCGATTCCTTGACCGGCCGGGTAGCACTCTTTGTCTGGGTCTATGTTGGGAGTCTCCTCGTCACCCCCTAAGTGAAAGGCCCCGTTTTGCATGGACTTGGCGGCCTGCATGGGGAATTTCTCAAGCTCGTCTGGATGAGAGTCCCAGTAGTCGGTGTACGAGTTTTTTACGGCCCTTAGGGTCTTGCCAGAAAACCCCCGGGAGATAACCGTTCCATCTTCGGCTGTTTCAATTAGCTTGTCCTTATAACCAAGCACCGCCCTGGCCTCTGGGGTTGCTATAAATCTTGTCCCGATCCAAACTCCGTCGGCTCCGAGAGCGAGAGAGGCAGCAAGTCCCCGGCCGTCAAAGATCCCGCCTGCGGCTACTACCGGAACCTGTCCAGCCACCGCGTCCACGATCTGGGGGACCAAGGGCATAGTGGCCACGGTACCGGTATGTCCCCCGGCCTCGGTTCCTTGGGCCACAACTACATCGCATCCCGCGTCAATCGCCTTTTTAGCGTGGACGACCTTCCCACACATATTTATCACGAGTAATCCACTTGCGTGGCACATCTCCACTACCTGGGCCGGGACTCCAAGGCCAGCCACAAACACCGAAGCCCCACCTTGAATGATTAGTTCTACCTGTAGGGCCATATCACCTGGCATGGCAGTAAGTAGGTCAACCCCAAATGGCTTGTTAGTCTGAGCACGAACCTTGCGCATCTCTTCGACCATCTGATCGTTGAGCATTGTCGAGGCACCCAAGCATCCAAACCCACCGGCCTCAGACACGGCTGCGACTAGACGGTTGTAGGAGACCCCACCCATCCCGGCCAGCATAACCGGATGGTCGACCTTGAGAAGTTCAGTTAGGCGAGTGCGGATCATAGATGGCCTCCGATCAGTGGTACGGGCGCTTTTTGGTTAGGGTCAGCCTGACGGCTTCAGACGGGCCCGTGCTTAGGTACTCTAGCACTACACCCAGCTATGTTATAACTGACTGATGTATCAGTCAAGTAGCCTGGGCTGGCATGGTCTGGGGAGCGGTCACCGGGTACTGGGCCATCGGAACCGGGATCTCATTTAGCTGGTTGGCCTGGCACTCTCGTTGGACTGCGGGAGAGTCCTGAGAGGTCGTGGCCAGCTCTGGCATGGAAGACGCACCTCGAGTCACCGACAGGGTAGAGGTGAGATCTCCAACAGTCTTGCGTCTCCATGCCGAGATATTGGGGACCGAGATTCCAAAACGGGTCTCTAGGAATCTGAGAATTGACGTGTGATCAAAGAGGTCAGAGTTGATGTATCCCCCTGTAGAAAACGGAGAGGCAACAATCATGGGGACTCTAAAGCCAAGTCCAATTGGCCCAGAGATGTTTTGGGCGTTAGCCGGAAGGGGACTCACAGTTACGTACTCACCGGCGGTTCCAGCAGGAGCAACCGGCGGGGCCACGTGATCGAAGAACCCGTCGTTCTCGTCATAGGTAATAAACACGGCCGTCTTGGCCCACAACTTGGGGTTTGACGACAGGGCACTTAGAACCTGGTCGATAAACCACCCACCCCTAGACGGGGGAGCCGGGGGGTGCTCGTCATATCCTAACGGAGCCAATACCCAGCTGACAGCTGGCAGGTTGTCAGTTGCCACGTCGTGCGCAAAGTCGCCCTCAAAGGAGTAGTTGAAAGCGTTTGAGTAAAGGGTGCTCGTTGGGTCTTGATACTGTTTGAAGTACAGCAAGATGTTATTTGAGATCGCCATTGCGAGAGGACTACCCGGTTTATACTGTGGCCCAATTGGGTTGTAGACCTTCCAGGAAATACTACGCTTGGAAAGCAGTTCAGGAACGGTCGTCCAAGATACGCTAAATTCAGCTTGTGAGGACAAGTTAGTTATAAGGATCGGACCACCAGCCTCGCCAGTGGGGTCCAACATACCAGTCATAGACATGAGCCGGTTAGGATGCGTTGGTCCCATGACTGAACAGTGGTAACTATCGCACAGCGTGAAGTTGTCGGCCAGACTAAAGTGGAATGGAATATCGGCTCGTTCATAGTATCCCATCGTGAGAATGCCGTTGGTCGCTCCATCTACCTGGGGAGAGGTATGAGTTGACACAAACGCGTCCATCTTGCCCTGGTTCCAGCACTCGTGCTGGGGCCCCCAGCTGTGAGAGAGGTCCGCTGTACACTCGGCCATCTGGGTCTGGGTGTTGAGATGGAACGGGAGGAGGTGTCCATTGAAGCCTGCCGGGGCACCGGGCCAAACCTGGGAGAAAACCCCTGATTTGAGTGCAACCGGATCGGAAAACCCTCTAGATGACTTGTAGGTCCCAAAGTAGTGGTCAAAAGACCGGTTCTCTTGCATCAAGACCACCACGTGTTCAATAGCCCCGATGTCAGACCCGGCTGGGGCAATCTTGGCGGCCCCAGCCGCTGTGGACGGCTTCGGCGACTTGGTCGATGACGAGCAACCTGCGGCTGCCAGGCCCAGGCCACCAGCCAGAGTGGCGGCCAGGAGGTCTCTTCTAGAAATCTGGTTTTTGTTATCAGTCACAATTCATCCAGATTACGAGAGTGTGAACACCCAGGCACGCATTTTGGTAACAATCCTTTCCAGGGCCTCTATGACCTGGTCGGCAATCGTTCGTCGGTACAACCACTCGGTTTGGCGGTACGTTCTCCGGTGACGTCCTCTGATGGCTGAAGCCACCAGCTTCCTGCTGGCCTCTACCAGAGAGCTCTTCTCAGCCATTCCCCTACAGGCGCTTGAAGGACCCGTCCAATCCCGTTGCCATCCACTGTACACCTCGGGTGTGACGCCCCCCGGGCCGTCGCCCCGAACCCCGATTCCCCTGACGGCTGAAGCTGCCAGTCCCCTCGGGGTAACTTGATGGAGCGACCGCGTGACCTACTCACAAAACCGGCCTGTCGTGGCCTGGCTAGGGGGGACCGGCGCTAACAACGTAACCGTCTAGATCTTTTGGTATATGACGGTACCTTTGGCCTAACCGTGCACTTATAATCTTTGGCCTCTATGGCCGGACTGGAAGGTAAACTCGCAAATGCTCACCTGGCTGTGGCATGTTTGGTAGGCAGGTCAACAAGTAACAAGAGGAAGGAAGTACTGCCATGCAAGGGGAAGGTCGCCCACTGGAAGGAAAAGTCGCCATTGTAACCGGGGCTGGAGGTGGGATAGGCCGAGGAGAGGCCCTCCTACTTGCCGCACAGGGTGCAAAGGTCCTGGTAAATGACCTCGGTGGGACCCTCGGGGGAGATGGATCCGACCAGTCAGCCGCTCAAAAGGTGGTAGAGGAGATTGTTCGCGCTGGAGGGGTTGCCGAGGCCAACCACGATGACGTGGCTAGCTGGGATGGGGCCAAGGCACTTATCGACCAGGCAGTAGCCCACTTTGGTGGCCTGGATATCTTGGTCAACAACGCCGGGATTCTGCGTGACGGGATGTCCTTCAATTTGACCGAGGCAGACTGGGACGCAGTGATAAAGGTCCACCTAAAGGGACACTTTGCCCCGACTCACTTTGCGGCCACTTTTTGGCGCGAACGATCCAAGGCTGGCAACCCGGTCAAGGCAAGTGTCATCAACACGTCATCGGAGTCCGGGCTCTATGGTAACGCTGGCCAGTCCAATTACTCGGCCGCCAAGGCCGGGATCGCCTCACTCACCCTCGTCTTGGCCCGGGAACTGGAGCGTTACGGGGTCCGGGTGAACGCCATAGCCCCCCGGGCTCGCACCCGGATGACCGAGTCCACTTTCGGTGATCTCTCGACTGGAGGGACCTTTGACGTTTGGGATCCCCACAACGTGGCTCCGGTCGTGGCTTGGTTGGCTGGCGACCGCGCCGAAAACATTAGCGGCCAGATCTTCGTGGTCTATGGCGGGACAATCGAGCTCATAGAGCCCTTCCGAGTAGTATCAAAGATTGCGAAAGACAACAGATGGACCCCAGAAGAACTCGCCGAGCGATCACGAGAGCTTTTCGGAGATCGTTCTGGCAGAGTGCCCGACTTTCCGGTCAACTTCTTCGACTAACCTGGCTACTCGCGCGACTAGCGACACGAAGTTTGTAAGATCTTCTTGAGTCTCACAATGGGCAAAATAGCGCCACCAAATCCTCGGCTATAAATAGAGGGAGCATCAACGGAGAACCAACCCGGTAACCCGGTCTAAGTGGAAGTCGACAGTTCCCCACAAGTTCGCAAGGGCCCATGACCGTTTCATGTACATGTGTAGGTCGTGTTCCCACGAGTACCCAATTGCCCCGTGGCACTGAAGAGACGTCTTGCCCGCCAGGCGGGCCGCTCTGGAGGCGTACACCTTGGCAAAGGACACGTCCCTCAAACACTCATCCCAACGCCCAGCAATATCATCGTCTGACATGGAGTGGCTTACTAGATCCTCTACAAACCGGTCTAGATTAAAAGCCGCATAATAAACAGGATGCCTGGCGTGGTCAAGGGCAAGATATGAGTTGGCCAAATGATGCTTGACGGCCTGATTGGATCCAATGGTGACCTGGAACTGGGTTCTGTCTTTTGCATAGTCCACAGCCATGGAAATCATCTTGTCTGCCAAGCCGATCAGTTGTCCGGCCACAACCAGGGTACACCGTTCGATGGTTATCTGCCTTACTAGCTCGATTAACGTTTTAGTCTTCTTGTCGAACTGATCAATCGGGAAAGTCAGGTCAAGGTTAATAATCCCGCCGCGATTGAACTGCCCTTGGTCGACCCAGGAGAGTTGATAGGAGTGGTCGACTGACCGCGCCGGGACCTGAGCGACTGGTGGGGTGGCCTGGCCTAGAGAGGGTCTTGGTCTGTTAGGGTCGTCCCACATAAGACCCCGAGCTAGTCGGGGACCTTGACCCTCATAACATAACAGGACCAGGTCACTTGCCTCTCCCCAAGCCACCGGGTCAGTTGGCCTCAGTTGAACCGTGGCCACCTTGGTGCCTGAGACTAGATTGTTGAAATCTTCTTGGCCCGGACCTTCCAAGAGATCACCCCCGGCTAGGCCAAGAGACCATAACAGAGACAAATGCCCGACCACCGCGCACGTGTGCTCGACAACCGGACCCACAAACGCACACCGTCCCAGTTCCTCGGCGGCCAGACAGACCTCGACTAAACCCATCCCAAGACCTCCCAGATCTTGAGGGGCCAATAGTGAGAACATCCCCACCTCGCCTAGGACCCCCCAGGCCTTCTGGTCAATTGGGTGTAAGCCCTCAAAGATTTCGCGCAGTCTCTCAGGGGTGAACTCTTTGGACAAGACCTCACCTAGGGTGTCTCGAAGGTCGAGTTGATCTCGGGTAAATGAGAAGTTCATCGCCGTGGTAGCCCCAAGAGTCGTTCGGCAACTATATTTCTCTGAATCTCGTTGGTCCCTGCATATATCGGGCCAGCCAAAGAAAATTCAAAGCCCTTCATCCACTCGGACTCCAAGTGCCCCATTCCACCGAGTATTCCCAGGGCGGTCTCGTGAATCTCAATGTCCATTTCTGACCAAAATATCTTGTTCAGAGAGCTTTCGGGACCTGGCTTTTGGCCGGCCACGATCTTAGAGACCGTGGCATCGGTGGCCAACTTGTAGGCCTGTGCCTTCATCCAACACTCGGCCACCTGACGTCTATAACGGGAATTTTGAGCTAAAGAGTCTTGGGCGAGTTCCCCCTGGCGGGCCTTGTATAGGTCTATTAGACGATCCACAGCAGCCATAAAGCGTCCCGGGCTTCTAAGACTTAGTCCCCGCTCAGATCCGGTCGTGGCCATTGCCACCTCCCATCCGCGGTCAACTTCCCCGAGGATGTTGGAGTCGTCAACAAACACGCCGTCGAAGAAGACTTCTGCAAACCCGACGTCTCCGTCAAACTTGTTCACCGGCCTCACGGTTATCCCAGGTGAAGACAGGTCGACTAAAAAGTAGGTCATTCCCCGGTGCCGGTCAGCCTGAGGGTCGGTCCTAAACAGGCCGAAGAGATGCGTACAAAATGCCCCCCGAGTGGTCCAGGTTTTCTGACCATCTAGTATCCAGCCCCCGGCGGCCTCGTCTCGGGTAGCCCGAGACGATATGCCAGCTAGGTCACTCCCGGCGTTGGGTTCAGACCATCCCTGACACCACATGTCCTGGGTCGAGGCCATCCTGGGGAGTATCCGGTCCTTTTGTTCTTGGGTCCCAAACTCAAAAACGGTCGGGGCTAGGAGGAAGATCCCGTTCTGGGCAACCCGCTGGGGTAGTCCAGCCGAGTAGTACTCCTCCTCAAATATCAGCCACTCCCAGAGTGACGCGTCTCGGCCTCCGTAGCGGGCAGGCCACGACACGACCGCCCAACCGGCCTCATATAGAACCTTCTCCCAGGCCCGGTGAACGTCAAAACCTTCCCGTGTGTCACCCGGGGGCATAGGTAGTTTGGGGGCATTTTGAGTAAGCCACTGCCTGGCCTCGTGCCGAAACTGGATTTCCTGGTCACTATATGTAAGGTCCACCCATGTATTATGCTCTGTCTGATGGAAATAGCCAAGAACGCCGTTGTGGCCATTGAGGGTTGGTTCGACCCGTCCCCGTCTAATCCAGCCCTACTAGGTACTCAGTGTACGGAGTGTTCAACTTTTTACTTTCCGCGCGAGGAGTTATTCTGCAAGAATCCCAGGTGCTCTTCGACCAGTTTCGACCAGGTCAGGTTGAGTTCAAGAGGGACTATCTGGTCCTTTACCGATGCCCAGTACCAGCCACCCCCGCCATATGTTTCCGGGGACCCCTTTGAGCCCTTTGCCCTGGTGGCCGTGGAGCTTGAACGCGAAAAGATGGTCGTAATGGGCCAAGCCGCCCACGGATATCAGGTAGACGACCTGAGTGTGGGTATGGCCGTTGAACTCGTAGTAGAGACCCTATATGAGGATGAAAATAACTCGTACCTGATCTGGAGATGGAAGCCAGATGGGGCCTCAAAGACTTCAAAGCAGGCCCCCTAGTGGGGCGTGTCGAGCCCGTTGCGGTCTTAGGTATTGGGATGCATCCGTGGGGCAAGTGGGGGAAGAACTTTGTTGAGTACGGTCTCGTGGCCGCCAACGCGGCACTAAAAGATGCCGGACTCACCTGGTCGGATATCGAGTTTATATCTGGGGCCGATACCATAAGGAACGGGTACCCGGGATTTATAGCCGGAGCAACCTTTGCGCAAGCTCTTGGCTGGAACGGTACCAGGGTCTCTAGCTGCTATGCGGCCTGCGCCTCGGGAGCACAGGCTCTGGCCAACGCTCGGGCCCAGATCCTAGCCGGGCTTTGTGACGTGGCCCTGGTGATTGGTGCTGACACTACCCCAAAGGGATTCTTTGCGCCCGTGGGAGGAGACAGGAAAGACGACCCAGACTGGCTTAGATTTCATCTCATGGGGGCCACCAATCCGGCCTACTTCGCTCTTTATGCTCGGCGCAGGATGGCCTTATACGGCGACACTCACGCGGACTTCGCCATGGTCAAGGTGAAAAACTCCCGACACGGGCTGGCTAACGAGTTTGCCCGGTATCGAAAGGAGGTAAGCGTCGAGGAGGTCCTGGCCTCGCCGGTGGTAGCTGATCCCTTGCGGTTACTTGAGATCTGTGCCACCTCAGATGGGGCGGCTGCCTTGGTGGTGACCTCGTTAGATTTTGCCAGGAAACATTCGGGGCTTAGTGGAGCTGTCAAAGTGGCTGGAATCTCTACAGTTACCCCTAGCTTCCCCAACACGGTAATTGAGATGCCCAACTTCTCGACCGATTCGGCGGTTACTCACGAGATCTCGGGTCCGACCTTTAGGGACTCGATTGCCTGGGCCGCATACGAGGAAGCCGGGATAGGCCCCCAAGACGTCGACCTGGCAGAGGTCTATGACCTGTCGTCGGCCCTGGAGTTGGACTGGTATGAAAATATCGGGCTGTGCAAACCCGGTGAGGGCGCCCGGCTGATCCGCGACGGGGACACCCAGATTGGGGGGAAGATCCCGGTGAACCCTAGTGGGGGACTGTCGTGCTTTGGAGAGGCAATACCGGCTCAGGCACTCGCCCAGGTGTGTGAGATGGTTACCCAGCTTCGAGGTAACGCAACTGGCCGTCAGGTCGACGGGGCAAAAGTTGCGGTAAGTGCCAACCAGGGTCTCTTTGGCCACGGGTCAAGTGTGGTGGTGACCAAGTAATCTTCTTGTCACCGGTCAGGACTGGCAAGGTACACTTTTCTGGAAAACAGGTTACTTGGATTGGTCACCCGGTCTAAGAAAACCAGTCCGTTTAGGTGGTCGATCTCGTGCAGGACTGCCCGGGCTTCAAAGCCCCGGGTGGTAATCTCGATCGGCCTTTCCTCATGTGTCAGGCCGGTTAGGCTAATCTCAAATGCCCGAGGGATGTCGGCCGTGAAGTGGGGTACGCTCATGCACCCCTCTCGAATAGTCTCAAGGCCCTGCTTGGTTTGAATTTCGGGGTTGAAGAGTACAATTAGACCGTGGCATTCGGTGGTTTTCTTGTGACCTGACACGTCAAGTGCAAATGCTCTCAGAGGTATGCCAATCTGGTTGGCCGCTAGGCCCACACAACCAGGGGATGCCCGCATGGTGTCTATCAGGTCTTGGGCCAGATTAGACTCAAAATCCGAGATTTTTGCGACCGGCTTTGTTGGGGTAGATAAAACGGTGTGCGGAATTTCCAAGACCTGTCGGATAGCCACTGAAAAATCCCAGAAATCTAGAGAGTACTGTCTTCAACCGGGCTAGCCGATATCTGAATGTTCAGCTTTCCTGCCACGATTGAAAGTGCGTCTTGCAACTCGGACTCGTCCACGGCGGCGGGGACTTGGGCGTGGATCACCATGGCGTAGACCGCCTGGGTAGACCCCGAGGAGAGTTGAGTGCGCAGGTTCAAGATGTTTACCGAGTGCTCAGCCAGACAGGTACTCACCGCGTGGACTATCCCAACCCGGTCCTGCCCGTAGGCATTTATATACCATTCTTTCCCGAGTTGCGAATCAGCTGGCCCCCCGGTGATCTCACTAGAGCTTGCAGGTGCTAGGACGGAATCGTCGAGTGGTCTGGCCACAATTGTCAGACCTAACTCACTTGAGAGCTCCGTCAAAGAGAGTTCTAAGTCTTGAGCATATATATCCTTAGGCGATGACACTACCAGCATCATCGCAAAGTGTCCGTGTAAGATCGCCATCTCTGAGTCCTCAATCGAACACGACGTTAGGGCCAACACCTCGGTTACCGAGGCCACAATTCCCGGCCGATCCGGGCCGATGATGGTTATGCACGAGAGATTCATAAACCACCAATTGTAGGCCAGGAATGTAATAAGTTGATAGCTTCCAGTTCTCCATATGAAGCCTAGTGTGCCAGCATTAGAATATTCTAATTGTCAGTTGCGTATTGGCGTGAGATGACTTACAATAGGTTACACAATCTGGGGAAATTTGGTGCGCGCTTGATTCAATACAAATGCCCTTCTCCCTGGAAGGTCCTTGGGTAACCAGGAATTAGCTGGACGTGTTCTACAGGTGTGAGCCTCTTAGGGGGTTCACTAAATGGATAATTGCTAGGAGAGAGCGATGCGCATTATAGAAGACAGCCCATCGACAGACGAGGTGCTTGACGAGAGTCAAGTTCTGGATGGGATTGAGAGCAAGTACGAGGACTCAATCTCACTTGACTCTGATCTAAGGCAGGAGCTTGACGACGTGGTGTCCTCGATGTGTCGGGCCCTGAACGACCCAAAGCGCCTAGTAGCCCTTTATGCCCTTAGAGACGGTCCCCACACGGTTACAGAGTTGTGTCAAGCCCTACGAGTTCCACAAGCAAATACCTCTCAGCACTTGGCCGTGTTGCGTGAGCGAGGTCTCGTGGCCACCGAAAGACAGGGCAATCGGATCTTGTACTCTCTGAGGCACCCAAAGATTTTGGATGCCGTGGATGTCATGCGTGACGTGTTGGCCGATGAACTGGCCCGAAAGCAATCAAGTAGGTCAACCCGCCCGGTTCACTAGGCTAACTATCTCTGGGTCAGGCCATTGCTTGGCGCAAGCTTTACTTCAGAGACAGCCACTCTTGTTCTAATATGCCCAGCTTTGACTTGGGTTGTGCGCTTACGTGTGGCCAGAGTTCTTCTGCAATCTCTCGCCAGTTGGCCGTGGCCCTTAGTTGGGCCAGTAGAGCGTAGATGCCTAGGTTGATCCGCTGGATCAACACAAAAGCCGGCGGTACGGTGGCAAATTTAGTCACCGGGTTGGACGTGGCTAGTACGGTTCGCAGTAACTTGGTGGACAGTTCAGGGGTCACCTGGTACTCGCAGTTGTCCTTGACCAGTTCGTAAAAAGTGGAAAAGTACTCTGCTACCTCTTGGGTAGACACTTTAGCATTTTCTTTCAGGAGCCCGGCTTTCTCAATAACTCTTCGAAACTCGTCAATGTCTCGATGGGTGATCATTGTTCGGACCATCTCGTTGAAGATGACCGACTCGTTCTGGGTAAAGCGCTTGACAAGTCCAAAGTCCAAAAAGGTTACTTTTTTAGACTTAGTAAATAGATAGTTACCCGGATGTGGGTCCCCGTTGAATGCGCACAGCGAGTACAGGCTTCGAAAGACGAACCTAAAGATAACTTCCCCGGCCCAGTCTCGATCTGATTGGTCCCAAGATGTGATCTCTGAGAATCTAACCCCGTCAACATACTCACTGGTGAGTACCTTAGTAGTGGATAGCTCATCTATCACCCTGGGAATCCCAATAAAGGGATGTGACTTATAGAACTCTGAGAAGAGCCGCTGGTTATCTGCTTCAACCTTGTAGTCGACCTCTTCAAAGAGTCTCACCCGGAGTTCTTCAACAATTGGCTTGGGGTCGAGATGAGGAAACATCATCCCGATAGCTGAAAACAGCATCGACGCATTACTCATATCGGCTTTCAGGGCCTTTTCAATTCCGGGATACTGAACCTTGACGGCAACCTGGATCCCAGACTTGGTTACTGCCCTATGAACCTGACCTATGGATGCGGCCGCAAAAGGCCTCTCTTCAAAGTCCGCAAATACTTTATCGGGGAGCTTGCCAAGCTGTTCATAGATTACCTGAGACGTGATTTCATAAGTCATAGCTGGCATGTCTGCCTGGAGCTGCGAAAGGGCCTTGCGAGTTTCTTCAGGAAGGCTTTCATCCAAATAGGAGGCCATCTGCCCGAGTTTGGCTGCCAGGCCCTTCATTCCTCCTAGGGTCTTTGCAAAGTCTTCAGAGGCCTTCCGGCGATTTTCTTCAATCACTAACTCCTTGCGAGATTTTGGAACCAGCAAGATCTTTGCCCGGCCGTACAAGGCTTTTGCTCCGAGTTTTAGGCTCGCTAGAACTAGCTCTCCGGATCGGGCCAGCCTAGAACTGGTCGATATCAGTCTCGACCTGTGGGAGGCAGGACCTGTCTCTGGCTGACCACCTGTGTTTGAGGATCCCAAAGTAGTTGTACTATCGCCGGACTAGTTTGAGGAGGTTGCGTTTAACTCGGCCAAGGCAATGTCTCTCATCTTCTTGTAGTCAACTTTACCCGAGGGACTTCTTCCTATAGTGGTGACCCCAATAGTCCGTTTGGGCGCCTTGTAGCCAGCCAGGTGGGACTTGACAAACTTGGACACGTCTTCACTTTCGAGGGACTCACCGGGGTCAAACTGTACGAGCGCCCAGATCTCCTCCCCGAACTTGTCGCTCGGAACGCCCACAACCGCACAATCTAAAATTACAGGGTGGAGTTTTAGAACCTCTTCTACCTCTTCGGGATATACCTTTTCGCCGCCCGTATTTATACACTGCGACCCCCGTCCCAGTACGTGTACCGTCCCATCGGCATCTACCTGCGCGTAGTCTCCAGGAACAGACCATCTAACCCCGTCTATAACCGGAAAAGTCTTGGCAGATTTTTCTGGATCCTTGTAGTATCCAATTGGGGTCCGACCCCGTACGGCCAACTTGCCCACGAGTCCCGAGCCAGGTTCGATCTCGTTCCCATCCTCGTCGATGACCTTTGCAAATTCACCTATGGAAAAAGAGGCGGTCTTTGCCTGGCCTCCAGCCGATGAGACCGATTGGCCCAAGCCCATGGCCTCAGATGAGGAGAACGCATCTACCACCAACATGGCCGGGTGATGGCCTAGAAGTCTCTGCTTGGAGCCTTCTGAAAACATTACCCCAGAAGAGATTATGATCCGAAGTGACGACAGGTCCCAGTTGCCCGGCCTTTCGTCAAGCGCCTTGAGTATTGGCTTAGCAAACGCGTCGCCCACTAAAGAGATCACGTTTATCTTCTCTTGCTCTACACAGTCGAGCAGTTCTTCGGGACTGAAGTTTGGAGACGCCAACGTAGCCACACATCCTCCACTATTTAGAGCGACAAAGGCCGTAAAACAGCCGGTCCCGTGCATGAGAGGGCAAGCGGAAAGGTGTATCGGGCCCGGGACACTAATTATCTTTCTGACGTCGTCTGGGGTTCCATGCTCGGGGAAACGAATTAGCGACCCGTTATTTAGGACACCAAAAAGATCATCTTGACGCCACATAACCCCCTTGGGCATTCCAGTGGTCCCACCCGTATAGAGCATGATCAAATCATCACCTGAACGTGATCTGGATAGGTTGACTCTTTCAGAGCCCGAGAACTTGTCAATTAGTCCCTCATATGAGTGTGCCCATTCCGGACACAGGTCACCAGCAGAATCGGCTACCCATATCCAGGTAGTTATCTGGGGGAGTCTGTCACGTAACACGTTAACGGATTCCTCAAAGCTGGATTGAAATACCACGACCTTGGTGTCGGCGTTTTCCCAGAGGTACTCAAGTTCGCCTACCCCATATCGATAGTTAGTGTTGATTGGAACGTACGAGGCCTTAAGCGACGCGAACACGGTTTCTAGGTACTCGGGTCGATTATAGAGATATATGGCGACCTTGTCCTGGTGGTCGAGGCCAAGATCTACTAGTGCCCCTGCCAACGCGCTCGCCCGTGAGTTGAATTCAGCCCAACTTGTCCGGTTCCCTCCATGGGCCAACGCTGGCGCATCCGGGATCTTCTCGGCCACTGCTTCCCAGACATCGGCAAAGTTCCAGTTAGACATCTTCCCCTCTTTCGAATAGTTGTTAGGTCGAAAAATTCGCCAAGTGGCGTTCAACCAGCCTAGTCTTTTATAAAGAAAATATGAAAACCAAGAGGGGAGATTAGTTTGGATTTTGAGCTTCCGGGGGAGGATGATCCTCAGCGCCTTAGCATACGAGAGTGGTTTTTAGACCACCCTAGTCCAACTGGTCAAGAACTTGCCGAGGCAGGTTACGTTGTTCCGCACTGGCCTAAGCCCTGGGGGATTGATGCGAACCCGGTCACCCAGATACTAATCGACCAGGAAATTCGCAGAGCCCGGGTAAACCGGCCAAACAACCCAATCGGGATCGGCTGGGCCGGTCCGACTATATTGAGCGCCGGGACCCAAGAACAAAAAGATCGGTATCTCTTCCCGATTATCTCCGGCCAGGAGATTTGGTGTCAGTTATTTTCCGAACCCCAGGCTGGATCGGACTTGGCATCTCTTGAAACACGGGCCGTGGCCGATGGGGATGAATTTATTATCAACGGGCAGAAGATTTGGACCACCTACGGTCATGAGGCCCAGTTTGGGATCTTGATTGCTCGGACCAATCCTGACGTGCCAAGACAAGAGGGGATTACCTACTTTATCTGTCCCATGGACAGTCCAGGTATTACGGTAACGCCAATCGTAGACATGACAGGGCTTCACGCTTTCAATCAAGTGTTCTTGGATAACGTGCGGTTACCGCGCGAGAACGTGGTCGGAGAGGTCAACGATGGATGGAGGCTTGCCAAGGTAACCCTTGCCAATGAACGAGTTTCTCTGTCAACTGAAGGGGCAATATGGGGCTCGGGTCCAACCATCTATGACGTTGTCCGTCTTGCTCGGGACCATGGTGGAATATCAGACAAGATAATGAGGCAGAGAATTGCCCAAGCCTATACTCGGGCCGAGATACTAAGACTCATCAGGCTTAGAACGGTAACTGCCGCAATCAAGGGTGTCGCTCCGGGACCAGAATCTTCAATTAGAAAGGTAATGTCTGACGAGCACGGTCAAGAGGTGATGGGGATAGCCAAAGATCTCTCTGGCGTTGCAGGTATGCTCAACGCAAGTTTGCCTCTCGAATATTCGGGGATTCAAGATGACCAAGCCAACGCGTTGATGTGGGGATTTTGCTACTTGTTTACCCCGGCCTTGACAATTGGTGGCGGGACCGCCCAGGTGCAAAGGAACATTATCGCTGAAAAAGTTCTCGGACTGCCAAAGGATCAATAGGTTGCTTCTAAGAACTCGCCTGGTTGGATTGACTGGGCTTCTTATATTTGGGCTCATATTGCTTGGAGGATGCGCAACCAGCGCTTCACCCGCAAGTAACACGGCGAGCCTAGGGTCAAGTGCACTACCAACCGGGCTAGTGTCTCACGTGGGCAGGTGGCTAGTGGACCAGTCGGGTCGAGTACTCCTATTTCACGGGGTGAACATGGTCGACAAGACGGCCCCATTTTATCCATCTAGCGAGGGTTTCTCAACAGATGACGCAAAGTGGCTCGCGCAAAGTGGATTTCGCGTCGTCCGACTAGGAATTTTGGCAACCGGATTAATGCCGTCTCCCGGCGTGGTTTCCCAGTCCTATATCAACCAAATTGCCAAAACGGTCAACCTACTTGGCTCTCACGGAATTTACACTTTGGTCGACTTTCATCAAGACGGTTACGGGCCATCTATCGGCTCCGACGGGTTTCCGAGCTGGATGGTAGAAACAAACGGGAAGGTAAACAACGGGGTCGGATTTCCTCTGTATTACATTGCTAATCCAGCGGTTCGGCAGGCTTTTCAGTCCTTTTGGGGCGATCAGAGGTCTTCTGACGGACGTGGGCTTGAACAGGACTATGGCATCATGTTTAAGGCGGTTGCACGCAAGTTCGCTAACAACCCGTACGTTTTGGGATACGACCTTTTCAATGAACCTTGGCCTGGGAACGTGTGGAAATCATGTCTGTATAACTCCAATGGTTGTCCAGGCCTTACTCATCAAGAACTAGACAAGGCATATTCGATCGCCACTAAGGCAATTCGCTCCACTGGAGACCACCATCTTATTTTTGGCGAGCCATTCGTGCTCTTCAACTTCGGAATGGCTGGGACCACTTTGTCTTTACCGGGTAACGACAAGAACTCTGGAATGAGTTTCCACATGTATACACTTACCCCAAGTCGAGAACCTGACGTAATTTCCAATGCCATTAGCTGGTCAAAGAAAACCGGAGGGGCGCTACTTAACACCGAGTGGGCTACGAGCAACTTTGCACCGGATGCAATCAGACAGTCTTCAGAGCTTGACCAAGCCCTTTTGCCCTGGATCTACTGGTCTTTTGACGGTGGACTGGTGAAAGATGTCTTACAGCCTCCAACTGGGGCAAATCTAGTTGGAGGAGACGTAACGGCCGTAGTTCAGCCGTATCCACTTGCTGTAGCTGGTACTCCTCTCAGTTTCTCTTACGTAAATTCCGACAGGACCCTGACATTCAGCTGGTCTACCACCGGAGTGGGTTCAAAAGGGCATTCGCCACACGCGGTAACTTCATTCGAGGTCCCATCAGAGGTATATCCCAACGGATACTTGCTTTCCATAACCGGAGGTAAAATACTGTCAAAACCGTGTGTCTCAATCGTCGAGCTAAAGGCATATTCTGGGGCGAGAAAAGTAACGGTGACCATCTCTCCAGGGCCATCTTCGAGCTGTGCTCACGGCTAAATCGTAAAGATCACTCGTCAATTAATGCATCGTGAACAGATCTCGAATTTGGATAACTGCTATGACTTGCAGCTTGACGGGGTGCTACTGCGCATTAAAGTTATTGCCGGAAGTCCGAAGGATCAGATTTTAGGAGAAAGTGCAGGTTTGCTTCGAATAAAGATTGCCGCTCCACCAGTTGAAGGACGAGCGAATCGGGAACTGTGCAAATATCTAGCACAGATTTTTAGGATTTCGAAATCCGATGTTGAAATCCTAAAAGGATTTCACTCATCTAGTAAGGTAGTTAAGCTCTATTCAGTTGATCCGGTTCTGTTTAGAGAAAACCTATTCGTTAGTGTTGAAAGATAGCCACGTTGGGCCACTCAATAAGGAAGACCGCCGTTAATTTGGAAGTCTCCTAATTTACCAGGTTGGCCGGATGCAGTTCAGGGGGGTACCAGTACCCATCCGAAGCCAGCCACCATCCAGGATAAGGTGCCGATAGGATCTCATTGCTAATCACTTCCTGGTACTGACTTGTAGCAGTTTCGGACATAGTTGATTGTGTTACGGGCTCTACCGCAGTTCCATTAGTTGTCATGCTTGCATCTCCTATTGATTGTTGTTGCGATAAATTAGCTTGTTCCGTAAGAGGGTATGAGTTTGTCGGAGGCTCCCAGCGATGATCGCGGTCTTGGTGTGGCGGCGCCCAATCTTGAGCTACCAATTCTACGTGCGGTGGATCCCACGGATTACCACCCGACTGATTGAAGTGCTCTTCGGTCTGCCATATGACTGATCCTACGGCTTCGTCAGTTGGCGTTTCGGGAATTGACGAAGTAGGCGGTGGTGGTAGTAATGGTTGCTGAGCATGTGGCACCATGTGCGGAGGTGTAGGATCACCTAGCGGGGGAACACTTGGCTGGGCTACGGGGGTATGTTCTGTTCTGGCTATAGGCGGAAGGTGGGAAGTTGAGGAATTAGCTCCCGGTACTGATGGTTGACTCGGAACCGACGTGTGAATCCCTTGAATAGGAAGTTGACTATATACCGGTGGTGGCGGGGGAACACTTGCAACCGGTGGTGGCGGGGGAACACTACTTCCGTTGCCGGCATGTGGAGGTAGATTGGCATTGGAGGGCTCTCCAGCTTGACTACCAGGCCCACTGCCCTCTACTGAGAACTGGGAGAGAGCAGGGTCTTGAATCCTTGGACCACTCGGCGCTAGGTTGCCTTGGACCAGGACATCTTGGTTGATATCGGACGGACTTGGACCTTCGCCACCGGCAACCACAACCTTGTTACGCCCTGTCTCCTTGGCTTCATATAATGCCGTATCAGCACGTCGAATCAGATCGTCTGGATTTGCGTCGTCTCCTTGTACAGAGGCGCAACCGAACGATGCAGTAATCTCAAGTGTCTGGCCATCTTCAAGAGCGATTGGAGACTCGCATATGCTTTGTCGCATTCTCTCGGCAGCTAGCTTTGCACCTTCGACCGAAGTCATTGGAAGGACCACCAAGAATTCCTCGCCTCCCCAACGACCTAATAGGTCCCCTGATCTCAATGTTTTCATCATTCGGGCGGTTACCTCACAAAGTACAGTGTCACCAGCATCATGGCCGAAGGTATCATTTACTCTCTTGAAATGATCAACATCTGCAATAAGTAGAGACATTGACTGGTTGTGGCGTTTGACGGTCGACACGGTTGAACTCAAGTGATCATCAAGGTGGCGTCTGTTGTAAATTCCAGTTAACGGGTCAAGTCGGGAGACGAGGTCGAGTTCCTGGGTCAGTGCCTGGAGTTTGTTTCTTCCCTCCAAGAATCGATAGAACAACTCCGCAGCAAAGATAACAATTAGTGCGTACACGGCAAATAGAGCCCACTGAACTAAAACGGTGTGGCCACTAATAGTTGCAAATAGCTGAGAGTTAGGAACCGCAATGGCTAGTTTCCAAGGAGTCCCGGCGATACTTTGGGTTACGAAATATGATGGGACACCTTTGTTGGTAGTGTAAAAGCCACTCGATGCATGTCCGATGGCTTTCTTGAGTCCTCCGTCAATTGCAGACAACAGTTGAAATCCACCTGAAACACCACTGATTGCTGGACTTGAGGCCAGAACAAACTGGTTTGAATCAAGTAGAAATACCTCGTGATGAGAGTACTCAACTGCGTTATTTAGGAACTTAGACAAAGGAGTCTGGCCAATTTGGTAAGAGCCGATCAAAATTCGCTCACCGAATAAAGTATTAAATGCTGACGAAATCTCTACCACGGGTGTGGGATCTTGAGTCGCGGTTGGATTGGTCAGGTTTGAAACCACCGATTGACCCGGCTTCAAATTTGGCAAGCCAGTTATAATTTGCTCGCCCAAAAATGCAAAGTTCTGTTGCTGGGTCTCTTGAATTCCGGCCGTCTTGGAATTTAGTTGAGAGATATCTAGGACTACGCTGTCTTGGGAAGTCACCAAGACAGCTTCTTGAAATCCAAATACGTCTACAAGTTCTTGGAAAATGTCTTGGTCAACCGGGGTCTGACCCGATACCGGAAAATACGGTCCATCGAGGTATTTTTCGGCCTCTTGGAGTTGGTGTTGCTCCAGTTGGTCAATATAGGCCGTTACGAACGACCCGGTTACTGGTGCCCTTGCACGAAAGGTACCCTCTAGCTGATTTCGCTGTGAATCTTGGGACAGCTTCAGGGCAAAGGCAGGGCCGCCAATAACTACAAGTAGTACGATCCCAATAATTGAATAGATTTTGGTTTGGCTTGAAGATTTATGGGATCGACGCTGGGAGATGCTGGGCAACTCCTGTCCAAGCACCTCTCCTTCGGGAGTCTGACTCCCTGCTACCATTTCCTGGGCCGACACATTCATTGGTCTCTTACAACCTCCCAGGTAATTTTTGCACGCGTGGCCCTCTTGGGCGTGTATATCACTCTAAATAGTGTCGTCAGGTTTGATTGGAATCTTTACCCAACCCACTTGAGGCTATCCGACCAGGGCTTTTCTAAGACTCTTACTCGATCTATCCAAAGTAGCCTCTATCAGGAAAACGAGTTTTTCCAATAATTTATGTCAAAAAGGGCTACTGATTCATCCAAATCGAAGTTGGGAAAAACTGCCCCGCATTAAATCCATAGGCCGGTGTTCCATCCGGACAGGTCAAACCTCGAAAGTTCATGGTGTGATCGTCTGCAGCACACATCCAAAGTGTCTGCCATCCAAAGAGGAATGGAAGGTTTTCAACGAGCCGTTTGTTCACGTTCTGATAGGCCGTGATTCTCTGCTGGGGATCTGGATTGGTTCTACCCTCTTGAAGATATATCTCAAGAGCTGGGTCGTCGTAGCGGGCCAGATTTAGCGCAATCGCCCCTGGGGGACCCATAGTTGTGGTGCTCAAGAACGGATAGTTCTGGTCCGGGTCAGCAGCACTAAAGAACTGGAACAGACCGACCTGGTATTTGCCCTCAACAAGATTCAAGGTGTATGTGTCTTGAAGCATAGTTGTTGTTGTAATCTCAATCCCGGCGGCCTGCCACATGGTTTGGAAGGCATTCATAAGTTCGACGTATCGAGTCTGAGATGGCCCAGAAAGATTGATTGTGAGGGGCCCGGGGTGTTGAGCTTTATATTGGGCTACGTACTGCTTTGCCTTGTTGAGGTCAAATGTGGGGTACTGGTCGGCTATGGCCTGGGAATACCACGGATAACCGGGAGGAAATAGCCCGGGTGACAGCTCGGGAATGTCATCGAAAAACGTAGCCCGGATCTTTTCCCGATCAGAGGCATATGCCAAGGCTTGACGAACCAACAGGTTTGCTGTGGGTCCACTCTGACAGTTCATTATCAGGTTATCAATAGACGGCTCACCGACAACCCCATGGGCATCGTTGTATAACTGAAACGACGAATCGCCGTAAAGATCGACATAGTTCTGTGGGTCCTGAGAGTGCATCAGGTTGATACCGCCTGACCGGAGCGTGGCTTCGCGACTCTGGTCATCAATGATCGGCCTAAACTCAATCGCATCAAGATAGGGGAGTCCTGGGCGCCAGTAGTGTGGATTCTTGGTAGCATTGAAGCTGATGTTCTGTGTCCACTCGGAAAAGACGAAGGGGCCTGTGCCAACTGGATTGGAGTTGGCGGCGTCCTGAACACTCCCGTCGGGATTGATGTACTTGGGAGTAATCATGTATCCACCCTGGCTCGTTAGTTCTGCCGGGAATGCAACCCAGGGCTGGCTCATTTGGATAGAAACTGTAAGATTATCAACTTTTGACACGTTCACGATTGGCTTGAGAGCAATACCGGTCAGAATAGACACTTGCAGGGCGTGAAGGTTTGCAATAACCGCGTCAGCATCACAGGGAGTGCCGTCGTGAAAATACACGTTAGGACGCATCTGGATTGTCCAGTTATCATAAGAAGAATTTGGTGTTATAGCCTGTGCAAGATATGGCTTGACGGTTCCATCTTGGGCAAGGATCGCTAAGGGATCCAACACGGTGTTGGCGTAAGAAAAACCAGTGGCGTCAAATCTTGAGGTCGGTGATGCTGGACTGAGACCACTCACCTCCGAGTAGGTCCCGATTACCACTTTCCCGCCTGGCCGAGGTGTGAGTTTAGAGATCCCTATGTCCGGGTTTACGGGAGTTGCGTAGTTCGTGGTACTTGACCCGCCATTCGATGATCCACACGCGGCCAAAAGCCCTGAAGCGCTTCCCCCGAATGCCGCAAATCCTGCTGCGCCTTTTAGACCCCCAGATAAAAATGAACGACGGTCAATACTCTTGGCCACAAACAACTCCTTAGCTTCCCTCATTTGAACTATTGCCCGATAACACCTTGAACAAGCGTGTGTTGCCGTGGCAGTAGTTTCCTGCAACTTCCAACTAATACCCCAGGTTACTCGTTGGTAATACGCCATAATACTAGGGCCTAGAGTGGTCGTGCATTCGCATTCTGCACAAATGCCATCAAAAGAACACACGTTCGGTATTTGTGGACTTTAGTCAAGTAGGCTGACTTTGACAGATAGTAGGGAAGTTCTAGAGCCTTACGTCACGATTTGTCGAATTCAAAAATGAAACTAAAGTAACTCATTAGTAATACCCGACAGGCTGAGAAGTTCAGTGAGAGAGGTGGAGAGATACCAATGGCAACGAGCAACTTGAACGGTTCAAATAAGTCCACAGGAGCGAACAGAAAGGCTGAAATCTCGCCGAGTTCTCAAGTCGGACTTGACTATTCGAGTCTCGACGGGGCCATAGGTCTGAACTGGTTCCAGTTGGACCCAGATTTAGAGTCAATTGTCACTCGTAACCTACCTCCAGAAGACCACGCTTGGGCGAGATCTAAGCTCGACTCACTTGGGAGTCTCATCGGCGGGCGAATCGCCCGTAATGCAGACATCATTGACCAAAACCCCCCGAAACTGGTCCCATATGACAACTGGGCGCAGATTGCAAATAGGATAGATCACCACCCGGCCGCAATTGATTCTAAGACCGCACTCTGGGAGGTCGGATACGTATCGGGATTTGCTCGAGATGAAAAGGATCGGGGAAGGCCGGTACCGGGGGTGGTCCTAGCGGCTGCAAACTATCTACTCTCCCAGGCCGACACGGGAATGGTCTGCTCGTTAGGTATGACTAGCGGTGTGGCTGGATTGGTCGAGGCCTATGCGCCTTTAGACATACGAGGTGAGTTACTCGAAGGGCTCAAGGCCGACAGTTTTGATAGAGGGACTGACGGATCAATGTTTTTGACCGAACGAGATGGAGGATCTGATCTGGGGAGCACTGTCAAATGTACGGCCCGCGACATTGGCGACGGCCGAGTGCTGATAAACGGTGAGAAATGGTTCTGTTCTAATATTGACGGGGCTGCAATTGCCCTACTGGCAAGACCCGAGGGCGCACCCATGGGCTCAGCTTCTATCGGGCTGTATCTGGTTCCCAAGACTAAAGATGATGGAACGCCTAACTCCTATACCATGAGGAGACTAAAAGACAAGCTCGGTACGCGCTCCGTGCCAACTGGCGAGGTCGTGTTCGAGGATGCAATTGGGTACGCCTTGCGTCCGACCGAGATCAGACCGGGTTTGGCTGATGCCCCAGGTGATCCCACATCAGATGCCGGTGGACTCAACCGAATGATGGAAATGGTCAACGGGTCAAGATTTGGGGTAGCCCTGATGGGACTGGGAATTGCACGACGGTCCTTTTTGGAGGCCGCAATCTGGGCTTACCACCGAAGAGCCAAGGGGAAGCTCTTGATTGACCTACCCTTAGTGAAAGAGCAGTTAGTTGACTGTCTGGTGCGTCTAGAAGGCGCTCTGGCCTTTAGCTTTGAGTGCGCCCTGGCAAACAGATACGACTTTGGTGGACTGTTTCGGAGAATATGCGTACCGGCCGCCAAAGTTAGTCTGTGTCGGTTGGGGCTTGACAATGCCATTTATGCAGTGGAGCTCTTTGGCGGCAACGGGTACTGCGAAAACTTTGGAATGACTCGGTTACTACGTGATGCGCAGTGCCACACGATCTGGGAGGGAAGTGAAAACATATGTCGACTAGACGTATTGAGAGCGATCAGAAGACACGATAGCCATGAGGCCATTTTTGAAAGAGTTGGTCAAACTAAGAATCTAGTAAAGTCGGCCGCGCTGGCCTCACCTGCGTTAGCTGAGTTGTCGTCGTATATATCTGCCCGAGAAGAGAACCTTAGGAGCCTCGTAAAACAGGCCTTTGATGCCCCCCCTGAAATATCCGAGGTGCTCTCGGCAAGAATAACTGACTCCATTACTCATTTGGTTGGGGTCTCCTTGTTGACCGAGCAGGCGATTGAGACAGATAGCGCTCGGAAGATGCTTGTTGCACTGAGATATATAAGGAGCATTGACCCAGGATTTAGCAACCGATCTAGTATGGACCTCGATCAGATTGCACAAGTAGGGGCAAGGGAGATAGTTGAATATCAACCGGTCTCGGCAGACCTACTTGCTCGGGCAGTTGCTTGAACCGTTGGCTGTTGTTGCCAACTAGTCTACAGTTACCTCGTGTTGGGCTAATTCTTCTGGTCGTTCTTTCCTTGCAATGTTTTGCTTGTAGAGCAGTACCCCCATTACGAAAAACCCAACCAGAGACATAACAATTCCAGTTACCTCAACCGCGTCAAATGGAGGATTGACGTCCAGCCACAAGAACTCGTCGAAAAATCGAGCTGCCCCCCAAAAGGCAAACAGACCAAAGAAGACCAAAAGGTTTGGGCCTCCATTTTTCGTAACATACTTTTCAATCTGCAATAGAATGATAAATACAGCGAATGATTCAATTGATTGAAATATTGGGGCTGGGATCCGTTTCCCAACCTCCCCGGCGTAGTACATGCCGTACCAGGAACTAGTTACCCGTCCACCTCCAGCGATCATCAGCTGAGGACCCAAGAGTCTTCCCAGAGCCCAGGCCGCCATTAGAACCGGGGCGACAAGATCGAGGAGCTTAGACAGGGAGACCTCCGACTGAGATGACTTGGCCTTCCAGGTCCCAACCAGGCCCCCCAAGGCGAGTCCACCAAATGATGACAGTCCCCCGTGCCAGATCGCCACGATATCCCCCAGGTTGTGACTATAGAAGCTCCAGTTGGCCGCCACGTGGACGATTCTGGCCCCCAAGATAGAGGACACGATTACCCAGATAAAGGTACTCCCGAGCCAGGTGTCGGAGTATCCGTTATCCCGGAGCCGCTTGGCAAGGTACCGGTAGGCAACCCAGAAGGTAACTGCCAGGCCAATCCCGTATGTGTGAATCTGAAGGGGGCCTATGTGAAAAACGACTGGAATTGGCTTCATCTCAGCTATAGATACTATCGCAACTTGGACGTGAGTTTTCTTAGCCCAAGTAGTAGATTGCAGGCATGGGTGAAATCATTCAATTTCCGTCAAACGGGACAGATGGACAGGGTTATCTTGCCACTCCACCATCTGGATCGGGTCCAGGGGTGGTAGTTATTCAAGAGTGGTGGGGTCTGGTCGACCACATCAAAGACGTTTGCGACAGGTTTGCTTTAGAGGGGTTTACGGCTCTAGCCCCTGACCTGTACCGGGGCGAGGTCTCACGTGAACCCGACGAGGCTGGCAAGCTAATGATGGCCATGGCACTAGATCGGGCCGCAAAGGACATGAGCGGGGCCATAGACGAGTTGGTCCGGCGGGGTTCAAAAAACGGGGTCGGGGTAGTTGGGTTTTGCATGGGGGGTGGGCTTGCACTGGCCCTGGCTTGCCAAAGACCCGACAAGGTTCTGGCTGTGGCTCCATTCTACGGGGCAGTACCCTGGCCAAACTACCAGCCCGATTACTCAAAGATTACAGCCAAGGTACGCGGACACTACGCCGAGCTTGACGACTGGATGACCCCAGAAAAGGCGCGAGAGCTAGAGAAAACCCTGACCGATCTTGGAAAAGATGCCCGGATTACAATCTACCCCGGTACCCAGCATGCATTTTTCAATGACACCAGACCCGAGGTCTTCAATCCCCAGGCATCACAGTCGGCCTGGAAGGACACGGTGGATCTATTTAGGACAACCCTTAGTTGAACCGTCAATCCAGAGGCTCGAAATGGGCAAGATCTCTAGTTGAACACTTTAGCTAATTGTAACTAGCATTTGACCCATGTCTGAACGAACCCGAGACCTACCAAGAAGATCGTGCCTGTCTGTTCCCGGCTCTAGTGAGAGATTTCTAGAAAAAGGGCCAACAATTGCGGCGGACATGACCTTCTTAGACCTAGAGGACTCAGTGGCCCCCCTCGAGAAGGAGGCCGCCAGGGCCAAGGTGGCTGAAGCGATCAAGAACCTTGACTGGGGGGATCGAATTATCTGTGTCCGGGTAAACGCCTGGGATACCAAGTGGACCTACGGGGACGTAATTGAAGTGGTTTCCAAGTCTGGTGAACGTCTAGAAGAGATAATGTTGCCAAAGGTGCAGAGCGCGGCCGAGATTGTCGCCCTTGACCTGTTACTTACCCAAGTAGAACTCAACTGCGGACTGCCTGTTGGTCACATCGGGATTGAGGCCCAGATTGAGACTACCCGGGGACTCATCAACGTCGAAGAGATCTGTGCAGCATCAAGGCGACTTGAGACAATAATATTTGGCCCGGCGGACTTTGCAGCCTCCATGGAGATGCCCGTTTTAACCGGAGGGGTCCAAATACCCGAGTACCCTGGAGATCACTTTCACTACGTGTTCTCAAAGATCCTCATGGCCGGGCGAGCTAACGGTCTCCAGGTTATTGACGGGCCCTTTCTCAAGATTAGAGAGATCGACTCATTTCGCGATTACTGCAATCGCACCAAGACCCTCGGATACGATGGAAAGTGGGCCTTGCATCCAGACCAGGTAACCGTTCTCAACGAGATATTTTCACCCACCCAAGAGCAGTTTGATCGGGCCATTGCAATACTCGATGCCTATAAGGTGGCCACTGAGCAAGATCGCAAGGGAGCTGTAATGTTCGGTGACGAGATGATCGACGAGGCCTCGCGAAAGATGGCAAACAAGTTCGTTGCCCGAGGGATCCGGGCAGGACTCAAGCCATCAAGCTAGCTCTAAGAGCCGTCTGGCGATCACCTTTAGGGCCAATGTTTCGTCGGCCCCTTCGAAGATGGACAAAACCCGGGCATCCACGAAATACCTAGAGATCGGGAACTCCTCAGCAAATCCCATTCCACCGTGGATTTGAAGAGCTTCTCGGGTAACCCACTCGCAGGCCCGGCAAACGTAGGCCTTGACCATGGAGGCCTCCATGGCACCCTCGCCCTTTGCCATCAGCCTGGCAACCTGGTATGAAAACTGCCTGGCGGCCTGGATGATTACAGCCATTCGACCAAGCTTTTGCTGGGTGAGTTCATAGTCGACTATTGGGCTCCCAAATACCTTTCTAGCCCTTGCATAGTCAAGGGCGGCCTCATAAGCGGCCTGCATGACCCCGACCGCCCGAGCGGCAGTTTGGAGGCGTCCGTTCTCAAAGCCCTCCATTTGAAGGTAGAAACCGCGTCCCAGCCCGTCGCTCTCTCCAATAAGCTGGTTTGCGGGAACCCACCAGTCATCCAGGGAGATCTCATATGAGTGCATCCCGCGATATCCAATCGTGTCGATTGGACGGCCTTGGATGTGTCCGGGGGGAAGGTCGGCGGGGCGTTGGTCTTCGCCTGGGTTCTGGGTGAACTCAAACCCCTTTCCGGGGCCAACCGGCTTGTTGACAATAAACATGGAAAGTCCGCGGTGCCCCTTGGATCTGTCTGGATCGCTGCGCGCGAGGAGCATCAGGACGTCTGCCCGGGCCGCAAAAGTACACCACGTCTTGACCCCTCGAATCAGGTACCCACTAGGGGGGTCTCCACACGGTGTTGCGGTCGTGGTAATCCCGGCCACGTCTGACCCGTAGTCAGGTTCGGTAACCGCTACCGCACACAAGATCTCAGCTGAGGCCAACCGGGGGAGCCAGGTTTCCTTCTGGGCCTGTGTTCCTCCTTTTACCAACGCCCTGGTAAGGATCTCGGGACGAGTTATCAGAGATCCTCCTATTCCAAGAGATGCTCTAGAGAGTTCCTCGGTCGCCACGACCATGGCCAGATAGTCACCGTCTCCACCTTGGGCAAAGCCTCCGAAGGATTCCGGGACCGACAACCCAAACCCTCCAATCTCAGCCAGGCCGGAGATAACCGACTCTGGGACGTCCCCGTTAGTGCGGTGGACGTGTTCAGCATGTGGAACGATCTCGTTCTCGGCAAACTTCCGAAAGGTCTCAGCGGCAAGCTCAAAGTCGCTATCGAGGTGCCGCTCTCCGGGGGTCTGCGCGAACCTGGCCACGACCTCAGGAGATCTCCAATAAGTCAGAAATTCTGATTCTCCTCCAAAGTCATCAAATCTAAGCCCCCAGATGTCCTCTCTAAATAGAACCCTGGACCGAGCGTCGCAGATAGCATCCGCACAGAATACACAGGCCAGTTGGGCTTCAAGGTCTCCCAGGGCTCCGTACTCTAGAGCGGACCTGGCCATGGCAAGACCAGCCTTTGCATGGGCTAGTTCATAACAGGCGACCTGGTGGGTGTCGATTACCTGGTTTACGCTACTGCCTTGAGACTTGAGGTAATTAAGGGCCCGGTCAACCAGTGCCTCCATCTTGTCAAGCTCATATTCGGCCCCACGCAAGTCAGGCCCAAGTTCTTGGCGGTTGGTTTGTCCAGTTGGACCGTCCGAATTTGGGGAACTCAAAGAAACCTTGTGGCTATCGGGCGAAATTGGGGACATTGGACTTAAAGACCTCTTCTGTAGATGGACTGCTTATAAAATATATCGGCCTAGATAATCTATCCAACTAAGCCGACTCAGCCCACCTTGCCTGCTACCACGGTTACCAAGGGTGGTAGAACTATTGATTCCCCGATGAAGTCGTCTTCAGGTATAGAAGTTATTTCGGCCAGGTAACTCGCAATAGGTCCTAAGCCAAAACTTACCGGGGACTCGGCCCAGGTGTCTCGGACCTCTAGTCCCGTCTCAGCTACCAACTTGGGCAAAATAGCCCCAATGTCCGGGTTCTTGGCGTCGGCCATTGAAAATGGGTCTCCATTTATACGTCCTGCCGAAGTAATGGGTTCTTGGACAACCACCCACCCACCCACCTTTAGAGCCATGGCCATCTTGGAAAGTACCGCTGAAGGATCGGTGACATGTAAGAGCAAGAACCGACTGAAGGCTAAGTCCACCTGCTCGGGAAGCAGTAGATCCTCTCCGGCCTGAGTTATTGTAATAACTTGGGCGTGGAACTGTGCGGCTAGGCGGGCAACCTCGTTGCAGGCCCCTGGGTCACTGTCGACGGCATATACTCGGCCGTAGGCCCCAACCAGTTCGGCTAGTGCCACGCTAACGTCGCCCGACCCGGCCCCGACGTCCACACAAGACCACCCGGGTCCAACCTGTACTCGTTGTAGAGCGGTCTCAAGAGGGCGACGGTACACGTCATTGCGCAGGGCTAACAATTCAGCCAATTACCTTAGGTCCTCTTCTAGCTAGAGTTACTACAAACCTTGAGTGCCAGGTCCTCCATCGGGCGAGGCGATGGCCACCTTTTCTTTGGCTACCCCATTCCCGTTGGAGATTTCAAATGCCGCCATTCCCTTAGCCTCCATCCAGGTCTTGAAGTCATCTGGGGGAAGCGGTTTGGAAATATAGTACCCCTGGGTCCGGTCGCAACCAAGGTCAACTAGCAAATCGAGGGTTTCACGATCCTCAACCCCTTCGGCGGTTACCTGTATTCCTAACGTGTGACTCAGATCCACCATGGACCTCACGATTGCGAAGTCGTGCTCCTCGTTTATTATGTTTGCAACAAATGACCGATCCATCTTTAGTTCATTTATTGGGAGCCGCCTGAGTGTAGACAGTGATGAGTATCCGGTACCAAAGTCGTCAATGCTCGTGTGGATTCCCAAAGACGATATCTTGTGCAACATCTCTTCAACAATTGGCATTTCGTCAATAATTGCACTCTCGGTAATTTCCAGCATGAGTTTCTCAGGGGGGAGTCCAGATTCGGATAGTAACTCCTCGAGCCAGTCCAGGAGGGAGTAATCATGGAGGTTCCTAACCGAGATATTGGCGGCCAAGTGAAGGTCTAGGCCTTGTTTTCTCCACTCTTGGACTTGGCGAACACTTTCAATTCCTACCCATCTGGTTAGTTGGTTGATGAGACCGGAGATCTCAGCCAACTCGACAAAGTGAGCCGGTGACAAAAGTCCACGTCGAGGGTGCTGCCAGCGCACCAGCGCCTCCATGCCGACTGCCCGTCCCGAGGAAAGGTCAATCTTGGGTTGATAGTGCAGGACCATCTCTCCACGATCAATCGCTGGGCCGAGTTCCCCGAGAAGCGTAAGACGCCTGATATTGAAGTGAGAGCTATCGGGACTATAAGTGGATTTTCCTACCCCGTTGCGCTTGGCCGCATATAGGGCCATATCGGCCTTTTGTAGGAGGGCCTCAGCATCGCGTCCATGATCGGGGAAACTGGCAATACCAATTGATCCAGACGCCCTGACCTGAATTCCTGAGAGCATGAATGGAGGTTCTAGAACACCCTGAATCTTCGAGGTCAACTCATGGCAGGTGTGTTCAGCGTCTTGGGAAACCCGAACCACGGCGAACTCGTCACCCCCGAGACGGGCCAAAACGTCAGTGGGTCCCAAAACTGACCCCAGTCGCTCTCCAACTTGGCGCAGCAGCTGGTCACCAAACTGATGCCCCAGGGTATCGTTGATCTCTTTGAACTGGTTTATATCCACCATCAAAAGGGATACCGATTGCCCGGATTTTTCCGCCAATGCCAAAGAGCTTATGAGCTTTTGGTGCAACTGGACCCGGTTTGGGAGATCGGTAACCCCGTCGTGTAGGGCTTGGTGCATCAGGGCGTTCTGTGCCCCGACCCGCTCGGTGATGTCCTCAATTGAAACGGCCACCTCCCAGTTGCCAACCGAGAAGATCTGGAGACTATATACCCCAGTTTTTAGCGCCGGAGTGTCGGTGGACGGGGTGACGTCAATATCAATCTTGAACGGATTTCCGGTGGCATTAACTCGACGCAGGAGTCCATAAAAGGGTCCCGAGTTGGGCAGTTCGTAGTCCACGTCAGCAAAGGAGCTGCCAACCAAGTTTGAGATATCAATTCCCGTCGTCGAGATGGTAGCCGGGTTAGACGAGATGAGTGAGATCATCGACGGGTCTATTTCGCCTCTTTCAGGGAGGTTGGCCTCCAAGCGAAACACGTAAATGCCAACCGGGATCTTCTCCATGATGTTGGCGTATCGCCTAAGGTGCTGTTCGGCCTTCTCACGGGCCAGAGACACGGTTGCTGCAGCCGCGGCCACGGCTAATCCAATTATCAAGTAGGCCACAATCCCATGGGCCCGAGACCCCCAGAAGAACGCATAGTTAAAGCGCATCGCACCCCACATGGCCGCCGCTCCAATGACCGCCCCTACCCCGGTTGTGCGAGGCGGGAACAAGATACCTTCGGCTGCCAGTGCGGCAATTCCGGCCATAAATATGGGTGCCCACCACTTGGGATATACCGCCACCAAGGAGGCTATATATATCTGATCCAACCACATCATCTGGTAATGAAGACGGTTGGTTCGACGAGTCCACACGTCGATTACAATGCTAGATCCAAGGCCAAGAACGGTCATGGCGGCGACGAACCCGTACGTCTTGTCCGTGGCGGGCATTCTGACTATTGCGCTCACAATAACTGCAACAATCACGACGTGATGGGAGAAACTTGCCTGATTCCACCACCTAGACTGGGGCACCGAGAAATCTTCTAGCCCACTTGCTGAAGCCAGACCCCTCTTAATAACTCTTGAAAGTGAATTGTCAGATTCCACGGTTAGCTAAATGATAGTCCTTTAGTTGTATCAACACAAACGAATATATCCTGGTAGATGCTTATTTTTGTACGCATTTGGATGCCATTTGCATAGCACACGCTCCAACAGTACTAGGTTATTCAGGCGATGAAGGCGATAATGCTCCTGTGTGACGCTGCCCAGGTTGCCGACGGCAAGCTCTATATTTTGGGGGGCGGATGGTCGGTAACCGGTCCCATGCCCGTACCGAGTGCAATTGCAGTGAAGGTGGAGGTGGATTGGTATGAGGTTGAGCAGATTCACAACTGGGAGATTTCACTCGTTGATGAAGATGGTCACCCGGTTCTCGTCGAAACACCCGAGGGTGACCATGAGCTACATGTCAGAGGCGAGTTTGAGGTAGCCAAGCCGGAAGGTCTGCCAGCTGGGAGCCCGGTTGATTTCTCGCTCGCCATCAATATGGGCCCCCTGCCCTTAGAAAACGGAAGGCGATATTCCTGGCGACTAGCCATTGACGGCAACTCTGATGCCTCGTGGTCTCTGGCTTTTTCAACTAGACCTATTGCCTAAATGATAACTCGAGGAGGAATTATATGACTGTACACGATCGACCGTTCGGGAGATACTATGAGGATTTTGAGCCCGGTGACATCTACCGGCACTGGCCTGGCAAGACTATTACAGAGGCCGATGATCATCTGTTTTGTATGATCACCATGAACCACCATCCGCTTCATACCAACGAGTACTTTGCCGAGAATGAGACAGTTCACAAGAAAAACGTGGTCGTGGGTAATCTGGTTTACTCACTCGTTTTGGGTATGAGCGTTCCAGATGTCTCTGGTTCATGCATTGCCAATCTAGAGGTAGAGTCCTTGATCCACCGGTTCCCGACTTTTCACGGTGACACAATATATGCAGAGACCCGGGTACTTGACCGGGCAGAGTCAAAGTCCAAGGGTGACCGAGGGGTGGTAACCGTTGAGACGAAGGCGTTCAACCAACGCGGGGAAGAGGTCTGTTATTTCAGACGAAAGCTAATGGTCTGGAAGAGCGAGTTTGCTCCGCAGAGAAAACGCCCTTACGGCGATAACGTCTGGGAATAAAGGCACAAGGGTAATTCCATCAAGTTACCCCGAGGGGACTGGCGGCTTCAGCCATCAGAGGACGTCACCGAGCTACTCAGAGTATAACCCGGGTTACGTAGCTGGAATTTTCGGTTGGGCCGGGCCGAGGAACTCTAGAACCCGAGCGTTGAACTCCTCGGGTTGTTCCACGTTCATGAAGTGACCGGCATCTTCAACTATGTGCATCTTGGATTCGGCATTTAGGTATGTCTTTGCTGCAAGTGCTAGCTCGACATCTAGACATCCGTCGTTTCTCCCGTGCATATAAAGTAGGGGTTGTGGAGTTGGGGCCATTACTGCCGCCTGGTATTGGGCAAGTGAGTCATCATGTCTTGTCGAGTCAAACATTGCCCGGTAGTAACCAATTGCACTCGACAAGTTGTCCTCGTTTCTTAGAGCCCTCTTGACATGAATTAGGTCATCGGTTGCGTTATAGCCTGGTGACCAGTCGTTCCAGAGGCGTTCTATCAAGGCGAGATCATTCATCATAATGGCCGCCTCGGCAAGCGGGACCTGAAAGAAGAACATATACCAGCTGCGCTTGAGCTGATCTACGGAAAAGAACGCCGAGGCCATTGCTGCTACCGGGGGAACCGCACAGGTGACCACCCGCCGCCAAGCACCAGGTTGATATGCTGCCGCCCCGTAAGCACTAAATGCTCCCCAGTCGTGTCCGATAATCACGCCCTGATTGCCGGGCGATAGCTGGCTGGCAATGGCACAGGCATCGGCCACTAGGGCTCCGGTCTGGAACGAAGACCCAGGTGGGGTACTAGTTGGCCAGTATCCGCGTTGGAATGGTGCCACGGCCCGGTAGCCTGCCTTGGCCAGTGGGCCAAGCAGGTATCGCCAGGTATAGGCGGTGTCGGGAAACCCGTGCAGACATAAGGCGAGTTCTCCATCTTGTGGACCCAGGCCAATAAGCGAGAATTGAACCCCGTTGGCTATGATTGTGAAGTGGTCAAAGCCGTCAATGGAAGTCTGGCTTTCGTCTTCGACGTGATCGCTGGTAAAATTATCGGACATAGTTACAATGGTACATGAGAGAACAGTAGAGATATGGCACACGACTGGCTAGACAGATGCCTGACCAAGCTCTGTGAAGTGGAGGGCTCTGATCTCCACATTAAAGTTGGAGCTCCACCGAGAATCCGGGTCAACGGAATTCTCTATGAGCTTGAAGGCGAGAACCGGATAGGCCCCGAAGATTCAGAGGCCATGGCATTGGCCATCATGCGCCCCGACGTGGCCGAGCACTTTCGAAAAGAGCTAGAAGCTGACTGTGCCTACTCGTTGCCCGGACTGGGTAGGTTTCGAGTAAACGTGTACCACCAGCGATCTACCGTGGCCCTCGCCCTGAGGAGGGTCATGCCTGATCCGGCGACCATAGCCGAGCTGGGTCTCCCTGAAGTCGTTGCCCGTTTAGCAGACGAGGAAAGGGGCCTTATTTTGGTTACCGGTCCAACGGGCTCTGGTAAGACGACTACTTTAGCTGCCGTTGTTGAACATATAAATCGGTCTCGACCCTGTCATATAATTACCATTGAGGACCCCGTCGAAATCTTGCACCGCGATAAAATGGCCTCTATTGAGCAGCGAGAGATAGGAATTGACACGCGCGACTTTGCCACGGCTCTGCGGGCCGCCATGCGCCAAGATCCTGACGTTATTTTAGTCGGCGAGATGAGAGACCTAGAAACCGTGCAGGCTGCCTTGACGGCTGCCGAAACCGGGCACCTAGTACTCTCAACCCTTCACACTACCGATGCGACCGAGTCGATAAATAGGATTATTGACTTTTTTGCTCCCTACCAACAAAAGCAGGCACGGATTGCCTTGGCCTCGGTTCTAAGGGGAACAGTTGGGCAGCGCCTGGTTAGAACCATCGACGGACATGGTCGGGTGGCAGCTGCCGAGATAATGGTACCAAATGGACGGATTCAGCAGTGTATAACCGACCCAGAACACACCGATGGAATTCGTGAGATTATACAAGAGGGCGACTACTACGGGATGCAAACTTTTGATCAGTCCATATGTCATCTGTTTGAATCTGGGGTGATCGGTCTCAAAGAGGCCCTATTGGCGGCGACCAATCCTCACGACCTCAGGGTAATACTACAAAACAAGGGACTAATCCCAACGGTTGGGGGTCAAGATGGAGACCTCATGCCACCTAGTGCGGGCGCCGCTTAGGATTGCCTAGAGTAATTTTTCACGGGGTTCGTGGGTCGTTCCCGTGTGGAGGTCCGGACTACCTGAAGTACGGAGGCAACACGTCATGTGTTGAGATCCGCACCAACGATCCGGAGCCCATTATCTTGGACTTGGGAACCGGACTGGTAAGACTAGCTGACCGCCTTGAAAGTCGTGAGAACTTTAGGGCTTCGGTACTTCTTAGTCATCCTCACTGGGATCATATTCAAGGCCTCCCATATTTCAAACCGCTTCATGTTACAGGTTCTCAGATAGAGATTTTTGCGCCCCCGGTTGAAATATCGTGTGGCGAATCTTATAAAGTGCATCTCGGAGATGTGTTCGATAAGGCTTTTAGCCCCCCCCTCTTTCCGGTAAGCTGGAACCAACTCGGTGGTAAGGTGGCAATTCACGAACTCACCAGTTCAACCTTTTCCATAGGAGGGGCAAATGTAACGTGTGCGCCGGTTCCACATCCCGGAATCAATCTGGGTTTCAAGATTATCGTAAGCGGGGTTTCGATAGGGTATGTTAGTGACCACCAGATGCCAAGAGATGACCGTGAAATCGACCCCGAGGTACTGAAACTTATAGAGGGTGTGGACTTACTCATTCACGACGCCCAATACAGCCAGGAAGAGTTCGAGGCCAAAAGTGATTGGGGGCACTGCACATATGACTATGCCGTCCATGTGGCCCATGAAGCTCAAGTAAAGTGCCTGGTCCCCTTCCACCACGACCCTTCTCATAGTGATGAGGCCATGGACCAGATTTCGGCGCACCTGGTTCAAATGGCTAAACAAGTTGGTATAGAGTGTAGAGTCGCCATGGAAGGCATGGAGATCAATCTTTAGGACCCAGGTTGGTGGGAAGTTCTTGAAAGCGAAGAGTACAAGTTGTCGAACATCGAGAGTATAGGCGCTAGTTCATTTGACCAAGCTCGATTTAGGGAAGTTTTAGGGCACTTTGCTTCCGGGATAACCATAGTTACGACCCACGACTCTTTAGGGCCTAGCGGGTTTACGTGCCAGTCGTTTATGTCTTTGTCCCTTGATCCAGCCCTCGTAGCAATTGCCCCATCAAAAACCTCTGATACCTGGCCAAGGTTGCAAGCCGCCAAGTGTGGGTGCATAAACGTATTAGGGGAGAGTCACGAGTCTTTAGCCCGAAATTTTGCTGGCAAAGGTGAGAACAAGTTTGACGGGGTCGGATACCGAAGCGGCTCCAATGGGGCCCCAATCCTTGACGGTGCTCTGGCCTATTTAGAGTGTTGCGTACAAGACGTGTACGAGGCCGGTGACCACTACCTGGTAACTCTTGCCGTTTCAGACCTCGGGACGGAGGGCGGGGATCCAATTATCTTTTATAGAGGTGGATTTGGTTATTTCCGTGCATAGTATTGCCCAGGTTGCTGGTGCCAAGTTGGTAAATCTAAAAACAAACCTTGATCTTCGCGGGAGTTTTACTGAAACCTACAGGCAGGAGTGGTTCCCCGAATTACCCCCGATGATTCAGTCTAACCGGTCTGATAAGGTTGCTAACTGTGTGGTCGGGCTACACTACCATCTTTTCCAGGCCGACTATTGGTACGTGGTTGCCGGGCGTGCCCGGATTGTGCTTTATGATCTCCGGGTAGGATCACCTACTGAAAAGGGCCTCTGGTCTCAGGATGTATCCGGAGACGATTCAATAGGGATATACGTTCCTCCTGGAGTAGGACACGGGTTTTCATCTTTGACCGATTTGACGTTGTACTACCAAGTCGATTCCTACTACAACCCAGAAGATGAGCTTGGGGTTTTGTGGAATGATCCAGATCTCGGGATTGATTGGGGGCTAGTAGATCCAGTTATCTCGGAGCGAGATAGCAAGTGTAAGTTATTCTCACAGCTAACAAGGGACGAGCTTCCCCGCTTTTAGCCTTGGGCAATTCCCACAAAGTTTACAGGAGCATTTTCATTTGGGGGAACAGAGATCTCGCCGGGAGTCGAAAAGACGTCTGCATCACCAAAAGACTCTATAATCCCAGTCTGGGTAACTTCCCAGTACCCCTGTCCCGATGGGGTGGCAGCTATCCCCACGACTGGCGACATTAGGGTCATAGCCCCGGTTGACCCAAAAAATCCGGCGTCGCCAAAGGCAAACACGCCACCATCTGATGCCACCAGCCAGTACCCGTGTCCCGATGGGGTGGCAGCTATCCCCACGACTGGCGATGCCAAGGTCATAGCCCCGGTTGACCCAAAGAATCCGGCGTCGCCAAAGCTTTCAACATAGCCACCTGACGAGGTCTCCCAAGAGCCAATACCGGCAGCCTCTAGGGTAGTTGCCACGACTTGTTGTCCGAAAAGGTCTCCGGCACTTTGAGAAAGCAGGGGGGCTGACCCGTAGGTTAGTTGCGACCCGTTCGAGCTACCTAGAATAAGCCCTTGGCTAAGAGGAATTGGCCCGATAATAATCGACAGGTTTACCTGACCTGTCTTTGGTTGGTTAGAGGAATCAGCGGCCGTGACCGTTACGTTGTAGGTTCCCCCGGCGAGTGGGACCCCGGATATAAGGCCGCCTTGAGAGAGACCTAATCCCGGAGGAAGGGTTCCAGTGGTAATTGACCATACATAGGGGGTGCTACCACCCTGGGCCTCTAGCTTTACCGAATACTGGGCACCCACAATTGCTCCCGGTAACGACGAAGTGAGAGTAGAAAAGCTAGTCGGTGTTACCGAAGGTGCGATAGTTATTGTGAACCACCCGGTGGCTACTAGGGCTAAAGTTGCCGTGTCGGTTACCTCAAGTTCAATATTTTGAGTTCCCGAGGCCGTGGGAGTACCAGATATAGTTCCCGTTGAACTCGCAACCACCGACGTAGCTCCAGTTTGAGGCGATACGGTAAGTCCTGAAGGGAGGGTTCCAGTGGTAATTGACCATGTGTACAAACCAGTACCTCCCGAGGCTGACAACATCGCGCTATAGGGTACCCCGACCTGGCCTTCTGGAAGAGACACGGTTGTTATTACCAAATTTGGTTGTTCTGCCACCGTGATGGTTATGTTTGTTGAGTACGTGTTGCCTTGGTCATCGGTCGCCGTTACGGTGATGCCATAAACCCCGGTCACATCGGGGGTCCCTGAGATCTGACCAGAACTAGAAAGAACCAGTCCTCCTGGCAGGCTTGAACCGGTTGAGAAACTTATGGTCCCGATTCCACCGGAGCCACTAAGAGATGCCGAGTAGGCAACCCCTAAAGTTCCCTGGTTGAGAGTAGTTGTATTTATGGCCAAACCCGTTGGATCACTAGAGATGACAGCGTCGCCTATTGAGTCACTGGCTCCACAAAACGCACTTGTCGGACAACTCACGGCCTCTAAAGAGAGCGTTCCTGATCCGTCAATCAGGACCGGCGACCGCCATGAACCACTGTTGAATTCCACAAAGTATCCCTTTGAGTCTACTGCCCCACAAAATACTGTACTCGGACACGATACTGAAGTAAGAGAGCTTCCAGGATCGATAGTCGTGGGCGACCACGATAACCCGCTGTAGGTGTACTCACTCCCGTTGGTCGCCGTGGCCACGCAAAAGCTGGTCGAGGTACAGGAAATCGAGGTCAAGTCGACTCCGCTTGCCACGGTTAGTTCACTCCAGGCCCCGGTTGAATAGACGTAGGAGTCCCCGTTGGTAGCCGTGGCCACGCAAAAGCTGGTCGAGGTACAGGAAATCGAGGTCAAGTCGACTCCGGCCGAAATGAGCGTAGCCGACGACCACGATCCTGAGTATGTGTACTCGTGTCCGGTCGCATCAACCCCAACGCACTGGGAACTTGACGCAATGCAGTCGATAGAGTCGACAGCGGTTCCCGAGGCGGTCAAGGTGGTCGCCGTCGACCAGGTCGTACCACTGTAGATGAATGCGAGTCCTTGTGAAGTGCCGGCTGCACACAGAGTTGAAGAAGCGCATGATAGTCCGGTTACGGGACTTGACGATAGCGAGCTAGGAATGTGCCAGAAGCTCGACGTGGTTACATGGGACTCCAAGTTCTGTGTTTTGGCGCTGAAAGCAGAAAGCTCATGGTTGGTTGACGAACTAGCTTGGGTCGAACTAAAGCTCAAGAGCCACTCATTTGAGTTATTGTCGGCCGCTACACACCCGTTGAACTGAGAGCATGAAAAGGCCGTGATTTGAGTGTTACCAGAAAGCTGTCCAGCAACCCACGAGCCCGATAAGGCACTGTCATTAGCAAATACCCGACCTCGACTGTCGGCTAAAACGCATGAACCTTGGGAGGTGCATCCCCCGGCAATCAGGGGAGTCTGTGAATCAATCCCCGCTACGGTCCACGCTGAGGCGCCGCCGGTGGGGTTGGTTGAGGAGATCACATTGCCATATGAGTCGCCAATAAGGCACAAGGTGGTCGAGCCACACGTCACGAACTCGGGTTGATTGGCCCCGTCTAGGTTGAACTTAGACCAGCCCACAGGCGACTGGCTGGTCGGGTCGGTGCTTTCTAAAACGTTCCCTTCGTCGTCTATTGCAATGCAAAGTAGCGTGCTCGGGCAGCTAACCGAGACTATTGAGTGGCCAGGATCCGCGTAGATTGAACTCCAAGCCGAGGCAGCTCCAATGGGGTCTGAAGAAACAAGAATATTGCCCCGCTGGTCGCCAGCTACGCACAACGTCGAATTCGGGCACGAAACCGAGTTGATCGGGGTAGAAAGGTCTATGTCATATATGTTGTAAGAACTAGCCCCCTGGGTAGGATTTTCACTAAAAAGTACGTCGCCGGTTGAATCGACACCTACGCACAGCTGGCTAGAAGGACATGCAATAGAGTTGACCGTCGACTCGGTTTGAGTTGAGGCGTACCCCAGTGTTCCCTGGGACCATGAGGGCGACGTGGTATTTACTTGGGACCCCGTGGCAAGGTCAGGGCCAGAGCTCGCAACACAATTGCCTGGACTTGAGCACGCAATTGAAGATACCGGACTTGTCCTGTCAAGCCCGACTTGTGACCACTGCGAGGCCTGTTGAGAGTTTGTGTTCAGGTCTTCTTCGATCACGCCCTGGTTGTCCACCAAAAAGCATGAACTTTCTGTGGGACAGCTAACTGAGCTAGCCCCGAGGTCATTTGTTGGACTCTGTACCCAAGATGATGAACCAGGATCTGTAGGCAAGTCAGTGTTGACTAGGGATTTTCCCTGGGTGCTAACCGCAACGCACTCATTAGAAGTAGGGCACGTAACAGAGGAAATATTTGTCGACGATGCTATTCGAATCGTCGACCAGCTTCCGGCTCCGTTGCCCGGATTGGTGGATACCAGTAGATTGCCGTACACATCTGAGGCAACACACGAGTAAAAAGGTGATTGGGCGACACACGCGAGCGATGTAAGCTGACTCCCTCCGTCAATATTGTAGGAAGTCCACTTGGGGGATCTATCGAAGGGGTTCTGACTAAAGAGAAAGTTTCCGGACTGGTCAACTGCACCACACCAGGTGCTACTTGGACACGAGAGCCCAGTAAGGCCTACTCGGACCGGGGGGTTAGCCGACGTTTGATCTATCTCGGTAATATCCCAGGTTGGAGTGGACGTGAACGCGTTTGAACTAAAAAGAAAGTTACCCGCCGAGTCGACGGCTCCGCACAGGACACTAGAGATGCAGCCAACCAAGTTTACACTGTTTGGCGTATCGACTTGACTTGCAGTCCACGAACTCTGGCCACTAGATGGAGCGATAGGCAGAGTGCTTGACGTGTACGTCCAACCGTTCTTGCCAGTGGCTATGCACGAGGTTATATTTGGGCACGATATTGAGAAAATTGACGAGCCTGATGGCGAGCTGTATTCCGCATCCCATTCCTGTGAGGTCGTCCAGGCAGAGTTCATCTCCAATATCCTTCCGTGACTGTCCCCGGCAACACAGAGTCCAATGGATGGACAGGCAATTGTGTCAATCCCAACTGCCGATATCCCGGTACCGGGTGAAAATATCTCTTGAGGCCCGGAGATGGTTGCCGGGAAGTTAGCTGGAAACCCACTTGGAATACTGGTTGGTGCTGTCTTGGGTGAGCCGTCAGGGGCAAGAGTCGAGGCTCTGGCCCCAGTGACGTTCAATCCAAACACGCACTCGATTATCAAAACAGGAACGATCCAGATTCGAGTGAGTCTAGATTTTCTCACGCTGCAACCGATCTAATTCGCATCTTTGTAATCCTATAAATTCTCGATGAAAGCAGTGTGAGGCCTAAATGTAAGGACCCTCATTCGCTGGCACCTAGGCTTTTAGTTGGCCATCAGGAGAGTCCTGCCCAAGAGTCCTGATTATAAATGCCAAAACCCGGGCCTCATCTCTCCAGGCGTCATAGCGCCCAGATGGGCCTCCGTGCCCAGCACCCATCTCAGTCTTGAGGAACACGGTTGTCTCTGGAGAGAGATATCGAATTTTTGCCACCCACTTGGCTGGTTCCCAGTAAGACACCCTGGGATCGTTTAGCCCAGCCGTGGCCAAGATGGGCGGGAGAATACGACCAGCGACCACGTTGTCATAGGGGCAGTAGGACTTCATGTACATGTACACATCGGAATCGACAATGGGGTTACCCCACTCTTCCCACTCTGACGAGGTGAGTGGGAGAGTCTCATCCAAGATAGTGGTCAAGCAGTCGACAAAGGGAACCTCCGCTACCAATGCCCCGAAAAGGTCGGGAGCCATGTTGGCTATGGCCCCAATTAGGAGTCCGCCAGCGCTCCCACCTCTTGCTGCAAGAAGATCCTTACTAGTAAATTTCTGGTCGATCAAGTACCGAGCACATGCAATAAAGTCTGTGAACGTGTTTGTCTTATGGTTGAGCTTACCATCCATATACCAGGTCCGCCCCATCTCACCACCGCCTCGAACGTGGGCAATTGCAAACACGAACCCTCTATCGAGCAGACTGAGTCTTGAAATTGAAAACGTCGGGTCAATTGAAATTTCATATGACCCGTATCCATATAAAAGACATGGGTTTAGTTCTGTGCGATCTAAGTGTATTGAGTAGACCAACGAAATTGGAATCGAAGTTCCATCATTGGCCTTTGCCCATATTCGAGATGTCTCGTAATCCTCTTCATTGAAATCCCCAAGAACTGGTTGACTTTTTAGAAGTATTGACTGCCTAGAGGCCGTATCGAACTCGTACAACGATGATGGGGAGGTCATTGACGTATATCCATATCTTACGACCTGGGTATCGACCTCAGGGTTATCTGAAACCCAAACGCATGAAACATCGCTTTTGCACGGTATCTCGTAGGCCTCACTAAGATTCCAGGAGGCGTTTAACTCGCCAGTGTGGGAGGGGTTATTGGAAATCGTTTTAGGGATTATTTCGACTGCCGTGGATGCTTGCCGCCGAGACTCGAGGGTAAAAAAGTTGGAAAATATCTCAATTCCTTCAAGTCTCTTCCCAGGGGTGTGTGGAATAATCTCTCTTGCCTGTGACTTGTCCCAGTTGCTATCTGAAACACACACCACTCTAAAGTCCTGTCCACCCCAATTTGTAAGAACTAAAAAGACGTCACTCAAGTGCTCTATCGAGTACTCAACATCTTTGGACCTTTCCCAGAACAAATTTGGAGAGTCTAATGGGTGGTCGGTTGGGATAAACCAGGTCTCAGAGGTTGTCTTGCTGTCAGTTTCGATTACGATAAATCGGTCATCTTTTGTGGTTCCTAGCCCTACAGAGAACTCGATGTCGTTTTCTTCAAACACCAGAAAATCATTTTTAGTGTCTTGGCCAAGTGCGTGTCTCCAGACTTGGAACGGGCGCATGGAATCGTCAGTTCTGACATAGAACAAGTAATCTGATCGTCTTGACCAGGCCAGCCCGTAATACGTATTATCAATTGGTCCATCAACTATTGATTGTGTGCTTAGGTCTTTTATGTACAAGCTGTAGAGCTCATCTCCGGTAAAGTCTGTTGAGTAGGCCAGAAAGCGGTGAGAAAAATCCAGTTCACTTACTCCGAGAGAGAAGTACTCGCTGTTTTGAGCCAGGTCGTTTTCGTCAAGCAAGACTTCTCCAGATTCAGGGTTATCTTGAATTTCGCTATTGACCTGTTGGTTAGGTCGCAGAAATGAGCCGGTATGGTCAAGCCTGGCCGGCAACCTGCAATGAATTGGATATTGAAGACCTTCTTTAGTGCACGAGTAATAGTAGTAACCCGAGTCGAGAACTGGAAAGGAAAGGTCGGTCTCTTGAACTCGGGACTTGATCTCTTCATAGATCTTCTCTTCAAGGTCGTGATGGTTTTGGGCCCACGACTCCAGATACTCGTTTTCAGCCATGAGGTAGCTTTCGACATCGCAGTCATCCCGGTTACGCAGCCAAAAGTAAGGGTCAACCCGGGTATCACCATGGGTAGTTAGCTCGGTAAGAATCCTCTTGGCTACCGGGGGCGAAGCATCCGACCCGCCAATCTTCTCAGGTGACTTGGAGCTTTGGACTGGTCGCGAGGTTTCTATCATCGGGATAAGAGTATATGACAAAACAGGACCGTCAAACTGACTGGGTACCGTTGGTCGTACTAAAGTTTACCTGTGGAACGTGGTGGTTGGGCGCTAATATTTTGGCAGATCCGGGCCCGCAAGTGGATAATGATCTTGGCAATAGTGTCGGGGATCTGCTGGATGAGCGCAGCCGTATCGGTGCCTTTACTCGTTCAAGGGGCAATAGATCGTGGAATCTTAGGTCACCACCAAGGTGCCCTAGTTAAATGGACGATGGCAATATTAGCCGTTGGTTTGGCCCAGGGGGCATTTGTTGGCCTTAGAAGGTACCTGGCGTTCTTGGTATCTTATAAGGTAGAAGCGGACCTGAGGAATCGGTTATTTGGACATCTACAGCGACTTCACTTTGCCTTCCACGACCGAACCCAGACGGGGCAACTAATGTCTCGGGCCGCGTCGGATCTAACACAGATACAGAACTTTGTGGTCTTGATTCCTTTGACTTTGGCTAACATTCTCATCCTGGTTTCAGTCGTCTCAGTACTGTTTATTGAAAACTGGTTCTTGGCCATTTTAGCCTTGATGGTTCTACCACTGATCCCGATTTTGGCTCGCAGATTTTCTGGGAGGGTGTTTCCTGCTTCATTATCTCTGCAGAGAGAGCTTGGTCACCTGGCCGAGATCGTTGAAGAGACCCTTTCGGGAATTCGAGTCATCAAGGGGTTTGGTACTGAAAATCTTCAAGATGCCAAGCTAAGAGGATCCTCGCAAAAGGTGTACCAAAGCGCCCTGGAGGCTGGCAGAATTAGAGCCTTTTTCACTCCACTCTTGACATTTCTTCCTATTATCGGCTTGGTTCTGGTAGTTTACGCCGGTGGCCACGAAGTCCTCAATGGGACTATCTTGTTAGGTCAACTTACTGCATTCTTGTTGTACGTTAACCTACTGGTTGCTCCGTTGCAGTTGCCAGCCTGGGTAATTGGCCAGGGTCAGAGGGCCGTGGCGTCTGCACAACGTGTCATGGAGCTACTTAGGACCGACTCGATGATAGTTGATCCGCCAAACCCACAGAGACTTCCTCGAGAGTCTGCTGGCGAGATTGAGTTCTCGGGGGTAACTTTCTTCTACGATCGTGAACTTGCTCGTAACGGTGGTGGGGGACACCAAGAATCCTCTAAGCCAGTTTTGGACAATTTCAACCTGAGGGTGGAGGCTGGTTCGTCAATAGCCTTGGTTGGACCCACCGGGTGTGGTAAATCGACCGTGGCAAGACTGATTTCCCGATTTTACGACGTAGCTAGTGGAACAATAACAATTGACGGGCTTGACATAACTCAGGTTGCCCTCAAAGATCTCAGGTCGTCGGTTGGGATTGTGTTTGAAGATACATTTCTCTTCTCTGATACAGTCCGGGCTAATATCGCCTTTGCAGATCCCAGGGCTCCGCTCGACCTAGTAATTAGTGCCGCCAGCCAGGCCGGGATTGACGAATTTATTAGAAGTCTCGACGACGGTTACGACACGGTGATTGGAGAACGGGGATTTTCCTTGTCAGGGGGACAACGCCAGAGGCTGGCCCTGGCCAGAGCCATTCTTTCCAATCCCAGGATCCTAATATTGGATGACGCCACCTCGGCAGTTGACCCATCCAAAGAACAAGAAATCTTGCGGGCGATGTCTCAAGTCATGGAAGGTCGAACCACGATAATTATTGCCCACCGACCTTCTACAATTGCCCTGGCGGAACAGGTTGCTTTCATGGACAAAGGGAGGGTGCTGGCCCAGGGAACCCACCAACAGCTTCTAGAAGACGTGGCCCAGTATAGGGATTTATTGATTTCAAGAGTAGAGACAAAATGACGGATAGCGGACGGACTCGGGTCTTAGTTCCCCTAAGCGAGTACAAAGGTAGACTATTAGTCCTACTCGCCCTGGTGATTGGGTGGTCGGCAACTTTGATCGTTGGTCCGGCCCTGGTGGCTTACGCGATAGACCAGGGTATCCGCAAACACCACGGGGGACCCATATTTATTGCGACAGCCGGGTACGTAGCCTCGGCACTTGTGGGTGCTTCATTGTTTCGATTGGTTATTCGCAAGGTAACCGACACAGGTGAGCGGGTATTGCAAGGGATTAGGATCTCAATATTCCAACACATACTTTCCATGCCACTAGGATTTTTTGACTCCGAGCGTACTGGCAGGCTCGTGTCAAGAATGACCACCGACATGGACGCCCTGGAGAATCTCGTTCAGCAAGGCCTCGTCCAATTGGTGTCCAACGCGTTCTTGCTGACAATAACACTGATAGTTCTCGCGGTCATGTCGCCGATTCTGTTTGGACTTTGCCTGCTGACTATTCCGGTTTTGTTGACCGCTAGTATCTGGTTCAAACGTCGATCCGCGGTAGCCTACCTGTCGGTGCGAGACGCAATTGGGCGCACGATGACAAGCCTACAAGAGGGCCTTTCCGGGGTCCGGGTAGTTCAGGCATTTGCCAGTGAAGATTACGTTGTAAGGGGATTCAAAGGGCATAACCGGGCTCAGGTGTTGGCCAACATGCGGGCCGTATCGATTTCGGCTAGATACTTCCCTGTCATTGAAGCGTCTTCTGTGGCTACAACTGCCGGCATTGTCGGATTGGGTGGGTATTTAGCTCACCGGCACATGATTCCTTTAGGTACCGTAGTCGCCTTTGTGTTGTACATGGGCAATCTGTTTTCTCCAATTCAGCAAACCAGCCAACAGTTTGACCTCCTCCAGTCTGCCGGGGCGGCCTTTACCAAGCTCAAGAACCTACTATCAATCGAGCCCCCGTTGGTAGAGGTGGCAAAGCCCACGGATTTGCCCAGACACGGTGCAGTTGTCTTTAGTGACGTGTCTTTTGGTTACTCTCTAGATAGTCCAGTTTTAACGGATATCAATCTTGAAATTCGTCCCGGTGAACACGTGGCACTTGTGGGACCAACCGGGGCAGGTAAGTCATCCATAGCCAAGTTGATTGCTAGATTTTATGATCCCCTTAGTGGAGAGGTAAGTTTTGGCGGAATAGATCTTAGGCAGGCCTCGTTCGAGTCCTTGCGCAAGACCATAGTTGTTGTCAGTCAAGAAGCCTTTGTATTTGACGGGACGATTTCTTCGAATATTCGCATGGGAAATAATGATATTCCAGACGACCAGGTAAAAAGAGCGCTAGAGGCTGTTGGGGGGACGCAAGTGATTTTGGGAATTACAGGTGGTATTCATGCGGTCGTCTCGGAGGGAGGAGCGACCTTGTCAGCCGGAGAAAAGCAGATTATCTCTCTTGCTCGGGTTGCCCTGGTCGAACCTTCTGTAATCATTCTAGATGAAGCTACGTCTAATCTGGACCCGATGACCGAGTCAATCGTGGAAGGTGCCGTGTCAAGGTTGGCCCAGGGGAGGACCTTGGTAACAATAGCCCACAGGCTCTCTACAGCCCAACGAGCCGATCGGGTAATTGTTGTAGACCACGGACAAGTTGTCCAGGTTGGATCGCACGATGAGCTGGTCAAGATTCCCGGTCATTACCAGGATCTAAACTCGGCATGGTTGAGAGGAAGAGACTCCGCGTGACTACGCCATTTGAGAAAGTTACTCAAGTTTTGCCAGTGCATGGCCGACCCGGGCTATATAGGGGCGAAATCGATAATAACTGGAATGCCCCAATAATTCCCCATGGCGGGGTGATGACCACGTTTGCCCTGCGCGCCATGCAATCCGAACTTGCAAATCCCGACCAAACTCTTCGAAGTGTAACGACGGTATTCGCTGGCCAAGTTGTGCCAGGTCCGATCGAGGTAGACGTACATATCCTCAGGAGTGGGAAAAGTGCTTCGCAGATGTATGCTTCGGTTGCAAATAGTGGATCTAAGGTCGGTCACAGTACGATAGCGGTATTCGGCGGAACTCGCTTGGGATTCTCGTTCTGCGATCTTACTATGCCTAGTGTACCACCTGTGGAGGATTGTAGGTCATTTTGGGACGACCCTCCTGAAGATTTCAAGCGGAGTTTCAATCCGACTTTTTGGCGAAACGTTGAAGGTAGAAATGCCATCGGCCATGCCCCGTGGGAGCACTGGGAGCCCGGGACCTCCGAACGGGCCTATTGGTATAGATTTCTTGAGACTCCTCGCCTTGCAGATGGAACCATTGATCCGTTCGCAATTGTAACCCTGTGCGATACAATGCCTGGAGCAATTGGAGAGAAAATTGGCCCCTCTAAGCAGATCTGGACTTCTCCCTCTGCTGATCTTACGGTTCATCTGGTGGGCAAGGCTAGGTCCGAGTGGCTTTTAGCCCACAACAGGGCCAGGCAGGCCGGTGACGGGTATGCGTCAGTTGAAATGAATCTTTGGGACCAGTACGGCGGGCTGGTTGCCTGTGCAACCCAGGTCTGTATATTTTCATTCCCACAAGGAGTGCTGGATACCAGTGGCCAAGTTGTATGATTTAGGCGATACCTACATTCAACTTGAGACGTTCATCTAGCGTTTAGTTTTTGGTCTTAGGCCGAAAATAGATGAATCAGCTACTGGATGATAATAGCGCATGCATCTAGACGGAGTTGTTCTTTGGTACTTTCCCAGTGCGCTCTAGCCAGACCTGTTCCCAGTAGCTACTGGCATCCTTGGGATCTTTGGGTTCAAGTGTTTCACCGGAATTTCGTTGATCTTGAGGTGATTGAACTCTGGAGGCGATCTCATCGAGACGCTTGGCATGGCGTTCCTCCGAACGGAACCATTGCACGAATATCGGGAAAAACCCTACAAAGGCGGTAAAGTCAGTCGCAATCCACAGAATCGATCCTCCGGCGTGCGTACCGTACAGGTTATACATCGAGGCAATTGGGCGATGCATAGAGATAATAGCTATCCCGAGCCAGGTTTCAACTGGCCCACCCAGCAGTACGTTTAGCATCCGACCCGGGTAGCCCATCTTCCAGTGCACGATGGGGTCAATCCCTACCAGCGGCCACCAGTAAAGGGTCCCGCTAAAAAAGAACAGGATGTTGATAAGGTCCATTACCGCCATGTGCTCCATGGCGAAGTTGACAAGGGAGGTCAAAAAGAAGACGATCATAAAACCGAAGTACAAGCCCCACACGGTAACCGGATGACTTATAAACCCGAATGGCCTCGAACGCAGTATAGATAGCCACTTGGTCTTGATAGAGCGCGACGAGGTTTGTAGGAGCAGGGTCGATGGGGCCCCCAGGGCTAAAAGCGCTGGCGCTACAACCATCAAGAGGAGGTGTTGGATTACGTGAGCCTGAAAGTATGAATCAGTGTAAGTTGCTATTGGCGACTGTAATGCCAGATCGACCGTGAGTAGTCCAAGGAGGAAGCTAACAAGTCGTTTTGTCGACCAACGTCTTCCCGAACTCGCTAGCCTCCAGTCCGATTTTAGATACCAGTAGCCCACTAGAACTACCAAGACTAGGACTGCGATTGGGAACGGTGTCCATTCCCATCTAGCAAGTGAGTTGTGCAAGGTAAATTGGACGTGGCCCATGGTCATTGTTAGAACCAAGCCTACTGAACCACCTGGGCATGCCGCACTTATTCAATAATCTGTTCGCTGCGAGTTCCCCGTGAGTGGGAATGCGCCCTTTGAAGCGCACACCTGTTCGTTTATGAGGGGTCGGGAGGCGCTCATGGTTGCGACACTAAAGTGTTGCACCTCGACGGGCGGCAAGCTCAGTTATGATGAGGCAGCCATGTGTGACGTCGAGTTCTATTCCCAGCTCCTGGTACTTGTTGATCCCTGGCAGGTTGAAGATTTGGAGATATAGGGTTTGATCTCTGCCAATTGCATCACCAGTGTTACCGTCGAGAACAAAGTCAAAGTCTCAAGGCTTGTAATTTGGTTGGACTAATTCTTGAGGAAGACTCATTGTAAGAGCCAAAAGGCAAATATAGATCTCATGGTCATGAGCTATTTTGCAGCTAGTGGGGATTCCCCGTTGCATTAGCTTTGATAATCACGTAAGGTGACTACTTAGTTACGAAGAGATGTGGGGAGTATATGGGTTTGGAGTGTACCCGAGAAAGACGGGCGTGGCACACACGTAGCATTTCGTGGGTGTTTGTGGAGGCAATGGGGTTGAAATACTAATAATTGTCTCAAGGAGATAGAGATTGTCGCTTGTTAGTAAACGCTGGAAGTTCATTGCTGTCGCCACATCTTGTCTTGTTATATTCATTGCTGGTGCGCTCGTTTGGCTGAGTAGCTCAAGTACTCCAACTAAACATAAAAGACGAGCGGTGATCCATCACAGGTTAAATGCTGCAAATCCTAATTTTATTAGAGGAGTCGCGCCTACTGCCGCGCTATCCTATTTGGATAAAAGCCATATTACAGTCTCGGTAAATAAAAAAGTTATCCCGAGTACGGTCTTGGCGCTATTGGTGAGCGACTCTTCTCAATTAGCACTCACTGCGAAAGAGAGCATCCCTTCGACTACAATTGTGGCTAGACAAGGAATTGCCCAGGCGGTCCTGTATCAGATGGTTTGGGATTACGCAGTGAAGAACAATATGGTGGTTCCTCTGTCTGAGGCGAGAAGTTACGAATATACTGCCTATGAAGAGTATCGTAAGATGAAGGCTAGGTATCCAGATATTACGGAGCCATTTGGCGCCGGTACAGGAGAAAGTACTTACCAGCTTTACATGAATAGCAATACAATCCAAGCCGCACAGATGAGTCTTACTGTAAGGGCAACGTTGAAGATCCTACCTACCAATGAAGCAACAATTAATGGCGTCACTTTCTCCACAACTAGCTCGTCTCAATTACCGGCCAACTATTCCGTTTGGATGAAGACCTCGTTACCACGTTATGCGGTTTCTGTTTCGGGAATGAGTAGTTCGCAAATTCGATCGTTATATCTATATCTGCCACCTAATGAAGGGTCAGCACAGATGCTAGATGAGGCAACGCACAAATAACAGGGTGACTTTCACCAATACCCTAGATGATAATTGCGATCTGGGATTTGATGGAGCTAACCGTGGCTCAGAACTTTATCAATCTGAAGATGCTGGAGGCGGGATCGTTATAGTGCTCGTTTTCCAGGTCCTGAAGGCCAAGGTCCTGTCGCTCGACGTCAACGCAGAATTCACCAAGTCTCGCTAGTCGTACCACTAGTGCTCAATTTTCAATCCTTCAGTTAGCATCTTTCTGGGTTGGATAAAGTCACCCGAATCCGATTTCTCAAGTTGGTTGAGTCAGGGATATTTTCCAACCATAGCCATGACGGTCTCCTTTGAAATCAGTTTTGTCGTCAAACCCATCAAGCCACCCCGAGGGGACTGGCAGCTTTAGTTGTCAGAGGAATCGGGGTCGAGGCGTGATAGCTGTAGTCCCGGTTACGACAAATACCCGGCAATGTCTATCCCTTTCAAGTCCTCTAACGGGCAGTTGACTTAGGTTTTGAGCAAGATTCTAAGGCACTAGCAGGTCAGATTTGCTCAGTTGCCGTGGGATGGGTTGAAAGCCGTATTGGTAAAGTTTCACCGGAATCAATGGCCTCACTCGATAAAGCGTTACGGCTGCATCTGGCTCTTTGGAACAGTCAGTCAAGGCCGAGGCTAATGTTCTGGAGTTCCACTCACTCGCTCAGATTAGAAGTTTGATGATCCGTACTGAAGTGCTACCCTTGTAGATGTTGGAGATGTCCAGCCCGTAGCCCCGGGTAAGTGTTGGGCTATCTGAAGTGTCTTGCCGGACGTCTCGAATTCCCATATGGACCCGTCGTTGCCCAGGACCAAACTAGACGCAGAAAAGCTGGGGGTTGCTTGGGTGGACCAAGCTCTTCGGGTCGGGAAATACTCGAGACCTAGCTGCCCAGTTGATTTAGAGTTGGCCAATACGAGCATATCCCCTTGGGAGTTCCAAGAGAGGGAACTCACTTGCGACCGGTTCCCGAGTGAAATTTGTACTGTACTCACCACCGGAGTTCCCCCGGATCCATCTACCTGTACAGTCTCGACCAAAAGTTCTAAGTGACGGGTTTGAGTTGCTTGAAGAAGAATCTCGGTTGCCGAGGCTGTACTTTCAGAGCCCAGCAACTGAAGGTGTCTTATCGCGGGTCTGAATGACCTTATGGTTTCTATCTCCTGAGGATGACTATTGTCAACCGTGTAGACCCCAAGTCCATTTGAACCCTTGCATGTTGTCTCGATAAGGGGAGTAGAAATCAAAAAATTCACTCCGACAATTTGGTCTACACTACAGGCCCCTTTTACCGCGTCCAAGGACTTCCGTGTGGCAATGATGACCCACGCCTTGAGGCCTGGGGGAGATTCAACCACGTAATTACCGAGTCCATTTTCCACTAGCGCCAGACCAGAATTGTCTGGCCCAAGGGCAAATGCAGCGGGAGATCGGGCAATTGGAGAGTCAAGTAGGCCGTTAGACCAAGTTGATCCACCGTTAACCGTAAAGATAATCGGGGTGAAGGTGAGATCAACCGATGGTCTTATCGCCACAGCTAGCTCGGTCTGATTGGATGCCAATAGGAGGCCGCCATTTGTGGCCGTCGCTGTAGCCTTGACTTGGTTGGACCACCTAGAAGTCCCCGGTTGACGATGGAACAACTGCCAAAAGGTGTTGAATTTGTTTCCCAATTGGCCCATTGGAAAAGTTGCCCAAGTTCCCTGAGAGCTATCAACGGAGTAAGGAACAAGAGGCCGGAAAGAGTCGAAACTCCCAGGTTTAGGAGCACTAGGGGTTGTGCACCCCGCGATCAGGAGTCCGAGCATGATCGCTGCCAGGAGTGCTTTAGTCTTGCCACTCACGTGCGAGCAACTTCTTTTAGAAGTCCGGCAAGCTCACCAGAGAACGACGAATTCAATGCACCGGTGGCTTGGCCAGGGTCAGTGTTTACAAGATACCTCACGTTTCCCTTGGGTCCGACAATATAGGCGATCTCTGAGTGATCAACCATCGACCCACCTGGGAGCAACTCAACTAATGCTCCTAAATGCCTCCAGACGAGGGCGAGTTGGCCATAGCTGGTCCCGGTGAGGAACTCCCAGTTGACTAGCGAACTTAGACCCTCTTGGCGATCAAAGGCCTGGAGATAGTTAGTCGAGATAAACCTGGGATTTGAATTTATAGCAACAAGTACTACCTTTTTGGAGATCGATCCAATTAGCGAATCGGCACGTTTGAACTCTTGGGCGATCAATGGGCACGTGGAAACGCACACGTCGTCTAGAAAAGTCAACGCTACGACCTTTCCTATCAGGCTTGAATTTGAGACCTCCTGACCATTTTGATTTACCAAGGAGAACTTAGGCAGTGGAGACACTTGGGGTTGAGGCGCTCCATTTAAGGCCTGAGTCAAAATTGAGTCGGCACTTGTGTGGGTGGCCCCGTAAGCCCCCGGAATAACTCCTATCAAGATAACCCCACAGGCCCCAATAGAGGCTGCGACCCTGAGGCGGTAGGCTGGCCCGGTTTGCCGGTGGGCAATTTCGGGTAATTCTTCGGTGTCCTGCACTAGCTGGGTTGGTGAAATCCACCGGGCCCCGGTTAGACCTAACGCGGCCAGAAAGATGATCTGGGGGACCATTGAGTTGGGATCTGTCCCGGTTCCACCGAGAAATCCAAGGTCTTGGACTAAGACCCACGTTACAGAGCACAAGGTAATGCCTAACAAGATTCCAACCTTGACAAGTGGGCCCTGATTGACGAACATGAGGAGGCCGACCATCAACAGCCCAAGTGTTGCGACTAAATTAACCATCCAACCATGAGCCAGGTCGAATGCAAAGATGTGTCGAAGTAGACTTGAGAGAAAGTCTGGCTGGGGAGTTTGTGACATCTGATGGATCATCAACGCAAGTGATCCCAATGATCGAGTCTTAGGAGTTCCCCCCTGCCAGAAGCCTCTTCCTGGCCAGCCCTGGAGTAGACTCATCGCAATAAATAATCCACCCAATCCTCGCTTTAGGTATCGTTGCAGTCTTTCACCCGTCCAACCAGAGGATGGCATGAACAACAAGATGCCAGCCAGGCTATAGAACAGGGCTGCCCCGGGAAGTCCAAATAGCCAACTCTGTCCCGGTGAGCCCAGTTGGCCGAATCCTTCGCCAGCTCCCCAGACAAACAGACCCCACACAAATGCCGTTAGCCCACCATAGCGCGACCACTTAGTGTCGCCTGAGACAATCAACCAGAGACCGAGACCAATCTGGATCCACACGATCGCCGTCGCGCTAGTTACCGGGTGATAGTTCCAGACTCCCTCGAAAAATCCCATAAACGTCGAGATCCAGGCGGGTGAGTTAGAAGCAACCGGTTTGACCACCTGGGAGGTAAATCCCAGGGGCATTGAAGACTGCATCTGAAGAAACCCGTCGAGTATCCAGAGAAGTCCAAAACCTAACCTAATTACTCGTCGAGCCAAGGGTTCACTTTTCGCTGGTACCGAGGGGATTTCCAACCTTAGGACGCGGGATCTCGACTGGACCCAAAAAGCTAGTCCGATACTGCCCAGGAGGAGAACTAGCAAAAACTGATAGAAAAGGGCCTGGTGAAAGGCAGAGATGATAATCGGGCTGTTGCTCTTGAGGCCACTGCTCATACCCGGCATAACTCAAAGCCTACGTGCTGGGCGAAATTAGACGCAAAGGTTCGAAAGCCGGTCTATATGAACTAAAGACCGTCCAGGTTCTCCCAGGAAGACATCGAGAACTCAGCCAGGCTAGATAGGATTAGGTCGCAAAAACCCCATCGCGGATGATCACGGAGAACGGGTTCTGGGACAGCCACAACTTTCATCTCGGCTGCCTTTGCTGCCAGGGCACCAGCAAAGGAATCTTCTAGTGCCAAACAGTGACTGGGTTTGATTCCCAGGTGACTTGCAGTTGAAATGTAACAAGCAGGGTGGGGTTTGCCATACTCCTCTTCCTGGGCTGAATGGACTACGTTTATCAAGTCCCTAATGCCCAGGCGCGCAAGGGCGACCTCAATCAAACTAGCCCAGGACGAGGAGCAGACCCCGATAGGAACCCCGTTGAGCCTAAAGAACTTGACCAACTCAATGGCCCCTTCTTTTGCTGCTCCGGACTCGCCAATAAGAGAAATAACCCGATCAACCACTAAGTGTTCGACCTCACCCACACCTCGTTGGGGCCAGGGATATCTTTCAAACCAATGCCCGATGGCCTGGTCAACGCGCATTCCTTGAGTTTCTCGGCACATCTCTTGGGTAAGTGGCACGCCGAGTGGACGCAGGATCTCAATCTCAGCCTGTCTCCAGAGGGGCTCAGAGTCAATTAGTAGCCCGTCGAGGTCGAAAACTACAGCTTCAAGCATAATTATCAAGCATTACACATTGGGGTTATACTAGAGAAAAGGAAGGCTTTCGTGTCAACAACTGAACTAAATCTCGGCAAATATCAACTCGGGTGGGCAGACAAGGAAGATTACGTTTTCAAGCCCAAAAAGGGCCTTAGTGAGACCGTAGTTCGAGAGATGTCCGAAATGAAAAACGAGCCTTCATGGATGCGCGACTTTCGTCTAAAGGCACTCAAGATGTTTGAGGCCAAGCCCATGTTGGACTGGTTCGCGGTCAACATGCCCGATATTGACTTTGGCGATATCTACTACTACATCAAGCCGACTGACAAGCAGGTAAATACCTGGGACGCCCTCCCGGACTCGGTCAAGAATACCTATGAGAAGTTAGGTATACCCGAGGCTGAGAGGAAGTATCTTGCTGGTGTGACCGCCCAGTATGAAAGCGAGGTCGTCTATCACCGTAACCGTGAGGACTTAGAGGCCCAAGGCGTCCTCTTCACCGACATGGACACGGCGGTTCGTGAGCACCCTGAATTAGTCAGGAAGTGGTTTGGAAAGATCATCCCGCCAAACGACAACAAGTTTGCCGCGCTTAATTCAGCGGTATGGTCTGGGGGCTCATTTATCTACGTCCCGCCCGGGGTGAACGTCGAGATGCCACTCCAGGCCTACTTTAGGATCAATGCCGAGAACATGGGGCAGTTTGAACGGACCTTGATAATAACAGATCAGGGTGCCCAGGTTCACTACATTGAGGGGTGTTCGGCCCCGGTATACTCAACTGACTCCCTCCATTCGGCCGTGGTCGAGTTGGTCGCCCTAGAGGGCTCGCGCATAACTTACACGACCATTCAGAACTGGTCGTCTAATGTTTACAACCTGGTCACCAAGAGGGCAAGGGCTGAGGCCGAAGCCCACGTTGAGTGGATTGACGGCAATATCGGGTCCCGTTTGACCATGAAGTATCCGTCTGTCTATCTCATGGGCCCCAAAGCTTCAGGAGAGGTCTTGTCGGTAGCTTATGCCGGGACCGGTCAACACCAAGATGCCGGGGCCAAGATGGTCCACTGTGCCCCTGAGACCACTTCGACGATTATCTCAAAGTCAATCTCGAAGGACGGTGGGAAGACGACGTATCGGGGCCTGGTTCATGTGGATGAAGGAGCAGTCAAGTCCAAGAGCTATGTCAGATGCGATGCACTGCTCCTAGACGAGTTCTCAGTGTCTGAAACCAAGCCCTATATGGAGGTTGCTGAACGTGACTCGCAAATAGGACACGAGGCTACCGTATCTAAGGTTGGCGACGACCAATTGTTCTACCTGATGAGTCGTGGGATCTCTGAGCAACAGGCCATGTCAATGGTTGTAAACGGGTTTATTGAGCCGGTTACCAGGACACTTCCCATGGAGTACGCCGTTGAGTGGAGCCGACTTATTGAACTCCAGATGGAGGGATCGATAGGTTGAGATTTGGGCCAAGAGGGGCATAACGACACCGAATTGGTTAGCCCAGTTGCGAAGTTGTCGGATTGCTAGATAGGGCCTCAAGGAGGCTAGATTGAATTCGCCCGAGGCTCGTCTCGTCTAGCACCTTTAGACTCGGACTAGATCCAATTTTGTTCACATAGAACGTATCTACTACCTCGTGGCCAAGTGTTTGAACCTTGGCGGTGATAATGTTCAGCTCTAGTTCGGCTAGGGTTGATGCAATTCGAAAGAGAACACCGATAGCATCAGGGGTTCGGACTTCAATAATAGTGGCCCGATTAGAGGCCTCATTATCAAAAATTACCCGAGGCTCTGCCGGGAGGGCTGCCCCTAGTCTCTTGGATCCGGCATATTCCAGCTCTTTTTGTTCAAGGTGTTCCTTGATGTCACGATCCGAACCAAGAAAGATTTCCAGGTCGTTCTGCAATTTTTCCCAGTTGGGTACTCGGTCGAACCTGGACTCGACCACAAAGGACTCTCTGGCTAGTCCTGGCGCCGCCTGAGAAACCTGGGCGGATCGAACGACTAGACCATTTAGCGACAAGACCCCTGTAACCCTGGCGAGAAGACCAACTTGATCTCGTGCAACCACGTTCAACTCCCAGCCGTCGCTGTCTGCCAGCAAACTACTCGAGATTGCTACCAACCCATTTTCGGTCACTTTTTCGATAAGGCCCACCGTGGTCTCATCAAGGGATAGCTCGATGGTCGTAATGTGATCTTGACCTCCCGTGAGTTTATGGTGCACTCTGCCAACTAAGTCATCAATCATCCTTAGTTTCCACGGGGACGACATCGACGGACCCGTGGCCAGCGAGTCGGCCTTGGCTAGACAGCCAAGAAGAAGCAACAGTTCCGGGTCTGCCACTTTAGAAGCCACAATATCTATCGTGTTCGGATCATCGAGGTCTCTCTTAGCAGCCGTATCCGGGAGTAGTAAGTGATGGGCTACCATCGCCTGGATGATCTCGATGTCACATTTTGGCAGCCCCATACGCTCTGCGATATGCCCTGCAACCTCTATACCAACCTCGGTATGGTCGCCGGGGAATCCCTTTCCGATATCGTGGAGCAGTGCCCCCAAGAGTAGCAAATCAGGCCGTGACACGCTCCGGACCTCCTCAGCTGCCTCGGCGGCCGTCTCGCACAGATGACGATCTACCGTGAATCGGTGGAACGCATTTCGTTGGGGCTTGTGTCGGACATACTTCCACTCCTCGATCAACTTTTCAAAGATGCCAACTTGATCTAATGACTCAATCTCGGAAATTGATGCCTTTCCCATCCCGAGCAAGGCCACAAACTGCTGAAGAAGATGCTGTGGCCAAGGGACCGGAGGAGCCACAATTCCATCGGCGAGTAATTGGAGTGAGGAGATTGAGATCGGACATCCACTTTGGGCTGCCTGGACGGCAGCCCTCACGGCGAGGGTGCAGTCAAGATCACCTCTGTCAGGTGGATTTCCGTCTTGGCCGACAACCCAGATCTCTTGATCGCGCATCTCTAAGTTACGAGCCAAGAGCACAGGAGGTACTGGTTTTGCCGACGACAACGTCCTTCGATGTCCAATCTGTGAGGCACGATCGAAGTTCCAAGATACAACCCGTCCGGCAAAGGCGATCTGATCCATCAGCACTTGGGAACTGGCCAATGAAAGTCTGCTGGCTACCAGGTCTTGGTCCTGGAGGGTCAACAGATTGGTCTCCTTACCTGAAAGCCTCTGAATCTCTACTCGAACCGACATCAAGATCTGTTTGGCCTGTTCCAAGTCTTCACTCCACGAGAACTCTCCAACCTCGATAAGAGCCTTCCCCAAGCAGGAAATCGCATGGAGATCTCTCAGCCCGCCTCGATCCTCTTTAAGGTCTGGCTCGAGCATGTAGGCAACCTCCCCCCGAATAAGGTGTCTACTGGTGACAATTTCTAATAGTTGCCCGATTGAGTTGGCCACGTTTTGCCGCCACAGTTCCAGGACGTTTCCAAGTACGTCATCCGCCAAGGCCTGATTCCCTACAATGACCCTGCCATCGAGTAGACCGAGTAAAACTTTTAGGTCATCTTTAGCCATGGCGGTGACCTGCTTGGGCGTCCTCACGCTGTGGTCGAGGTGAACTCCCTGGTCCCAAACCGGATACCAGATAGAATCTGCAATCTTTTTCACGTTTTTCAACTTGGGGTGGTGCAGCAAGAGAACATCCAGGTCGCTTCCCGGGCATAGCTCACGGCGACCAAAACCACCAACCGCTACCAGGGCCAACTTGTCAGCCTGGTCACCTACAACATCGAGGAATAGTGAACTCAACCACGAATCGGCCGAATTGGAATATGCCAAGCAGAAATTTGACCCGCAAAGTCTTGAGTTATCTACTAACTCCTGACGGAGCTGCCTAAGTGTCGGTCCGGTTTTTAGGTTAGGATTCAAATTGAGGCCATTTCCGTCCAAGTGGGAGAATGTTATCATGGCAATGCGCGAAGAATGTAAAAACTTTCAGAGTCGGACTTATGCATCTGGGGAGGTGGCCCGGTTTTGTCTCTTGGATCTCGCGCCAGAAGCTCCCTGGAAGTGTCCCGAAAACTGCCCCAAGTTCGAGCGGAGGCTGGACGACGCCGGGTGGGTGCACGGAAAGCTCGTAGAACCCGCCCTTGAAAAGGAGCCCGACATGCCACCTGGCGACATCGCCGCCATTCTCGATCAGGCAGAGGATATCGTGAACTCCATTGGTCCATCAATCGCCGCAGAGTTTGAACGCCAGGAACTAAAGCGCACAAAAGGTAACTCAAAAAAGTGGCGCTGGAAGCGTTAGGTAATCGAACTCGAGAGTTAATTTCCCCTAAAGTTTGGTAGGCGTTTTTCAAGGAACGAGCTAACGGCTTCCATTAGGTCATCAGACAAAAGTGCCCCGGCATTCCAGTTGGCAACGTAATCTAGCCCGTCCTCAATTGTCGACTCTAGACTTGCTCTCAAGACAGCCTTAGTCCCTGAAACTACTAGAGGAGAATTTTGTGCAATCTCGTTGGCTAGTTGCCTGGTGATAGCCAGTCCGTCTTCGTAGTCGACACCGATGTAGTTGACCAGGCCAATCTCTTTGGCAAATGTTGCATCGAAGTCCTTGCCGGTAAAGGCGAGTTCATTCATGCGTCCTAGACCAATAATTCTTGGTAGTCGTTGTAGGGTACCCAGATCGGCAACTATGGCCATTTTGGTCTCTCTGATTGAAAAGATGGCATCTGGGCTTGCCACTCGAATGTCGCATGCCGAGATCAGGTCGATCCCACCTCCAATACAGTGACCATGGATATATGAAATGGTGGGCTTGTTCGTGTTGGCTACCGACGAGATCGAGTCCTGAAGACGTTTGATCTCTTTCCTTCGAGCTATGAACTGTGCTGCCTGGGAAGGCGATGGGCTAGATCCGCCGTCTGTGAGTTGTGATCCAGCTGCACCCTGGGCCAAAAAGGAGTCCTTTAGATCTAAACCTACGGTAAAGCTCTTTCCCTTGGCGGCGATCACAATCACTCGGACTAACGGATCGGTATTTAGGACATCAATGGCTAACGGAAGATCATTCCAAAGAGCAGCCCCCATTGCATTTCTTCGTTCTGGACTGTCTAGCCAAAGAGTCCCTACATGGCCATCAATTTCAACTGATATAACGTCACTTGCGAATTCTATTTCCACAGATAGCCAATCTAGGTCGCAGATACACCTGGTGTCATGTTGGGGCTGGTAGTTAGGGGCCTCTAGCAGTTAGAGTTGATAGGGTGGAACGTTTCCCGAGAATTCGACGAGAAGCCCTGGAAAAACTGGCCGGTCCAGATTGGTTGTGCCAGAAGAGGCTGGACAATTTGGACCGTTTAGTCGAAGCGTCAATTCCTACGACCTTGGACGAGCTATGGCGCTACTCCAGGATAGACGAACTCGACCTTTCCAGCCTAGTGGATCCCGCCTCCTTTGATTCGCAGGCCCATGTCGCACCAAAAACCAATGAGATCTCAACCATCGAGTTCAATCATCTCGCTCAAGTACAAGATCCAGTTGCCAAGATTTCGATGGTAAACGGGCGACTAAATCAGTTGTGGATCGATACCGACATCTACTCTAAGGGGCTACGCGTATCAGTCTATGGCGTAACTCCAGCTTCAGCTAGCCTTGACAACCTCAGTTCGACCCGGGAAAACCTTGACGAGATTACTGGATGCCTTGGGTCAATAGGCCAGCCATTAGATATCTTTGATGTTCTCAATCTTGCCACACTTCAAGACCTGCTAGTCATTTCAATTCCAACCTCGTTAGAGCTAAACCGGCCAATTCTTATAGAGCACCTGGTTTTATGTCCATCTGGTCTGGGCGATCAAATTTCAATCTCATCTCCCCGGACTTTGGTTTTGGCGGGTGATAACTCGAGGTCAACCATTATTCAGGTCATCTCCTCGCCAGTGTGGAATGTGTCACACTCAAAACTCTTGTCCATCCCTCAAGAAGAGATCTCGGTTGGTGATGGAGCTCGCGTGGACTTTGTCTCAATTCAAGACGTCGGGATAGAGGCATGGCAGATCGGGAGGCAGTCCTCTCGGGTAGGTCGTGATGGCCGATTTACCTCATTCGCGATCGCCCTCGGAGGACACTACGCTAGGCAGCGCACTGACTCAAAATCACTTGGCCTGGCAAGCGAGTCAAACCTCCTCGCCGCTTACTATGCCCGCGGTACCCAGATGCATGACTTCCGCACGCTCCAAGATCATATTTCCCCCCGGTCGACCAGTCATCTGTATTTCAAGGGGGCTCTAGACGACGAAGCCGAGTCTGTATATTCGGGGCTTATTAGAGTCCAGAAGGGTGCGGTCAAATCAAATGCGTTTCAAGAGAACCGAAATCTGGTACTCTCGTCTCGGGCGCACTGTGAGTCAGTACCAAATCTCGATATTCAAGAGAGTGACGTCAGATGCTCGCATGCGTCGGCCGTTGGCCCGATAGATCCTCAGCACCGATACTACTTAGAGTCTAGAGGAATAAATCCCAAGGAAGCCGACCAATTAATCGTCGAGGGATTTTTTGACGATATCTTGAATAGGTCAGAGTGTATAAACCCGGTGCGAAACCTTATCAGGCGCAAAATTGCTGCCAAACAAAATGAACCCGTGGCATTAGGTGCATTGGCTCCGAGTGGAAAGCAGGACCTGTGACAGAACGCTATCGGGTTTGTGCCCTTGATGACCTACAAGACGGGAAGGCCCAACGTTTTGAGGCAGCCAAGACCAATATAGCCGTCGTCCGAGTGGGAGATGACGTATTCGCAATTGGCGACACATGCAGCCATGCGAATTACTCGCTGTCCGAAGGGGAAGTCTTCTGTGAGGATAGAACCATTGAGTGCTGGAAGCATGGCTCGGCATTCTCTCTACGAGATGGGCTTGCTTTGAACCTTCCGGCAACTAGACCTGTACCCACCTATAAGGTTGAACTTGAAGACGGTGACGTGTACGTTGTTATCTAACTTGCACGAACTAGGTATGCCACTTTTGAAGATTACGGGGCTCAGGGCAAAGGTTGACGGCTTTGACGGTGAGATCTTGCGCGGAATTGATTTAGAGGTAAACCTGGGGGAGGTGGTAGCCCTGATGGGCCCGAACGGATCGGGGAAGTCAACCTTGGGCCACGTACTTATGGGGCGGCCCGGCTATGAGGTACTCGAAGGACAGGCGACTTTAGACGGGATTGACCTGTTAGCCCTACCGGTGTATCAACGGGCCCGGGCCGGGTTGTTTCTTGCCCATCAGTATCCCGTCGAGGTGCCAGGGGTTCCTCTGGACCGGGCCTTACTCAGGGCGGTCAAGTCACGGGAGTCAGGAAAGATTCCGGTGCACTCATCAAAGGATGGTGGTGCCAGTAAGAGGTTCGACGACGATCAACTTGCAGGATGCAACTTGGACTGGATTGACGCGAACTTGAAGGAGGAACTCAAATCGGTTGGTCTAGATGGGCAATTTGTCAGTCGACCACTGAACGTAGATCTATCGGGAGGCGAGAAGAAGAGGACCGAAACAGCCCAGATCGGCATTCTTCGTCCCAAACTGACCGTGCTTGACGAGATCGACTCTGGTTTAGATGTTGACGCTCTGGTAAGCGTGTCAGAGCGCTTGGTCGAAGCTACCTGCCGCTGGGGGATGGCGGCACTTGTAATAACCCACTTTTCAAGACTCTTGACCTACCTGATCCCCAATCGGGTGTATGTAATGGCTAACGGGCAGATTGTTGACTGTGGGGGCCCTGATTTGGCCAGGTCTCTGGAGGGAAGTGGCTATGGCGAATACGGTTCAAGGGTAAATTAAACACCCATAGTGCCCAGAGGGGCCCCGGGCACTATCTGGGCGGCCATGGCTGCAAGCACGGTGTGTGGTCTGCACCGGCGCGCTGGCATATTCAATAATAGGGTCACCAAGTGGCTTTGTCCCTAGGGTAAACCCTAGTTTTCGCAATAACTGGAATGAGCCCGTGAGACCACTGGAGCCTAAAGAGATATACCCGGTTATCGGGCTGACAGCTTGGCCAGAAGTTCAGTTCGTGACTTTACTGAAAACTTCAAGTAGATGTTTGATAGGTGGTACTCGACCGTCTTTACGCTCACAAAAAGTGAATTGGCGATTGCCTTGTTATTCATCCCTATTTGGAGTAGTCCCAACACTTCCTTCTCTCGGGAGGTTAGCTCGATCTCAAGAATGGGCCTGGACGCCTTGGAACGAGATGGAAGTGACCCATACTGTCGAATCCCACAAAACCTTTGGAGACGTCCTACAAGGCCTTGGAGCTTTGTTTGAGCTAGCAGATCGTATGCGGCCGCCAACAGAGCATTCTTTCCGGAATTTGGCGATATTGCTTCAAGATAGCCGGCTTGTCGACGTCTCGGGGCCGAGGTGTTGGATTCGATCTGGGAGTACTCGGCGGCCTTATCCCGGATGTAAATTGGCTCATTGGTGGAATCGTTGGGACGGTTGAACTTTGAGATCGCCCATTCGCAAAGGATCTCACTTTCCAGCAACTTTGACCGAGTGTCGAGGCTCAATGAGTATGCTAGATCAAAAGCAATGTCGGCTTCATGAAAGCGGGAGAGTTGGTGCAAGGATTGGGCCTTGGTGAATTCTATCCAGGACTTAGCCCATGAGGTATCTTCAGATGTTATATTCCCAGACAGTTGTTCCAAAAGTTTTAATGCCTTGCTTGGCTCGTTGGCTTCAAGATAAATCTGGCTGGAAAGGGTAGGATAGATGAACATTCCCAGATTGGCAGTCTTAAATAATTTAGCCAAATGTTCGGCATCGCTTAGCCTCGAATATGCCATGGAATTAATTCGGTCAAATGACAGACGGGCATTTGCTAGCATAACTCTGGCCGATGTCAAAGTTGATGTTGTCGTGCATGCTTCACATTCTTTCAGGTAACGAATAGCGGTTTCACTGTCTCCAAGATACGTATAAATTATTGACCCAAGCCCATAAACAAGAGCATTTTCAAGGAGTCTATTAAATTCAAAGCAGAGGTCCAGGGCAATTTCTACATTTTGGGCAGCCGCTTCTATATTCCCACACCTCAACTCAGCTTCGGCAAGCAAATAGAAGAGTGGGATTCGAGAAATATCTCTGCGAGAAAAAGTCCCGATGGTCTTCAAGCGTTCCCTTGATTCTTGTGGACGTCCTTGCCACATTTCAAATAGTGCTCTAGTCGACTGGAGTTCTAATGAATCGTCGTATTCGCCGTATTTGTATAGTTGTTCGTCAACATATTCAATTGCATGTTGGATTGAACCAGTCAACGCAATTGATAGGGCCTTGTTGGCCATCGCACTTGATTCGACATGTGGTTCTCCTAAAGCATCTATTAGTGTCCGATCAGCAAATTCTCCAAGTTGTCTACCGTCAAAATTCATAGACGCAACCGAACACAAGGCCAAACGGGTAAGGGCGCTTACCTGATGATGTCCTGGTGTCAAGTCAGCCATCTCTAAAGAGTTATAAAGAAGTTCTACGGCCGATTCAATCTTGCCGGTTGACAACTCGGCACAGCCGAGAAGGTAGGACTTCCAGGCGCTGTCTGGAGCCTGGATTAGCTGGGGCTTCAGAAGATTTGATTGGAGAACGTCACCAGAAATTATGTAGGCAAGAATGGCAAACTGAAGTGGGATTACTCGCCATTGTTCATCGGGGTTCAACTTCCATGCCTGCATGAAGAGCCATCCAGCCCTGTGATGGTTGTACTGTGAGGTGGCGAGAAAGGCTAACCGAAATAGTTCATTAGATAGACTTACATTTCCATCAGGGTTGGACTCGATCAGGTGAAGAAGTCGATCATCTCCCTCGGTAATCTCGGAACAAATGGCATGTAATGCCACTTTTAGTGAAGGCGACACTATATCCAAGACTGATTGCCGGATGAGCTGGTGCGGAAAGCCCAGCATTTCATCACCCAGGGTAGCCTTTGTTGTCAATATCCCGCGTGAAATAAGGTCATAAAGGCTCGCGTTTATCTCACTTTGAGCTAATGTCAAACTTCCTCCATTTGGCAAGTTGAGTGGAAAATCTTCATTGAGTAGTTTTTTGGCCTCAACTTTGGCTACACCGGCCAAGAGAGTCTCCTTGGCAAAGTCCGCTCCCAAAATCGCTCCCAGAACAACTAGAAGCCTTTCTAGATCTCCTAACGATTCAAATTGCTTTCGAACCAGAATGCCCGAGTCGATCACGTTTTCATGTCCGACAGCAAGGGATCTCACGTCGCTAGCCTCAAAATCACGAAACAGCTGTGACAGATAGAGCGGATTTCCTCCGGTTAGTTCAACCGCTTTGGTCGCCAGGGTACTATCGCACCTGATTCCTGTTGCTGCCTGAAAAAGCTCACCTGCCTCTCTAAACCCAAATGGTCCTAGCAGGATCCTTGTAGAGTTGCCCGTAGAGCTAAGTGAGCGTGCAGCAGAGTATACAGAGGTCTGAGTACCAGTGCGAGAAAGTAAAATAGTGACTACCTTTTCCGTCGACAACCGCCGAAGTATAAAGAGCAAAAGATCAACTGAGTGCTTGTCGGCCCACTGGAGGTCGTCAACTACCAAAACGAGGAGTTCATCGTGACAGCTTCTTCGAAGTTGGCCGACTAACTCAGTCCCTACTTGGAGCGGATCACTATCTGGCCCTAGCGTGCGAAGTGAATTAGACAGGTCTTGACCCCAGTTGCCAGATGATACAATAGGGTTTGCCATCATGGAAAAGTCCAGGTGGGTCTCGGATTCAGCTCCTTGAAATCTAACTACCCGGTTTGACAGCTTCTTAGACAGAAAGTAGTTCAAAATAAAGGTCTTTCCCATGCCCGAGTCGCCTTCGATAATAACTATCTGGGAGCTGGACTCAATGGCCAAGTCAAATGCCCCCGATAGTCTTCTTAGAGCTTGTCGCCGTCCTACAAATGGTATGCCTTGGAGGTAACCGTACATAGCTTTCCTAATGTCTTTGGCTAAGATTGGTGGCCGTGGTGGTTGAAGCGCTTGGCATACTAGTGGCGACCGGTGCCTGCGGACCTAGTGGAACTGGAGGAAGAACGGTAGCTGGTATAACGATTTGAACGAACGCCAGACCAAGAGCTCTGCAGCCCAATCTCCAGTGCAAATTGGCATCTTCTAGGTCGTAGCTGAATTGACCAATGTTGACCAAAATGTCCGATGAGCTAACTGAGTCAATAGTTGTAAAAAGGTCACCATATCGTTGAATACCAATGGCTAGATCTTTGCTAGCTTTTCTATCGCCCGATGGAGCCGTGAACGAGACCAGCTTGCGATAGAGAGAATTTAGACTTGTGGCAATATTCTTTGCCTGGCCTATCTGATGGGCCGTTGGTACCTCAGAGATAGCTACCTGCTGAGCCAGGACCGTGGCACTGGCAATCTGCGAGTTTACGTTATCGGCGACAGGGGACACGTCCGTCTGATACCGGTGCGGGTTCATGGAAAATTCCTGGTCGTAAAATAGATATCCAGCTATTGCTGCCACGGCGACTATGGCTAAGACCATAATGGACACCGACACGTGCTTTTGTCTGGTGGACTGGCGACGGTCTTGCTTGGCCCTTCTGACCTCCTTTCTGGTAATTGGAAAGTTCTCTTGTTCGTCTTGTTCAGCTAGATCCCAGGCGTTCGGGGAGAGATCGACCTTTGACCAAGCTCCCGTGTTTGGCTCATCTAGCTCCAGTGACTCTTTGGATGGCGAGTTCGAATTGTTAGCTTTTCTATCTTGTACAAAAACAGTCCCCGTATCGGGTTCAAAGTAGGTTTCAAATTCCATTTCAGGGGGAGCTGATTTTGAACTAGCCTCCGGTGAAAAGATCCGTGGATTGTTTGGCTTACTCGGGGTAATATCGTCCAAAGAGCTTCCGGGGCCTATACTAGCTGTAGCATTTCTGGACTGCTCTCTAGGGGCTGACGGGCCAGCTTGTACTTTCTTGGTCCCAGGGCCAAGTATTGAGAAACAACGTTGGCAGCGCTCTTGACCACTGTTATAAGGGGCCCCACAAGTACCGCAATTTCTCTGCTGGTTGTTTTCTGGATCCAATCTTGTCTAGCCCTCCTTAGTTTGTGCCAATGGCGTCAATCGATGCGCCTTCACCTATCTTAGTTCGAATTTTCATCAATTTCGCCGGTCGACCGACTCCAATTGCAGCGGTTATCCTTCCTTGATTGGAATAGATAGCCAGAAACTTGTCCGAAGCCAAGTTTCCTTCTATGAACTCTAGTTCTGAATCTTCGTCGGACCTTCCGACGTACTGGATTTTCTTTCCGAACATGTCCGACCAAAAGAAGGGAATCTCAGTGTAGGAAGCCAAGTCGCCAGGTCTGGCCACTAAGTTAGATCCACTACATCGCCCCATTGATACTGCGTTTTCAAAGTGTTCAATTCGCATCGGCCCATCAAATAGTTCGTTATGCCACCAGGCCACGTCGCCGCATGCAAATACATTCTCGATAGGTGCACCGGCCTTGCTCATTACCTGGCAATACTTGTTGCATACTACCCCGTGGTCTTTGGGGTGTAGCAACACATTGCTGTCAGCCAACCAAGCGGTTGATGGAATTACCCCAATTGCAACAATCACAAGATCACAAGAGAAGATCTCTCCGGAACTAGTAGCTACACCGGTTACTTGACGGTTGCTGTCTATCGCAAAGAAGGTTGGAGTCGTGCCAAGTTGTAGAGCTATACCATTGGATCGAACTAGCCCCTCAAAGTAGCTGGAAAAGTACCCTCCGAGTGTTCGTTGTAAGAGGCCATCTAGTGGGTCAATTAGAGTAACTTTCGCCCCTATTTGAGAAAGTGAAGACGAGAGCTCGAGGCCAATAAAGCCAGCTCCAATAATCACGACCTTAGAATTGCCAGCAACACGGCTCCTTATCTTGGCAGCGTCGCCAAATGTTCTAAGAGTCAACACGTTGTCCAAATCCTGACTAATGCTCACCAGAGCGGGAGAAGGATTCGATCGGTTAGGCAAATTGTCCTGTGAGTAGCACGGCAGGCTTAGTAACCTAGGTTCACAACCGGTCGCAATAATCAGCCCGTCATAGTTTATCTTAGTTTCATCTGAAAGTGTGACTACTTTTGAGGCAACGTCCAGTGAGATAGCCGACTTACCACGAGTTATTTCCAGACTCTCAAGGTTGTCAACGTCTAGGGATACTTGGTCGAACTCCCAGCCTTTGGTTATCACCTGTTTAGAGAGAGGTGGTCGCTCATAAGCTGGTTCTGGCTCTCGAGATATTATCAAACATTTGCCGGGAAAACCCTTAGCCAGGATCATTTCGGCCGCCCTGATTCCGGCAAGTGAACCTCCAACAACCACGACAGTTTTCATGTCCACTTTGATCTGTCTAGCCGGTTCCAAGTGCCTCGACTAGTGACTGAGTCAAGGTGTTCCAGGGGAGTAACGCGCACTTGATCCTCACGGGAAACTTGACTACTCCTTGCAGAGCTGCCAAGTCGCCGAGAGAAGCCAACTCGTCGTCGGTGAGCAGCCGGGCAGATGGGTCTGGAGAATCACCTAAGTCTTGACCTAGCTCACGAGCCGGTCCGATGTTTTGGGTGGCATTTTCGGAGATCGGGTGGGAGTGGTCACCGCCTAGAGTTCCTTCATGCACTGAAAGCATCAACTTGAAGATCTTGGTAAAATCACGGACTTGCTCAACTGATTTCCCTTTTACCAGTGCCGACATCATTGACGCGGACGAGCTACTGATGGAACAACCGCGCCCACCAATTGCAATGTCGTCAATCATGCCGTCTTTTAGCAGCAAGTATACAACGGTCTCATCCCCGCAGAGGGGGTTGAAGCCCTCAGACCTTACCGCAGGAGGTACTTCTAGCTCACCTCGGTTACGGGGATTTGAGTAGTGGTCTAGGATTATCTCTCTATAGAGGTCCTCTAAGCCTGGCATGCTAATTTGTTAATCCTTTCGTGAACTCAATCTGTTAGTTCTGGACGAGTCTCTAGATCCCGAAGAACTTGTCTGCCTTGTAAAGGCCCGTGACAAGTGCCTCCACGTCGGCGTAATCATTGTATATATATAATGACGCTCTGGCTGTGGCCGAGACATCCAATACCCGCATTAGAGGTTTAGCACAGTGGTGGCCTGCCCGAATGCACACCCCTTCCGAGTCTAGGATCTGGGATATATCGTGGGGATGTAGGTTCTTGAAAGAAAACGAGACAACCCCACCTCGGTCCTGAGGGTTAGAAGGTCCAAAGATCTCAATCGACTTACCGAACTCACTCTTGAGGCGGTCGAGGGCGTAACCGACTAGCTCAATCTCATGAGCTCTTATATTTGCCATTCCCAATTTCTCTAAGTATGCAACTGCTTCCATGAGCCCGATTGCCTCTGCTATGGGAGGCGTTCCGGCCTCAAACTTATATGGAAGATCATTTGGGGTAAACCCGTCTTTACGTACGTCGCATATCATCTCACCACCACCCAAGAACGCAGGCATCGCATCCAAGAGAGTCTCGCGACCCCAAAGGAACCCAATCCCGGTCGGGCCTAACATTTTGTGACCCGTGGCTACGAAGAAGTCACACCCAATCTCTTGGACGTTGGCTGGAAGATGAGGTACGAACTGTGCTCCGTCGACGATAACCAAGGCACCAACACTGTGAGCTCGCCCAATTAAATCTGAGATCTCAGTAATGGTTCCCAAAACATTCGAGGAAGCCGTAACTCCAACAAGCTTTACCCCGGACAACAAAGAGTCGATCTCTGACAGGTTCAAATATCCAGACCTGTCAATTGGGATAAACCGGATCTCAAAACCCAACTGTTGGGCCAAGATCTGCCAGGGTACGATGTTGGCGTGGTGCTCCATCTCTGTAAGCAGAACGACGTCTGAGTTTGTCAGGTTGGCTCTACCCCACGAATAGGCAACCAGGTTTACAGCCTCGGTTGCGTTTTTTGTAAACACAATCTCTCTGGCCGGGTTGGGGGCACCTATAAATCGGCCAACTACTACCCTGGCTCTCTCATAGAGGTTTGTGGCGTTTTCGGCGATGGCATACACTCCGCGGTGAACGTTGGCATGAGTTGTGGAGTAGTACTTGTCCATAGCCTCTAGTACTTGGATAGGCTTTTGAGAGGACGCTGCGGAGTCCAAGTACACAAGACGTTGGCCATTTACCTGGGTTGACAGAATTGGGAAGTCCTTTTGGATGAGTTCGGTATCTATGGAATTGGTCATCTCAACCCGCAATGGCGGCAAGTACTATTCACCTGAACCCACTACCCACTTCTCATAACCATGGCGGTCGAGTTCGTTGGCAAGTTCTCGACCACCTGAGGCCTGAATTGATCCATTCACTAAAATATGGACTCGGTCGGGCTCAACCTCGTCTAGCAGACGCCGGTAGTGAGTTATTATGACAACTCCAATCTCGGGCCGACCTGCTCGTACCTCCCTAATTCCCGCCCCGACCGTCTTGAGCGCGTCGATGTCTAGTCCCGAGTCGGTTTCATCCAAGATGGCCAGGTCGGGTTCGAGTATGGCCATCTGGAGAATCTCATTTCGCTTCTTCTCGCCCCCGGAAAATCCTTCATTCAGGTAGCGATCCGCCAGGCCCGATTCAATACCGAGTTTCTTCATCCACTCCATCATCGAGACCCGCAACTCCAGGATTGATAGTTCGGTACCTCGCCGCGCACTTAGTGCCTGGCGCAAGAACTGGACAACAGACAGACCCGAGATCTCCTCAGGGTACTGAAATCCCAGAAACAGTCCCATTCGACCCCGTTCATCGGGGGACAGTCGAGTAATGTCTTGGCCTTTGAATATAATCGAGCCCTCAGAGATAGTTAGTTCTGGGTTCCCGAGAATGGATGTGGCCAAGGTTGACTTTCCTGAACCGTTAGGACCCATTATTGCGTGGACTTCCCCGGGGTTCACTGAGATGTTGACCCCCTTGAGGATGGGGAACACCTCTCCAGACTCACTAGTTGCATTAGCATGGAGATTTGAAATTGCAAAGAAGGGTTCTTGAGCTACCATCCTCGTTCGATCCATTCATCTAGATGGGGCGACTCGGTCTGGATCGTCGTGCTGGCTCCGTGCCCGGGTAAGACCACGGTAGATAAGGGTAACTTGGAAAACAGTCTTCCCTCGATGGAGCCGATTATCTCCTCGAAATTGCCCCCGGGAAACTTGGTGGCTCCTGGCCCGCCCGGGAAGAGGGTATCTCCTGAAAACAGCAAGTTCGCACTTTGAAGATAAAAACACATTGATCCTGGGGTATGACCTGGCGTGGCTATAGAACCCAACTTGAGGTCTCCTACAGCAATTTCCGAGTCGTCCTCTAGAACAAAATCGTAGGCCTCGAGCATGTCAGAGTCCTCATGGGTGATCCCGACGTCAATTCCGGCCTCTCTGACCTGGGGTACTGCCTGGATGTGATCCCAGTGGCCGTGGGTCTCCAGGACTCGTCTCACGTTGTATCTCTGACACAAATCCAGGAGCTTTTCATGTTCGTTGGCAGCGTCGATTAACACCCCCTCCCCAGTGGACTTGCACCTAACTATGTATACATTATTGTCCACAGGACCAACTACCACTTTGAACACCTCGCAAAGTCCGTCCAGGTAGATTTTTTCCACAAGCTCACTCTGGGCCATTATTTGGGTAATCCCCAAAGATTTTGTAGATCCATCTCTCAATTCTCGCTCAAAAATCCAGGTAGTGCCAGAAGTCGACCCGGCTAGAGCAGTTAGGTTAGTCTCTCCCTCAGCAGGAAATGAGCGAATTGCTAAAAAATTGACTGGTTGGTCTAGTAGCAATACCCTGTATGTAACCAACGGAGTGCGAGATCGTCCGGGAGTTCTCAAGCCGAGACCCCAATGATCTGGCCAGACCCTAAAAGGGGGAAATACCAAGTGAACTTTGCCTTTAGCGAAGAACAAGAGGAACTTCGTAGCTCGGTCCGAAAGTTCTTAGAGGATAAGTCGCCATCGAGCGAAGTGCGTCGCCTTATGGAGACCTCAAAAGGCTATGATGAGGCGGTCTGGGGGCAGATGGCCGACCAACTCGGCCTTCAGGCTATGGCCATACCCGAAGAGTTCGGGGGGGCTGGATTTGGTTTCGTCGAGTTGGTTGTCGTGTTTGAGGAGATGGGCCGGGCACTTTTGTGTGCGCCGTATTTCTCTACGATCGCCTTGGCTTCGTGCGCCATCTGGAAGTCCCTCGACTTAGATGCTGCGAAGGACTTTCTACCGTCAATAGCCTCGGGAGAGACTATTGCTACCTTGGCAATCACTGAAGATTCCGGGCGATGGGACCTTGACAGCATCACCCTACAGGCCTCAGCGTCCGGGTCTGAGTTTAAGCTATCTGGACACAAGAACTTTGTAATTGACGGCCACCTAGCCAACCTGATTCTGGTCGCTGGCCGCACCAACAAGGGTATTGGTCTGTTCGCGGTTGACGGGAGTGCGCCCGGGATTACCAGGACGCAACTGGTGACCATGGACCAGACCCGAAAGCAGGCCCGCCTAGAGTTCAATAGTACCCCGGCTCGACTTATCGGAACTGATGGGGGTGCTGAGTCGGTGTTATCCAAGACTTTGGACCTAGCCGCTGTGTGTCTGGCAGCCGAGCAAGTGGGAGGCGCTCAAAAGTGTCTTGAGATGAGCGTTGAGTATGCGAAAGAAAGAATTCAGTTTGGTCGGCCTATTGGGAGCTTTCAGGCGATCAAGCATAAGTGTGCCGACATGTTGCTAGAGGTTGAGTCTTCAAAGTCGGCGGCTTACTACGCAGGGTGGGCAGCGGCCGAAGATTCTGACGAGTTACCGGTTGTGGCCAGTCTGGCCAAGGCATACTGCTCAGATGCCTACTTTCACGCCGCGGCCGAGAATATTCAGATCCATGGCGGCATTGGATTCACCTGGGAGCACGATGCCCATCTGTACTTCAAACGAGCCAAGTCTTCGGAGCTATTCCTGGGCGATCCCACCTACCACAGAGAACAACTGGCTCAGCGTATCGGGATCTAAGTTCGTCTGACTTAGTCCGAGGCTGGTCTCAAGGTTTCCAGTCTTCGGGGTGGTCCTGTTGTTTTCTTTCCCAAGAACTAATTATCGTGTTGGCTTCTAAAGTAGACTAATCCAAGTGAAGGTAATCTTGCTGGTTGTCGTGTTGGCTTTAGCGGTAGTCTTGGGAGCCTGGTTCAAGGGACTCTTGGTCGCCAGAAAGTCCGCTCCTGGTCTGCCAAAGGCGGAAGTTGACCGTGATACGTCAACGAGTGGGCGTCATTCCAAAGGGGGTGCCGGGCCAAGGGTTACGCCTCCACAGTCAATTGACCTTGACGAATTGGCCCAATGGGTGAAGAGGAACCTCCCTCCCGACATTCAGCCCGGACTGGAAGTTGAGACAATCAGGCGCATTGTCGAATGGAATCTGGACTTTATCAGGTCTAAGCGAGCATCTAGTAACGGTCACTCAACAAAGCCAGCAACCCAGGTGGTGGTTGCAGGTGCCGAGACCGCCGAGTACGTGCTGAATCGCTCGAGTGAGGTAGGGCTAGGGCTAACTCCGGCCCAGGTTCATGCCGTGCTAGATGCCCAAATGGCCTACCTGGAGTCCATGGGAGCCGCAGGCCCCGAGATAGGACCCGATCCTTCAGGTCCTTCTTAGAATTCCTTGAGATTCCACCACCAATAACGTCAGGTCGGCTAATGTGGGGAATACCAGGGAAAGGAGGTGGTCCAACTGTTAGATGAAGATTTAGGGACTCTGGAGGTGCACGGCTGCTAGGCAGAGCACTGGGAATGCTGGCAAATACCTGCCATGCACCGCTTCCAACAGTGGCGGAACAGTCCTTTCCACCTAAGTAACTTGTTGAGAAGTCCTCTCCAGTAAAATCAGTATATGAGAGCGCCCCGTCTAGGGGCGCTCTTTGTGTTCAAGGCCAATTTTAGAACTTTGTAATCCAAGGGGATGCAATGGACGGTAAGGAATTCATAGCTAGGCTCCGGTCAGATCACAAAATTAGGGAGCCCAATTGATTAACTGTGATTACCAAACTCGGTAAGAAGCTTTTGAGTGCTAGAACACGATAGGCATGCAGAACCGGTGGCTATGACCGAGGACCAACTTAGATTCAAACTAGGGATCCCCCAAGATGCATCTAGGGTCTTAGTAGTACTTGAGTCCAGCCACTGGGATCCCAATTGGTTACTGACCTCACGCGAGTCCTTCAAGGTTGCCGTTTGTAAAAATCTGGAGATGGCCTTGGGTGAGCTAGCACGTGAACCCCGTCGGATCTACTGCGTGGAGTGTGCGTTCTTTTTGAAGATGTTCTGGGATGCTCGCCCAAGTAGGCGAGGTGAACTCGTTGAACACCTCAGCAGTGGGCACTTGAGGCTGCTGGGGACCGGGGTTACAACTCCCGACACGATCCTGCCATCGGTCGAATCAATTATACGTGACTATCAAATTGGTAGCCAGTGGTATCGTTCAATCGGGGTTGATCGTCAGACACGAGTGGCCTATCTGCCAGACTCCTTTGGACACGCACCCACCGTCCCTGGGATCCTTCGAGCGCTCGGGGTTAGTGGCGTCGGGATCTGTCGAATTGATGGTCAGTACCTGGTTGGTCGGGAAACCGACTCAAAGGTACACTTTCCAAGACCCAACACGAGTGCCGATCTCCTCATGAATCGTGAGCGATCCCAGGACTTTATTTGGAGAGGACCAGGCGGGGCAGAGGTACTAGCTCACTGGATGGCTTATGGATATGGATTTGGCCAAATGTTGGCTCATAACGGGCTTACCAGAGCCTACAGGCTGCCTCTGGCAAGACCAGCCAGGTCGATAGATCAAGTGGCCGACAAGATAAACCGGTTTGCCAGGAGACTCTCTCGGACCTCTCGCACCCCATATCTCCTGTGTCCAACAGGGTTCGATTTTGTTCCACCCATTCACGGACTAGTTGACCTGTTGGATGGCTACAATCAGAACAACTATCCCACGAGCGGTACTTGGGCGACCTGCCTGGGATTTGACGACTACCTAGATCTGGTTGGATTCCACCGAGACAACTTGCCAACTATTGAACTCGATCCTAACCCGTACTTTAGTGGATTTTACACATCACGGGCGACCTTGAAGACAGCAGCTTACCTCTTAGCTCGTAGACTTTTGGAAACCGAGGCATCAATAGCACTATCACAGGGCGATATAAGCGAGGATGAAAAACGGGTAATTGAAAGTTCCTGGTGGATCTCAGCGGTTTCAAACCATCACGACTTTATTACGGGAACCTCTCCTAACCGAGTCGCGCAAAATGAGCAGATATCCTGGCTCAAAAGTGCACTGGATACCTTGGAAAATGACATGGTCAAAAGAATTCCTACATCACACAAGCCGGTTGCCTTGGTGAGTTCTGGCGTTGACATTGACGAGGTCTCAATAGATTTTCTGAAAAGCTATGAACTAAGAGATGGACCCGATGAACTACGAATAACAGCTGGTTTTGGTGAAATAGTTTTCGACAAAGCACGGGGAGGAGAAATCTCGAAGTTTATGGTTGGCCAACAAGATTGGGTCTCTCCCGGCAAGACTCTGTTTGAGTTGGCCTCATATCGAGACAGCGGGGGGCTTTGGAGGATGGGTATGGAGTATATCGGCGGTACCTTTGAGCTAGTTGAGACCCCATCGCGGCCTCGGTCACTTACAAAGTTGACAATTAGTCCTAATGACAACCTTGAGATTCATACGTGTTCAAGGTTGGACGGGATGGACATCGAGAGATGGTACAGGATAATGAGAGTTGACAAAATAGGCCCGATTATTGTTACGGCACTTAGGCTTGCCCCACGTAAAGACAGGACGGTAACGGTTCGCGTTGGTCATGAGAGTGAGATGAAGTCGGCTATCATGGACATGCCAGGAGGCTGGGTGGTACGCCCGAGCAAGAACTATTACGAGCCTACTTTTTGGCCGTTTCAGTCTTTTGCATACCTGGGAACCTCGAGTGGCCTTGAGCTAGGTGTGTTCTCGTCGATTCCAAAGGCAGTAGCGGTCAGAGACGAGCAGCGTAGCTTGGAGGTAGTCTTGGCAAGAAATGCCCGTATGGAAAGACACCACCGGACGGTTCCGGTCCCTGGAATGCCAGTCTACGGGACAGATGGGGCGACAGTCGACGTTCATTTGGGGTTAGTTAGGACACTACCAGGGACTCTTAGCCCACAATTACTTCGAGGTCTTGCAAGGAGACTTTCTAGGATATGTACTTTCGAGCCACCGCCAGGTAGTCCATTTAGCACTACGGCCCGGATGTTGGCTATTGACCAGGTCAAGGTAAGTGGAGATGATGTAGAGATTTTGGCCGTAAAACCAGCTGCACGCGGAGGCGGGGTAATAATTAGACTGCAAAACTGGGCTCAGAACTCGGTCATCTGTGATTTGAGCGTTAGTCCCGGCAGGATCGACAGGGCCGTTATATGTAACGCGCTAGAGGATGAGATTTCGACTCTAGAGGTTAGCGAGGGTCGTAAGGTGCGTGCCGAAATCGTTGGAACGTTAGCAACCGTCAAGGTATGGCTATCAAGTGAGGTTAGTAAGAAAAATTGAGTAAGCTCATGAAGTATCTTGGTTACAATGCAACCAGTTAGAAGAGAAGGATGTTTAGGTTGACTACAAATCTTAGTGGTCGACGGGTGCTCATTACCGGGTCTGCCCGTGGAATTGGTGCCAGCTTGGCAGAGCGCCTAGTTGAACGTGAAGCGGTCGTGGCCCTGTGTGGTCTGGAAAGTGGCCTGTTGGCTGAGGTATCTAGAAGGTGTAATGGCGCGCCATGGTGGTCGTGCGATGTTACCAATCGGGCAGAGCTGGCAGAAGTCGTAGGAAACGTAGTAGATCGTCTCGGGGGACTGGACGTGGTTGTAGCCAATGCCGGCGTGGCTGGCCAACTCCCACTTGTTGGGGGTAATCCGGAGATTTTGGAGCAGACCCTTGCGGTGAACACGATTGGGGTTTACAACACCATGTGGGCGGCCGCAAAACACGTGAGCCATTCTGAAGGGTACTTTCTTGTTATCTCCTCTTTGGCTGCTGCAGTCCACCTTCCCCTTTTAGGAGCATATAGCGCGTCCAAGGCGGCTAGCGAGGCTCTTGGTAATACCTTGCGAATCGAGCTCCGACCCAGTGGGGCACGGGTTGGCGTGGCCTACTTTGCAGAACTCGACACAGAGATGACCAGCCGAGGTTTTGGGACCGACGCCGCAAAAGTTCTCACGGGCGGTGGAGCCTTGACGCGGTCAACCCCACTAAAGGTTGGTATTGACGCCCTAGAGCGTGGAATTATGCGACGATCTCGCCACATCGTGGCTCCGTGGTGGGTTAGCCTGGCCTTGGCGCTCCGTCCAGTTCTACCGCAACTTGTTGAACCAATCGCCCAAAGAAAGCTAGCCACGGCCCTGGAGATTGCCCGCCAAGAGGTCGTTGAGCTAACTACCCCCCAGCCACCTTTTAGTTCAGGAGAGCGCGAAAAATGACTCGTCCAGCTACCAGCCCGGAAGACCTGGTCATGTAACGTTCCAACCGTCCTCTCTTAGTTTTCGCATTCTCCGACACCATCTTTGTTCGTCTTCACAATCGCGATTTTAACCCTTCAGAATGAACCAGACTATAAGAACACCAAGACTACTCGAGGAAAGCTTATTTGATTGGGGGGCTATATCCGCTCTCGACTACCTGTCTTGCTCGATCCATGTAGGCGTCCTTATCTGGTGGGCAGGTTGCGCCAAGTCCATCCACGTACCGATTAAACATTGAAAACGCGGCTGCAATCAACACGGTGTCATGAATCTCGATCTCGCTCGCCCCCGCGTCCTTTGCCCGTTCGATCTCGCTTTTGGTCACCTTTTTCCCTGACTCCCTTGCACATTTAGCTATTGCCAACAGAGCGCGAAGCTTATTGGATATCGGAGCTGATTCAGGGTCATCTAAAGTTGCATCGACTATATTCCAGCCACCTTCCAACTGGAGGGCGGCAAAACAAGAGTGAGAAAGCTCACAGAAGTTACACTCATTTAGATGCGAAACGTAGCTAGCAATAAGTTCACGTTCACCTCGCGATAACGAGCCGTTGCTTTGGAGCAAGGCGTCAGCTAGCTGCAAAAGTGGACCGGCCGTCTCGGGGCGGAACTCAAAGAGAGATCTAATACCAACCGAGTTAGGATTTACGGAGATATGGGGCATAGTTTCATAGTAGCCCGACTACTTGAACTTGTCTGGCTCAAGTAAAAGTTCGGTTCATGATTTTCTCGGGCGCGGCTTGGTAAGGTCATAGAGACACTTGGTTGATCGATTCACGCAGTCTCAACGCGGCCTGTTTGGGACTTGAGGACTCAGTTAAGTATCGAACTACAACAAAGCACCTGGCCCCGGCTCTGTAGTAATCGGGAACACTATCAGGGGTTACGCCCCCAGTCACGAAGATTGGATTTGTCCATTTTGATGTGGCGTAGGTCACATACTCTAACCCAGTTCCGAGCCGGCCGAGTTTTGTTGGAGTTGGCACAACGGGGCCTACCGAGATGTAGTTCACGTCCAAGGTAATGGCCGTGTCAAACTCTTGGGGAGCATGGGTAGAGATCCCTACCATAAGATCTGAGCCGACTAGGGCTCTTACCTTGTCTACCCCCAGGTCGTCTTGACCAACATGAACGCCGTCAGCCCCGCAGGCCAGGGCAATATCTGCCCTGTCATTTACGAAAAAGGGAACCCCAAGCTCGCGACAAACCTGGCAACATTCAACGGCAACTCTATAGAGTTCCTTGTCAGCTAATCGCTTTTCCCTGAGCTGGACTACGTCTACGCCACCTTGAATACATTGAGTGATAAATTCGGCCAGGTCATCTCGTGCCGGGGTACACAGATAGAGCGAGCCCTTTAGATTTCCCACAGCCGTTCCAATCTGGCCGTTCTAAGATAGACGGGGGTCTGGTGAGGTGGCGTCTAGCTGGTACTTGTCTATGGCCTCCTGAACGATAGATGGCGATAGATCTCCTTGAGTCGACAGGAGGTACAGGACTGATACCACGATTGACCTAGCATCTACTTCAAAATGTCTTCTCAGGTTTTCCCTGGTATCGGAACGTCCGAACCCATCGGTGCCCAGGGAGAGAAACGGTCTCTCAATCCAACGCGCCACTTGGTCGGGTACGGCCTTGAGATAGTCTGTCACGGCCACGATCGGTCCAGACATTTTCGCGACTTGCTGGGCGATATATGGAATACGTGGTTGTTGGGTTGGATGTAGGCGATTGTACCTTTCACATTCAAGGGCCTCTTCTCGGAGGAGCTTGTAGGAAGTTGCCGACCAGCACTCGGTCGAGACGCTCCAGTGTTCCCACAAAAGTTCGCGGGCCTCCATGGCTGGTTGCCACAAGGGTCCCGAGAATAGAACAGTTGCACTCAAGTTTATTGAAGAACCCTTATCTTGAGCTCCTCTAGGTGAATTATTGGTTGACGATAGTTCTTGACCGGGTGCGAATCGGTAAATTCCGTTCAATATTCCCGCCTCTATCTCGTCGTCTGAAATGTCAGCCGTGAGATGGCCGATCGCTGGCATTATGTAGTTCTCGTTGTATATGGTGACATAGTAAAAACAATCTCTAGATCCGGGGCCGTACATGTTAGCTATACCATCTTCAACTATCGTAGCGAGTTCATAGGCAAAGGCCGGATCGTAGGTTCTCAAGTTGGGAACGACCGAGGCTAACACGTGGGAGTGCCCGTCGGTGTGCTGAAGGCCCTCTCCTGCCAGGGTGGTCCGACCAGCCGTAGCCCCGAGCACGAACCCGCGCGCACCGGCGTCGGCGGCCGCCCAGATCAGGTCGCCAACTCTCTGGAAACCAAACATGGAATAGAACGTAAAGAACGGGAAACAGGCAAATCCAAGATTGGCATATGCCGTGCCGGCGGCGGTGAAGGAAGCCATAGCCCCGGCTTCAGAAATTCCCTCCTCTAGAATCTGTCCCTTGTCTGACTCAAGATAGGCCAGGAGGAGATCGGCGTCTACGGGGGTGTACTTCTGACCACTGGAGTTATAGATCATAGCCTCGCGAAATAACGAGTCCATTCCAAACGTCCTGGCCTCGTCGGGAACGATTGGAACGACCTTGCTCCCTATAGTCTTGTCTCGTATCAAGTTTCGCAGGAGCCGGGCAAATACCATGGTTGTGGATACACTCTGTTCCGAGGACCCGTGGCGAAACTCCGAGAACGCCTCTTTAGAGGCTGTCCCTGGATCGTCGTAGCGCATTATCCTACTGGGTAGAAAACCGCCTAAAGCCTGGCGCCGTTGGGTGAGGTACCGATACACGTCAGAGTCTCTGTCGGGTGCGATGTATGGTGGTTCACCATCTTCGATCGTCTGGTCACTAATCTCTTCGCCTAAAGACAGGCGATCACGCAAGTCTCGCAACTGCTCCTTGGCCATCTTCTTGATCTGGTGTGTTGCATTTCTAGCCTGAACCTGGGATCCAAGTTTCCAACCTTTTATAGTCTTGGCCAATATTACCGTGGGTCCCTGCGGGTTGGCTGTAGCCAACCTGTAAGCCGCATACAACTTTTTGTGGTCGTGTCCACCGCGCGGGAGACTCTCTAGGTCCTCATCGCTCAATTCTTCGACTAGTTTTCGAAGTCGGGGATCTGGTCCGAAGAAGTGTTCACGGATGAACGCACCAGATTCAGTTGCAAACTTTTGGTATTCACCGTCGGTAGTCGCATTCATCTTAGACACAAGGACCCCATCTAAGTCATGCCCGAGCAACTCGTCCCAGCGTTGTCCCCAGATGACCTTGATAACGTTCCAGCCAGCCCCCCGAAAGATTGCCTCCAACTCTTGGATGATCTTTCCATTTCCCCTAACCGGGCCGTCGAGCCTTTGTAGGTTGCAGTTGATCACAAAGGTCAGGTTGTCCAGCTTCTCGCGGGTGGCTAACGAGATTGCGGCAAGCGTCTCGGGTTCGTCAACCTCACCGTCGCCCACAAAACACCACACCCTAGAACTTGACGTGTCTATTAGCTCGCGGTTGAAAAGGTACCGATTGAACCTGGCCTGATATATAGCATTCAAAGGACCAAGGCCCATTGAAACAGTGGGAAACTCCCAGAACTTGGGCATGAGGTGAGGGTGAGGATATGACGACAAGCCGCGCCCACCGGTGGTTTCAGACCTCTCGTAGCTGTCGGTCTCAAACCTAAACTTGTCGAGATCATCCCCACTAAGCCTGCCCTCTAAGAACGCCCTGGCATATATTCCCGGTGACGAGTGGCCCTGGAAGAATACCTGATCGCCAATGTCTCCAGCGTCCTTGCCCCTGAAAAAGTGGTTGAAGCCAACCTCTAGTAGTGAGGCCGCACTTGCATAGGTTGCCAGGTGTCCACCAATTCCCTCTGATCGGTGGTTAGCGCGCACGACCATGGCCACGGCGTTCCAACGCAGGTACGCCCGAATCTTTCTCTCGATCTCCACATCGCCGGGGAACCAAGGCTCTTCGTCGGACGGAATCGTGTTGATATATGGGCTTGTAACCGTGTCCGGAAAGCCAACCTGGTTCTCGCGGGCCTTTTCAAGGAGCTTGGCCAAAATGTACCTAGCCCGAGCCCGTCCGTGAGTCTCCACGAGCTGGTCGAATGAGTCTATCCACTCGGAGGTCTCCTGGGGGTCTGAGTCAGGGAGTTGGTGGGAAAAACCGTCAGTGATCACGAGGTATATTCTCGCGCACATTTATGGCTAAGTTTCACTTCTAAGTCATTGAACAGTTATTTTTTTGTTACGATCATGGTGTGACGGCCATTTACACTGACGGAGCCTGCCTAGGGAATCCGGGCCCAGGTGGTTGGGCCTGGGCCATCGAGAAGGGGCCACAAGCCTTTGGTTCCGTCCGGGATACGACAAACCAACGCATGGAGCTAACCGCCGTACTTGAGGCGGTCAGGGCAAACCTGGGACCCCTAACCGTGATAAGTGACTCAACCTACGTGGTCAATTGCTTCCACCAGAACTGGTGGCGATCTTGGAAAGCAAAGGGTTGGCTAAACTCCAAGGGAGACCCAGTGGCCAATCAAGACCTGTGGATGCCACTCATAGACCTAGTCCTAGACCGAGGCGATGTTACTTTCAAGTGGGTCAAGGGCCACTCGGGAAATCCCATGAATGACCTGGTAGATCAGCTCGCCACGACGGCTGCGGCCAATCAGAGCTAGGAGATTGGACCCTGGTCTGACTTGACCGGTAACCCGGGTAAGTACGAGTTCAAATTGCCGTCTTATGGGTATGACGTGGGATTAGCTTTTGGAATAGGCTCGGATACATGGACATAAAAGGAACAGCAGCGTTAGTAACCGGGGGAGCATCTGGTCTTGGGGAGGCCACCGTGCGTCGCCTGGCCGGCCTAGGTGCCGAGTGCACAATATTG
>DAIDHF010000005.1 GCA_027452005.1 Acidimicrobiales bacterium
GGGCCCGGACAGCTAGCAGGGATCCAGCCCGGCGATGTGGTTGTTTCGATCCAGGGTTCTCCAGTTGACAGCTCTAGTGAGTACGAGGCCCTAATCGGTCTGGAACCTCCCGGAACGGTCCTAGAAATGACCATTATAAGAAATGGGAACCTGTTGCCGGAGTTTGTCACCGTGGGCCAACAGGAAAGTCTTCCAGGTAGTTAATATTCCAATCACAATTGCATCTACCATATAAGGGTGAGCTTTCCCGACAAGTTTAATTCCGGCAACAATGACCTGTTTCGGGTCTTGATGGAGTTATTTTCCGACCCACAAAAACTCCAGTGGGAGTTGGCCTCCCAACTTGCATCTATCTCGTCAAGTGCCGATTCACCCGATACAAACATTGATCCGGTAATACGGTCGAAGTTTGAGGAGGTCTTTGGTGCCTCGCAAGCCCTCGTTCTTGCAAACGGACAGTACCTTGTGGGCTCTCCTTCAGTTGCTACCCCAGAACTCGTAACCCCTCAGCAGTGGGCCCAGGCTACCTTACAAGACTGGCGTGACATCTTGACTAACGTTGCCAGTACACATTCCCAGCCATTTAGCTTCGAGCCGGCCCAGATGGAAAGTGCCGAGACCCCCATAGATGTTGCATCAATGTTTGGCCAGGCTGCCCAGGCGCTTGGACCGGCGCTCTTTGGGATGCAGATCGGATCGTCAATTGGAAATCTTGCTAGGTCGTCTTTCGGGAACTACGACATTCCAATACCCAGAGGCCCACACGGACAACTACGATTTGTAGTCCCCAACATTGAAAAGTTCGCTAATGATTGGAGCTTGCCATTTGAGGACCTCAGCTTATGGGTATGTACACACGAGATAATCGTGGCCTCCCTACTTGATCTGGTCCATGTTCGCCAAGCAATAAAAGAGGCTCTCCGGGAGTACGCTGAGAACTACTCCCCGGATGCTCAGGCCCTCCAAGAGCGGCTCTCGTCAATCGATATTGGTGACCTGACAGACATTTCCCAGATGCAGTCATTATTCGCCGACCCGTCCCTGGTCACGTCCACTGGGCTAACCCCGGGCCAGGTTCAGGCAATGGAACGAAGTTCTGCACTCTTTTCGGCCATTACTGGATATTCGGGTTATTGTACAGACAGGATCTGCACCCACTTGCTTGGGTCACCAGGCCTTTTGTCTGAAGCCTTCCATCGCAGCCGGGTCGAGCGAGAGGGCGATCTAGACTATCTCGACAACTTTCTGGGAATGGAAACTGGACAGGATCAGGTCGATCTGGGCAGGTCCTTTATTCGGGGGGTTTTAGAGCGTAGCGACGAGTCCAAATTGCTCGACTTGTGGAAGGATGCCGATCACTTGCCGACTCCCCCAGAACTTGAAGCACCTGGACTCTGGATCGAACGGGTGAGCTTCCTAGGCTAGGACCAGGCACACCATAGCTGCCTCTTTGTAATTATTACCAGATTTTTTAGGGATCTGTAGGAATCTGCCCCCGGTTTTTGAACTAAGACCAGGTGCTAAACTCACTGGACAAGCCCGGCAAAACCAGACAGTCTTAGAGGGGCAAATCTAACGAGTGACAACTAATACTTTCTTCGTTTGTAACTAGATTGAAGAGTTATAAGTGACAATAAACGACTACTATTTTCAGGCCCTCAAGCGTGACCTGGGAATCGATGGAATGGACAATGACACCATCTTTTATGACGATGCCCAGGAACTTGACGATGGAATTCTTCCTGGGCAATCGGAACTCAGGTACGGGAAGGACGACTGGAGAGATCTTCCGTCTTCTTCGTCGGTAAACCGAGAGCCAGAGTGGTCAGATGATCCTGGAATTGAGAGAGTTTTCTCCAAGTGGATAGCAGGGTCTCCAATTGCACCAACCTCACTAGAGGCAAATTTTATTAGCCAGGGCTGGAAAGGAGGTGGCGTATTCCCACCTAAGTTTCAGGCCGTGGCCGAACAAGACATCTACGAGACGGCCAATTCAATGCAACCTCAAGATGGACCCGGTCTAGTCTTCGAACCAGGTGACCTGGAATCGCTTAGAGGTGGTCCTAGTGTTAGCAACTCGCAAGACGTACACTTTTTAGATTTGGAGCAGGCCGTATCTGACGCGTTCGAGAACATCAGGGATCTGGACTTTGAACCTACTCACCATCAAGGGCCTCCCTTGGATTACAAGAGTGAAGATGGACTTCAAGGCAGTCTTGAAGCGGATCGGTATGGATTTGACCTCGAAACCGAAATCAGCGCTCCAGGAGCTGACTATGGGGATCACTCTACTCTGGCCGACCTTGAAGGAATTCTTTCGCAATACTCACATCTAGATGAAGTCGACGTTGCTCGAGGTTTGGTCGATTCACGATATATTGAGGGACTGTCCTTTGACTACTATGGGGATACCCCACAATCTATTGAGAGCGAAGGTCAACTTGAACACGATGTCGGCAATACTCCAGACGATCACATATCACATACAAGTTATCTCGGACTTACTTCACCGCAGTGGTCGGGAGACTTCGACAGCGAGGATAGTGAAGAGGACCTAGGCCAAAAAGGCCTTGAGGCCGTCGTGATCTCCTGGGACAATCAAGAAAGTCCTGTTGAGGACATTACTGGCCCCTCATCGGACCCCCGGGAGCTAGCAGACCCATCTGGCGATAATGAATCTATTTCAATTGCCCAAGCCACTAGCAATGCTCAAGATATATCACCATTACAAAATCATCTACCAGATTCGGGGCCTGCGTCGCTCCCACTACCAGATCCGACCCCGATAAAGTCAGTTCCAACCCCTCAGTCTGTGCGATCTCGACTTTCTGTGCTATCTCGTTTGCCAAAACTATTTTCAAAGCCCACCGAGGTAGTTAGCCGACACGGCCTGTCGGACCCGCCGATGGACCCCTGGGCAAACTTGATTTCCCCTCCTGATCCAACTCAAATTCCATCCCCACAGATCGGTCACCCTTTGACGTACGGACCCGATCAGGTAGTTGTCCCCCAGCAGCCCTCACTTGCGTACCCGGTTGGGCTGCCACCTGGACCAGCTTTAGTTCCTCAACACTCGACACCGATCTACGCCATGCCAATGGCCTACTTGGTTCCCGCAAATTACCCAATGTATCAGGTTCCTCAGATCCCAGGTTCGCTAATCGCGCACTTTCCTTCTGAAGCTACTTCGGGACCCAATAGCGGACCCAGACCAGGATTTGCTCCAATGCCACCTGAATCATCAGCGGGTGAAGCTCAAATCGGGCCAAGTTCCTCCACTGTGTCAGGTACGGGTGACGATCATGGCATACAATCTCCAGTTGGCTCAAACGAGCCTGGCAGTGAGGTAAATCAATTCCGGTCTCCCCTAGATGAGGTTTTCCGAGAAAACAATACTGACCCTAGCAAAAAACCCGGCGACCAAGAAGGAGTCGGCCCTGGCGGTCGTCAACTTGAACCTCCGAGTACATCCAATACAGCTAATATATCACGAGGAGATGGGTCGTTTGGTAACCAATCTAGGCCAACAATAGGCTCCTTATTCAGGCGGAAAAAAGATGAACCTAAGCCACAGCTAGTTGAGGCAAAGCTCGAAGTCAGCCCTTATTTGGACTCACAGATAGCTGAAAACACCAACTTGTTGCCAGATCAAGATCCATTCGTTGTTCTTGCCGCCGATACGTACATTGTAGAGTTCTCTGACCCATTCACGGTAAATATCGAGTCGGCCAATGAGCGAATTGGAGCCGATCCCTGGGATGCGCCCAGAAGAACTTCCACGAGGAACCCTCGGATGTACACTATGGTTTCAGGCCAGATGGGTATAGATGAATCAGCTACCGTCTCAGTCGACGACGATATTGTTGACAGGGGATCAATGGATCTGTATTCATGGTCCCGTCAGATCCCGGTAGTTGACGTGGAAGATGAACCCGAACCAAAGCGATTCTTTGAGGCCCGCGAACCAATGCGGGTAAATGGTTGGATGGTCATTGAAGACGGGAACGACATCTTGCCTGCTTTCCATGCCAAGACCAAGCGGCGCCGTTTTTAGCTTTTAGACGCCATCAAAACACCCCGAAGGGGCTTGCGGCTTTAGCCAACAGAGAGGTCGCTGAAGTAGTTAGCTTTGCATCGGGTTCTTTCAAGCCCCTGAAATCTCGTCAACCACTGCCCTAGAAAAGGCTACCGAGTCAATCACCCTAAGACCGGAGACCACGGTTATGGTGGCGTAGTTGTCACGAAGCAGGGTCACGTCAGTAGCTTCGCCAGCATCGCTGTCTGAGGTTGACTTGAGCAACACGTGGAGTTTTCCTGGTTGTGCTTCTTTGAGTTCAGTGCGAAGAGAGCCAAAATGGGCAAGCTTGGCTGGGACCATGTCTTTAATCTCGTCCATCGGAAGGTTTGGAACGTTTAGGTTGATCATGACTCCCTTAGGCAGCAAGGTGGCCCGGCTTGCAACTACTGCCCCCAACCGAGCTGCTGTATCCCAGTTAATCCGACCTCGGGCTACTATTGAAACCGCGACTCCAGTTATCCCAAAACTTGCCGCAGTCAAGGCGGCCCCAGCGGTTCCAGAGTGAAGCACTGACTTTCCGGTGTTACTACCTGGATTGATCCCAGATACCACCATATCCGGGGGATCGCCAAATGCGCCCAGGTTCGACAAGATAACTCCTAATGCCGGGGTGCCGTCAATAGCGTATGCCGAAAGCCCACTTAGCCCAGGCAGTTCCACCCGGTCATAGTCGATCACATTTCCGTCATGTAAGAGTGGTCCGATCGCGGCACCACTCCCGCTCTTATCTTCACTTGGAGCCACCACAAAGGTATCGGGGAATACTTCCCAAATTACCCGGGCTAACCTTATAAGTCCCTTGCTCTCAATCCCATCATCATTTGTGACCAGGACTCTCAATTTTGGCCAAAGCCAGAAATCTCTTCGTTATCACCCAGGTCCCACTCGATTATTAGATTCTCGCGCTCAGCATCTCTGGTCACCCGTTCCTTGTTCCTTTTGAACTGGGGATCATGGGGAGGTAGCAACAACAGACGAGCCGTTGCCCGAATTCTAAACTCCTCAATTGAGGACTTGGGGCCAAAGTCAGAGTAAACCTCCCAATGAGGGGCTACGGGCCCAAGATACACGATCCTCACGTGGCCCTTTGGCGGTGCCGTTTCCTCAGGGGCTATCCCGGTCGATGAATCAGTCACTTCGAAGCTAGTCCTCTCATATAGTTGGTCTCCCCATTGGTGGGTACCAGACCAACTCTAGTTCGAATCGAGTTGTCCTCGATAGTTCACCCGCCAAGACCTCCCAGGCCACCTGATCCTCCCGAGCCTCCAGACCCTCCCAAGCCTCCGGACCCACCAAGTCCTCCCGAGCCGCTGGCACCGCCACACAGATCCTGGCCAGCTAGGGGAAGACTTGATTCATTTGAAGGGGCCGATCCCAGGGTAACCCGGGCGGTCAACGTCGACCCGGCACTCCAGATCGATAGCTTTACCGAGTCTCCCGCCTTTGAGGCCTGTACCTGGCTGGTAAGAGACTGTGCACCAGTTATGGACTGAGAGTTATACCCGGTTATCACATCACCAGCTTGAATCCCGGCCGAATTTGCTGGCGAGCCGGACACGACGGCACAGACAAAGGCCCCCGATACGCTAGAGGGTATTCCAAACTGGCTGGCCACTTGACTGGCGTCTTGGATCTGTACCCCCAGATAAGCGGTCGTCGAGGCCACAATTCCACCCTTTTCAAGCGTACCTAGGTTGCTCTTGATGTGATTGATTGCAATCGCAAATCCAATATTCTGGGCCGGAGCATTGCCCGCTCCAGATGACGCTACTGCCGTATTCATCCCGATTACCTGCCCCTGGGAGTTCACCAGTGGACCACCCGAGTTGCCCGAATTTATAGCGGCATCTGTCTGGAGGAGGTTGGTCAGCGTCTCGGTCCCGTTAGTGGCCGGGTCTCCCGCGGTGATCGACCGCCCGGTAGCCGAGATGATTCCCTCAGTAACTGTAAGTCCACCCTCTAGGGCGAGCGCGTTTCCTATTGCCAGAACCGAGTCCCCTACTTGAACGTTCTTCGAGTTTCCGAAGGTGACGGTTGGCAAATTAGAGACATTCTGTATTTTTATTACCGCGAGGTCTTGCGAGGGATCGGTTCCAACAATCGTCGCAGGAAGTGCCTTGGTCTGCCCAAACATGGTTACCTGGACCTGTTGTGCACCATTGATCACGTGGTTGTTCGTCAGTACGAGACCGTCGGAACTGATTATCATGCCTGTTCCGGCCCCGGTGACCTGGGTAGTCCCTAGCACTCCAAAGATACCAGCCTGGCTCTGAAAGCTCTCGGTTTCAATCGACACTAATGCTGGCTCTACCTTTTGTATAATGGTCTGAGGATCACTCATTCTGGGGATGTAGCTCGTATTGGGTTTGAATTGCTCAACAATCGTGCTTTGACCCGATCCACGTTTTGAAACAATTCCTCCGCCGATCAGTCCTCCAATGAGAGCTGCCACGAGAGCGGTAATCAAAAACGGCACCACAGAGGAAGCTGATCGAGTCTTTACCCGGCCTTCTCCAGGGAAATTACCCCAAGGATGTCCAGGAGAGCTTGTGCCGGGAGGCTGAGGTGAACCGATGCTCGTTTCGGGTCCAGGGACAAATCTGGATCCAACTCCGGTCTCGGGTACGAAGGTCCCGGGTCCAGATTGACCGGTGGGGCTCCCAAGTCCTCCCGGTACCCAGGCTTGTTCTGAGGACCCAGACGAATTAGGTGGCTGACCCACTGTCAGGTCTTGTGTTGGTAGCCCCGAGATTGGGTCTATCCCAGAAGACTCCTCGGGACTTGAATGGGAAATTGGTAGACCCGAGGTCGGGTCGATGTCCACGTTCCTCGTCCAATCAGTACTGTCGGTCACATATCCTCCTAGGACTTGTGTGCGAACTTGGCTAGTCCGCCCTTTTTTCTTTGTTCCATTTAGCTACTCACACAATTAGGTCACTTAGTGCAAATAGTGAGGAAACCACTTTCGACCAGGTAGCAGGCCATCTACCTGGGCTTGTTGGTTTGGCTCCCTGGTACCCTGGAAATCTAAGCATCTCAATCTTACCGCTTCCCTCGAGTTAGCATAGAGTCAGCTTGGAATTATTCGCAAGGCTTTCAATGGTCTTGACCGGGGTTCTAGGATGAGATCATAGGAGTTTTGAATGTCTGATTTCAATGAACTGGAAAACGGCTCGCCGAGAGATGCCTCGTGGATGCATCTTGGAAAGTGTACCGAGATGGACTCAAACTTGTTCTTTCCTAGTGACGGGGCTGGAGTCGAGGTTGCCAAAAAGATCTGTGCCGAGTGTCAGGTTAAGGCTGAATGCCTCTCTTATGCACTTGCCAATCGAATCGAACACGGAGTCTGGGGAGGAACCTCCGAAAGACAGAGACGGCGTATACTAAAGCGCCGTAAATTGTATCTTTCAGCGACAAACAACTAGCGGACTTTCCTTCCGAGTCAATCAGGCTTAGTAATACGCCGTGTTTGAGTGTGTAATGAATATCAGCGAGGGTTCCAACCGGGCAGTGATTGAAAACATAGTCCAGGTCTCTCGCTGGGTTGGAGATGTCCACAGTGACCCCGACCATGGAAGATCTGTAATAACCCTTCTCGCAACAGAACCGATGGTTCTACTAGATGAGGCCAAGAAAGTTGCCCGTCGAACGATTGACTTGGTCGACTTCACAATATGTAGCGGGGTTCACCCAAGGATGGGGGTCGTTGACGTGGTCCCATTTGTCTCTGTTGATCCGGCTAAGGCCCTTGTAGCCGAGGACCTACGTGATCACTTTGCCCAGTGGATAGCAAGTTCATGTTCAATCCCAGCCTTCTTATACGGAGGTAATCGGTCCCTACCGGAAGTTAGGCGGGACGCGTTCGACAGGCTTGATCCCGACTTTGGCCCCAAGATCGCAAATCCAACATCTGGAGCCTGTGCGGTGGGTGCGAGACCAACCATGGTCGCCTTCAACGTGAATCTCGACACAAATAGCAAGGAGAAGGTGAAAGACCTGCCAGGACACCTAAGAAAGGCCCATACGCGAGTTCTTTCCTTTTCCGTTGGTGGGCTCCAACAGATATCTGCAAATCTTCTCGAGCCTGATATGTATGGGCCAGATGCGTTCGTCGATGACCTTAAAATATTAATTGCCGAGCGCGATTTGAAAATTGTCTCCTGTGAACTGGTTGGTTTAATCCCTTATGGCGTCTTGAGTAAGATCCCAAAGCGACGCTGGAGTGAACTAGACGTGACGGAGTCCCAAACAATTGAGTACCGGCTAAAAAGCTTAATTTAACCTAAAATATCTAACACCTTCTCTCTGAGATGTTGATAGGATAAATCCCCGATGCTCAGAAATACTTCCCGCGAAAGCAGATTCTCCGTTGCGGGAATTTTCATACTAATGACCTGTTTGGCCGCTATCTTCACTTTTGTTAGCCCCACATCCGGGCTTAGCCCGACTAACTTTCAGGTCCACGGTCAGCTCTCAATAGCAAATCCGGGACTTGTATGGTCGCCGCCTATCAAGGTCATCCAGAACGGGGGCGGGATTATCTCTTGTCCCTCCACGACCTGGTGTATGGTTGCAGACAGTCAGGGGAACCAAGTTATCTTCCAAAATGGATCCTGGGGAGCCCCGGTCAACTTCGACCCGTACCCGATTGTCGGGTTGTCATGTGCAAGTCCATCTTTTTGTGGGGCAATTGACTTAGCAAATCAGGTGATGACATTCAACGGGACTACCTGGACTAAACCCGACGTGATTGACACGAACTCGCTTGACGTGCTGACTTCAATTTCTTGCACCGACTCCAATCAGACTCCATTTTGCGCATTAACCGACAGTCAAGAGTCAACTCCTTATAACTCAGAGACCGGATCGGTATCTATGTTGTCATCTAACTCCTGGTCGACTCCCACTGAGATCGATAGCTCCGGATCTCTGAACTCAATCTCGTGTAGCGCACCCACGAGCTGTGTCGCGGTAGACGACCAGGGAAACGCGTTCACCTATAGTGGCACTTGGGGCAACCCAGTTTCTATAGATCCGGGAAACTCGCTAACCTCGGTTTCTTGCCCGTCAGGATCTTCGTGTGTGGCCGTTGACGTAAACGGGAACGCGACAACCATGTCGGCGAATACTTGGAGTAAGCCAACCCGTGCAATCCACGATGGTATCGCCTTGAGCTCGATCTCTTGCCCTAACGTAAGTTTTTGTGGAGCGGTGGGAACTTCCTTGCACGACACCGGGAACGTTGCCCTCGACAACTTGGGAACCTGGACAGTCCAACACGCAGAACTCGGACAGGATCTCGACTCTATCTCTTGCCCATCTACCCAAGTCTGTTTTGGTCTTGACGGACTTGGTCAGGTAGTCACCGGCTCTAACGGGATTGCCGGAAGCAACTTTGGATTCTACGAACTCACCTCCAGTGGAGAGGTCTATAGCTTTGGTTCCGTGGCCTCATTCGGCGAGCCATCGACCGCGGGCCCGGCAAAATCAACCTGGATGGCAATAGCACCCACCGATGACGACCTCGGATACTGGGCAGTCACTTCAACCGGATATGTTCAGGCCTTTGGTGACGCGCAAAACTTTACGTCTGGTCAGAAATCCTCAGGAACTATCGTGTCAATTGCGGGCACCGGAGACTCCGGTGGCTACTGGCTGGCCTCGTCAAGTGGCGCAGTCTTCGCGTCTGGGGACGCCGTGAACTACGGATCTTTAGCCCAACTTGGAATTGTGCCTAAGGCCCCCATCGTTGCCCTCGTGCCCGGGCCCAACTCGTCTGGATACTGGCTAGTTGCTTCAGATGGTGGGGTGTTTGCTTTTGGGGATGCCCAATTCTATGGGTCGATGGCGGGGATATCCATCAACGCTCCAGTTGTGGGGGCACTATCGGGCCCCAATGGTCATGGATACCTGTTGGTGGGATCAGACGGAGGAGCTTACGCTTTCGGAAGTGCCCGGTACTATGGCTCTAGCTACTCTGCGTCTCTGATCAATTCGACCTCCCAGCTAACCCCTCTGAATTTGATCACAAACCCGGTGGTTGGGGTTCTGACAAGTACCTCGGGGCAGGGTTATCTAATGGTTACCAGCCAGGGAGTAACCCTGGGATTTGGGGACGCTTTCCCATCGGGTATATCAGCTGGCAACGAAGTACCCGTCTCAACAATTGCCTCGGTGGCCGGTTTCTCATAACACACCTTGGAAAAGTTCCGATGTACGCCTAACACGAGGAGGAAACTCTAAATGATGTCAAGGAAATCTCGTTCAAAGGTACCTGAGAAGTACCTTAACCACATCGACTACCAGCGCGATCAATCTATCTCGCGCAGGCGAGTCCTCCAGACCATGTTGGCCGCAACCGGGGCACTGGCCCTGGCCGAGGGTGTAGACCCATGGAAGGCACAGGCGTTAGTGCGCGACAAGGGCGTAATCATGAGGCCTGAGACCAAACCCTTCCCGAGGCTCCCCGAAGGGACTGACACGATGCCCGAGATCGAGCACATAGTTATCTACATGCAAGAAAACCATTCCTTTGACAGTTACTACGGAGTTCTCGGGCGCGGAGACGGATATACGATGGGGCCAGACGGGATACCGACTAACTGGAACTACGACATGGAGGGCAAACCCTTTAGGGTATTTCACCAGACCAACCCATGTAACGTAGTAACTGGCGACCACGGATGGGATGGCGAACATCTGGCCTGGAATCACGGAGCTATGGACAACTTTATTCGGGCCAACAACTCTACAAACGTCATGGGCTACTACACCGGTGAAGAACTTCCCTTTTACTACTCAATGGCCAATATTTTTCCAATCTGTGATAGGTGGTTTGCCTCTGTACTAGGCCCGACTTACCCAAACCGGAGATTCCTTCAAGCGGCCACGTCGGTTGGGATAGTTGATACCAGCCCCCAAGAGGTCCTGGAGTATCCGAGTGCGCCAAATGGAACTATCTGGGACCGGCTTGACGCGTACGGGATATCCTGGAACGACTACGGAGTAGCTAACGGCTGGGATGTCTTGTTGTTCCCGACCTCAAACCCGGTGTCCTACCTTGGTTCGATCTCCTCACATCTAAAGGCCTATCCGACCGACTTCTTATCAGACTGCTTGAATGGGACGTTGCCGGCAGTCAGCATCTTGGCTCCCGGGTTCTCAGATCAATATGACGAGGGAGCCAGGGACGTTCAAAACGGAGAGGTGTATAGTTACTCGATAATAAACGCTGTCATGGCCAGTCCCAACTGGGACAAGACTGTAATATTTTTTACCTACGACGAGGTTGGAGGGTGTTACGATCACGTTCCTCCTGTTGCATGTGTCGCCCCGGACAACATCGCCCCGCACATCACGGTTCCACCAAATCAACCAGGTGGGTTTGATATGACGGGACTTAGGGTTCCCGGGTTTGTCATCTCGCCCTATTCAAGACAGAACTACGTGTCAAGCGTGATTAGAGACCACACCTCAATTCTGCGCTTTATAGAGACAAAGTTCAACCTAGGCGCCCTTACATATCGTGACGCGAACGCCGATGATCTCATGGACTGTTTGGACTTCAACAATCAGGCCTTTTTGGTGCCCCCGGTACTTGCAGCCCCTGGGCTTCCGGCTTCTGGTAGCCCTTGTGAGTATGAACCTCGCCCGCCTGTAAATCCCCTACCCAGGTAGACAGTCTTGGACTCCTGAGATTAGACCGAGAGTCTGAATATCTTTCGGTACCCGCCTCGTGCCAGCTGGCCCAGGAAAGACCCCGAGAGATGCGAATTAGGCGCTCTGGACCCCGCTAGGCCGCCTGGCCGCAATTGCCCGCGCCCGCCTTATCCGACGGCGTTCACGCTCGCTCATGCCCCCCCAGATACCAAACTTCTCGCCGTTAGCCAGGGCGTACTCTAAGCAGTCGTCTCGGACCACACACCCCTTGCATACTCCCTTGGCCTCCTTGGTTGAAGCCCCTCGCTCGGGGAAAAACAGGTCTGGGTCCACCCCAAGGCAGTTTGCCTTGGACTGCCAGTCAGGGTCTTGGACCTGTGAGGTGGCACTTGTGCTTACCTGTTGGTGAATCTGGATTACTTGCTGAGGCACTTGGAGTAACTCCCCTCTAATGTCAAGGTTGTAATTACATGTTTGTAAGAATTACAGCAATGTAATCTTGATACTAAACAAACGCAAATTCAAGAGAAAATTCGAAAAACTGCTAACTAAATATTGCAAATTGTGCCATATCCGCAGGTTTAGATCGGATTAATGCTAATTTTTGCTACCGTAAGAGTCTAGATTGACTCTGGGAGTGATAATTCGCTTATTTTTTGAAATTTTTTTAGGAGACCGAGTTTGTCTAATTGCCTCCCCAGCTAACAGGCGATTTTTCATTACCCACGGTTAGGTGGAAGTATGTTGACGCCCAGTTTTATCTCTCTAGATAGAGCCGAACATAGAAATGACCCATAGCGATATATTGCGAAGTTAGGAGAAATAATAGGTGACGGCAGTATCTGATACAACAGTCACACCGGTGTCAATTGGACAACCCCGCGGAGGACCCGATGGGAGACATCTTCGAACCGACAACTGGTGGATTCAGCCAGTTGTGACCGCGACTATTCTCCTGGCATTTGTGGTTTACTCCACCTGGGCCGTATTTCAGAACGCCAACTACTACGTGGGGAACTCACTCGGGCGCAACCTCTTGTCCCCGTTTTACTCGCCGTGTATAGCAAACGGTTGCCCCCCGGGATCACGTTTTTCATTCGTGGCCCACTGGTGGACCCTGTCGCCGGGGATTCTAATCCTGATTGTTCCTTTGGGATTCAGGTTAACGTGCTACTACTATCGCAAGGCCTACTACCGGTCTTTTTGGCTGTCTCCCCCGGCGTGCGGTGTTCAAGACGCCCACAAGAACTACTCCGGGGAGTCCCGATTTCCCCTGATCCTTCAGAACGCTCACCGGTGGTTTATGTATTTGGCTCTCATATTCAACGTGCTCTTGACCATTGATGCCGTTGAAGCCTTCCGGATGGGGAGTACCGGGTGGGGGCTGAGTCTGGGGACCTTGGTTTTGTGCGCTAACGCGGCCTTTTTGTGGCTGTACTCTCTGTCGTGTCACGCCTGTAGGCATCTATGTGGAGGCGGTGTAAACAGGTTCTCCGAACACCCCATCCGCCACCGACTGTGGAAGGTGGCCTCCAAGCTAAATCCTCATCACATGCAATTTGCGTGGTTGAGCCTGGTCTTTGTGGCCCTGACCGACGTCTACGTGCGCCTCGTGGCCAGCGGGGTAATTCACGACCCGAGGTTGTTCTAGATGTCCTCCTTTGAAACTCACGAGTACGACGTAATCGTCATAGGGGCTGGTGGGGCAGGACTTAGGGCAGCCATTGAGTCAGTTGCCCTCGGGTCAAAGACGGCCGTGATAACCAAGTCTTTGCTTGGCAAAGCGCACACGGTCATGGCCGAAGGAGGAATCGCGGCGGCCATGGGCAACGTGTACCCCGAGGACAACTGGGAGGTACACTTTCGTGACACCATGCGTGGTGGAAAGATGCTCAATAACTGGCGCATGGCCCAGCTTCACGCCCAGGAGACCCCTGACCGGGTCTGGGAGTTAGAGGAGTGGGGTGCAGTATTTGACCGGACTGGAGACGGGAAGATCTCTCAAAGAGACTTTGGTGGACACCGTTACGCCAGGTTGGCCCATGTAGGCGACAGGACCGGGCTGGAGATGATCAGGACCTTACAACAAAAGGCCGTGGCTGATGGTATTGAGGTGTTCATGGAGTGTTCCATCCTCAAGCTCTTGACCAATGACGACGGGAGTGTGTGTGGTGCCTTGGGTTACCACCGAGTTAGCGGTGAGTACGTGGTCTTCAAGGCCAAGGCGGTTGTCTTGGCCACCGGTGGCCTAGGTCGGTCCTGGAAGGTCACGTCCAACTCTTGGGAGTGCACTGGAGACGGACACGCCCTGGCAATCTGGGCCGGGGCCGAACTTATCGACATGGAGTTTATCCAGTTCCACCCAACGGGAATGGTGTGGCCCCTGTCGGTCAAGGGACTCTTGGTAACCGAGGGGGTACGTGGGGATGGCGGTACCCTGAGAAACTCGGACGGGACCCGGTTCATGTTCAACTACGTCCCAGAGATGTTCCGAGCTGAGACCGCGGACACCGAAGAGGAGGCAGACAGGTGGTACACCGACAAGAAGGGGGCCAGGCGTACTCCTGACCTGTTGCCCCGTGACGAGGTCGCTCGGGCGATCAACTCAGAGGTCAAAGCTGGCCGTGGTTCGCCTCATGGAGGAGTCTTTCTCGACATATTCTCGAGGCGGGATCCCGAGTACATCAAGCGTCGACTACCCTCTATGTATCATCAGTTCAAACAGCTCGCCGGGGTAGATATAACCCGGGAGGCCATGGAGATAGGACCCACCTGTCACTATGCCATGGGTGGGGTAAGGGTCGACCCAGACACCGCTGAGTCCACGGTAAAGGGCCTGTTTGCCTGTGGCGAGGTAGCTGGAGGTATGCACGGCTCCAACCGCCTCGGGGGCAACTCACTGGGTGACCTCTTGGTCTTTGGGCGTCGAGCCGGGATCGGAGCCAGCCAGTATGCCTCGTCTTGTAAGGAACCCTCCCCGCAGGAGGGTGAGATCAAAAGCATCGTAGCCGAGGCCGACAAGATATTAACCTCTACCTCAGGGGAGAATCCCTTCGATGTGTTGCACTCTCTCCAAGACACCATGAATGAGCTAGTTGGGATCATCAGAGTGGAGCGAGAACTCGTTGAGGCCAAAGACGCCCTGGCTAAGTTGAGCGACCGAGCCCGAAACCTGTCTGCCCCGGGCAACAAGGGATATAACACGGGTTGGCATCACGCCCTAGATCTGCGCTGTCAGCTCACGGTTGCCCAGTGTGTCACCCTGGCAGCCCTAGAGCGAAAGGAGAGCCGCGGAGGCCATACCCGTGACGACTTCCCCGGACCAGACAAGGACCACTTCGGGAAGGTGAATTTGGCCTGTTCAATGGCCTCGGGTGAGATATCGGTTACCGAGACCCCCCTTCCAGAGATGCCAGCTGAACTGGCCAGACTATTTGAGGAGGCAAAATAATGACAAACGCGTCGCCTGAGACATCCAAGAAATCCTGGAAAATGAGGCTATGGCGGGGGGACTCTAAGGGTGGCCAGTTTCAAGAGTACGACTCCCCGGTTCTAGAAGGCGAGGTTCTCTTGGACGTGGTACACGCCATCCAGGCCTCTCAGGCAACCGACATTGCGGTGCGCTGGAACTGCAAGGCGGGGAAATGTGGGTCTTGTTCGGCCGAGATCAATGGCAAGCCGTCACTTATGTGCATGACCCGGATGGATAACTTCGATCCAGGGGTCCCTATTACGGTTGCCCCTCTCAAGACGTTCCCGATTGTCAAGGATCTCGTGACCGACGTATCATTCAACTACGAGGTGGCCAAGAGGGTTCCCCACCTCAAGATTGCCGATCCCGGTCCAGACGGGGTAAGACGGATGTACCAACAAGACGTCAACCGGATTCAAGAGTTTCGCAAGTGCATTGAGTGCTTTCTCTGTCAGGACGTATGTCACGTGATACGAGATCACGAGGACAACAAGAAATACTTTGCGGGACCAAGGTTCTTTCTGAGGTACGCCGAGATGTCTATGCACCCCCTCAACACCGAGGACGTCCGGTCTAAGGCCAGAGAAGAGGGCGGGATAAGCCTTTGTAACATCACCAAGTGCTGTACCGAGGTATGTCCTGAGTCGATACACATTACCGACAACGCTATAATCCCAATGAAGGAGCGGGTAGTTGATCGCCACTTTGACCCGGTGGCTTGGCTGGGTCGCAAGATATCGCGAAAGCCCTACTCTCAGCTCCCCAAATCATAGTCGCCAAACCACAAAATCCCTGGTAGTTAGCTAATTTGGCCATGTCGTGCAAAAGCCGCCCTAAGGCGATATGTTGAGAGTTAGTCGAAAAAATACCAAAACCCAAGGAGGTCATATGACACTTACCGAGGTGATTGACGACCACGTTCTTGCTCGTTATCGAGCCCTTGCCGATGCCGAGAGCGCTGCGTTTGACGAATTAGAGCACGCCTACGAAGACGGTGACCGGTCCCATTTTGAGCTAGACCTGGGAGCCTGGCTGAAGGCAATTGGTGACAAGACCAGCTTTCTCAGGCAACTCGGAGTAGAGACAGCCGTCTAACAAATCCTCGGGGAATTTTGGCTCTCTGGCCTACCGTTACCCGCGTGAAAACCAACCCGGCTGGCCTATAAGAGGGATTCGACTGCCTTCTTTTCTGCTAGTAGCTCCTCAGTCGTAGCCCGTATCTTGCCTTGGGCAAATTGACTGTGTTCTAGGCCCTCGACCACCTTCCAGGACTTGCCGTCACTGACTACCGGGAACCCAAACTGAAGACCCTCAGCAATTGAGTACTCTCCACGCGAGACCACGGCTAGAGACACACTGTCGCCGCTGGGGGTTGGATTGACCACACTTACCACCGAGTCAATAGCAGCATTTGCCGCAGACGCCGCTGAAGAAGCCCCTCGGGCTTCAATGATCTGGGCCCCACGCTGTTGGACGGTCGTGATGAACTCGCCCTCCAGCCAGGCCCGGTTTCCAATAACTTGCTCGACTGGCCGATCCAAAATAGTGGCATTTTCAAAATCAGGAAACTGGGTGGAGGAATGATTACCCCAAATGACCAGGTTCTTGACATCTTCAACCCCTACCCCGGCTCGCTTGGCAATTTGAGACCTGGCCCGGTTTTGATCAAGCCGAGTCATTGCAAACCATCTTTCGGGTGGTACGTCTGGTGCGGCCGACCTGGCAATGAGGCAGTTGGTGTTACACGGGTTGCCCACCACTAGAACTCGTACGTCGTCGGAGGCGTTATCGTTTATAGCCCGGCCTTGAGGACCAAAGATACCCCCGTTGATGTTGAGTAGGTCATTCCTCTCCATGCCAGCCTTTCGGGGGACGGAACCCACGAGTAGGGCCCACGAGGTCGAATCAAAGGCGTTCGTTAGATCGCTCGTAGCCACAATATCTTTGAGGAGGGGAAAGGCACAGTCGTCTAGCTCCATGACCACCCCTTCAAGGGCCCGCATGGCTGACTCGATCTCTAGCAGTCGCAACACAATTGGCTGATCGTCGCCGAGCATCTGGCCCGAGGCGATCCGATATAGCAAAGAGTACCCGATCTGTCCTGCAGCCCCGGTTACGGTTACATGAATCGGAGGTTTGGTTTGTGTCACTTTTGTCATCCTTTTTGACGCATAGGGTCTAAGACTAAAGCCTAGACACGATCTCACTTGCAAATCTTGAACACGAGACCTCTTTAGCGCCGTCCATAAGGCGGGCGAAGTCATAGGTGACCACTTTGTCGACAATGGTCGCCTCAAGGGCGCTAACTATATTGGAGGCCACCTCGTTCCAGCCGAGGTGCTCGAACATCATGACCCCAGAGAGGATTACCGAGCCCGGATTTACCTTGTCTTGACCGGCGTACTTGGGCGCAGTGCCGTGGGTGGCCTCGAAGATCCCGTGACCGGTCACGTAGTTAATATTGCCACCGGGGGCTATCCCGATACCTCCAACCTGAGCCGCCAGGGCATCAGATAGGTAGTCTCCGTTGAGGTTGGTCGTGGCGATCACATCAAAGTCCTCGGGCCTGGTCAAGACCTGTTGCAAGGTTATGTCGGCGATGGTGTCCTTAACCAAGATCTTCCCGCCTGGGTTGCCGTTACAATCATCCCAGCCCACGGCAGTCTCGGAGAACTCCTCGCGGACCAACTCATAGCCCCACTTGCGGAATGCCCCCTCGGTGAACTTTTGAATATTCCCCTTGTGTACCAGGGTTACGCTCTCGCGCTTGTTGCGCTGGGCGTACTCTATTGCCGCCCGGATGAGTCGCTTGGACCCGGTGGACGAGATCGGCTTTATCCCAACCCCAGAATCGGGCCTCACTGAAAACCCTAGCTCGGTATTCAAGATCTCGATAAGCCTTTTCGCCTCGTCGGTTCCCTCTTCGACCTCATATCCTGCGTACACATCCTCAGTATTCTCCCTGAAGATCACCATATCCACTTTTTCTGGATGGCGCACGGGAGATGGCACTCCTTGAAACCACCGAACCGGCCTGAGGCACACGTAAAGATCGAGTAACTGGCGCAGGGCAACGTTGAGAGATCTAATCCCACCCCCAATCGGGGTAGTTAGCGGTCCTTTTATCCCGATAAGGTACTCGGAAAAGGTGTCCACGGTCTCTTGTGGGAGCCACTCACCGGTCTCGTCATACGCGCGTTGCCCGGCCAGAACCTCCAACCAGTCGATTGCCTTTCCGTGCTTAGCGCAAGCCGCGTCGAATACAACCCGGGCAGCTGGCCAAATATCAACCCCGGTTCCGTCGCCCTGAATAAATGGAATCGTGGGGTTATCTGGAACGTTGAGTGCTCCCGAGTCTGACATGGTAATTTTCGCTGGCATGACTCAAACTTACCCCCCAACAACTCGGTCAGACAAAGTGACTTGTCTGAGTCAGGCAGTAAGCCTCGCACTGAGCACCCCATTTGGGGCAAAATACCAAGGCGGAGACCCGCGAAACTGAAACTCTCCCAGTCCTAGGGCCTTTAGCGCCGGGATATACCTTCGCGACATCCCGACGTCTGAGATGATTACCAGCCCGCCAGGGGCTAGCACGCGCGCTATCTCACGCAGGACCTGAAACTTGCCATGGGCACCGTGCACGTTGTGAAGCATCAAGTTAGATACCACCAGGGTAAAACTTCCCGACCTAAAAGGGAGTGACAGCCCGTCACCACTTATAACTGCCCACCTGCCAGGTGGACTGAGGTCCACCAGATTTCTCCGGGCAATCTCGGGGCCATTTGGGAACTGGTCTGCCTTGCGCCACCGATCTATCCCCACTACAAAGCCCCGGTCAAGAGCACCAGCCAGCTCAACGAGAACCCTCCCGGTCCCGCATCCGAGATCCAGGCAGGTCTCAACTCCGCCCAGGTGTGCCATGTCAATAATCTTGGCCACAGAACGCGCCTTGCCAGAAGACGAACTAACAAGAAATCCAACCAGCCCCACTAGACCCACCATTGCTAGTCCAACAAAGTTGTCTGACACCATAACGCTCAAAATGGTCCCGACGAAAATAGCCAGGGAAAAGCCTACCACGTATAGTGAACCGTCGAGACCAAACTTCAACAACTCTCTAGGCCGGGTTAGGTTGTAAATAGTCCCAACCTCTCAAAGATCTCCCTGGTTGATCTAGCCAGGTTCATGGTGAAGATATGAAGCCCAGGTGCCCCTTGATCTAATAGCTCCTGGGAGAGTTCGCAGGCAATCTCAATTCCAAGCTCGACCACGTCTTGTTCTCGTTCCTTACATCTCTCAAGACGACTTATAATTTCAGGGGGAATCTTCGCTCCTGAGAGCTCGGCCATCTTTTGAATCGACCCATAACTAGTTATTGGCATGATGCCCGGGATTACCGGCTTGCTAACCCCGAGAGACCCGAGGGTCTCCACCATGTCCCAGTAGTAAGAGGCCTTGAAAAAGAACTGAGTAATTCCAAAGTCTGCCACGGCCAGTTTTGCGGCTAGATCTCGGCGATCTTGGTCCAGGCTGGTTGACTCAGGATGGCCTTCCGGGTGGGCGGCCACGGCTACACAGAACTCACCTAGTTCCTTGGCCAGTTCGACTAGATCAATGGCCCAATCTAGTTCCCCCTGGTGGGCTTGACGACCAGCAACTGGTGGATCTCCTCGCAAGGCCAGGATATTTTCAACCCCGCAGTCTCGATATTTGGTGAGAATCTCGGTCAACTCGTCCCGGGTATGGCCGCTACAAACCAGATGAGCCATCGCCGGGGCTGGAAAGTTCTGGTTCAGGTCCACCACCAAAGAGTGGGTCCGGTCACGGGTGGAGCCTCCGGCCCCGTAGGTTATCGAGACAAAACTCGGGCGGAGTTTTTGAAACTCACCCAGGGCCTCCACTAGACGGTCTTCGGCCTCGGGGGTCTTAGGGGCAAACATCTCAATAGAAAAAGACCTCCCCTTCCCAATGATCTTGTCGATCTGGGTCACGTGATAGTTCTCTCAGCTGCGTCCACTGCGTTGACCAAGAGCATGGCCCGGGTCATGGGGCCAACCCCACCAATCCTGGGAGTAACAAATCCGGCAACCTCACCAACATCGTCGGCCAGATCAGACAGGATCTTTTTCCCCTCTCGGGAGACCCCGGCTCCAACAACACAGGCCCCGGGCTTTATCATGTCCTTTGTAATCAGTCCGGCATGGCCGGCAGCTGCAATCACGATGTCGGCCTGGCTGGTGTAGTAGCCCAAGTTAGGCACCCCGGTGTGAACCACGGTAACCGCTGCGTTGCAGTTCGGGCGCTTTGTGGCCAACAAGAGTGCTAAGGGTCTCCCGATGGTAATTCCCCGTCCCACGACAACCACGTGACGACCCACTATTGGTACCCCGTTTTGGACGACCAGCTCCAAGATCCCCGCCGGGGTACACGGGATGGGTCCCGGGGCACCCAAGACCAGCCTCCCCAGGTTGGTCGGGTGAAGTCCGTCGACATCCTTGTCGGGATTCACCCGAAGCAGTACCCGGGTTTCATCCAAGTGGGCCGGAAGTGGGAGCTGTATTAGATACGAGTGGATCTCAGGGTTCTCGTTGAACTCGTCAACGACTGACTCTAGCTCTTCTTGAGATGTTGTCGCCCCCATCGCCCGGTGAAATGACCTGATACCCACCTCCCTGCAGTCGGCATGCTTCATGGCCACATACCGCTCACTGGGACCGTCGTCTCCGACTAAGATCGTTCCTAGCCCCGGGGTAATATTTGACTGGCCCAACTCTAAGACTCGAGCTGAAAGATCTGATCGTATCTGGCTGGCCAAGGCCTCACCGTCTAAAAGATGTGCTCGCATGTGTCTAGTGCTTGAAGTGCCGGGTTCCGGTTAGCAACATGGTCATACCCAACTCTTGAGCGGCCGAGATAACCTCGTCGTCTCTAACCGACCCGCCTGGTTGAATTACGCAGTCAATTCCGCCGCTCCCAAGTTCGTCAACGGTGTCTCTAAATGGGATAAATGCGTCGCTCGCGGCCACGGCCCCCTTGGCTCGATCTCCGGCCTTAGTCAGGGCTATCCTGGCGCAGTCCACCCGGTTTTGCTGGCCAGCCCCAATACCTATGGCTTGCCCGTGGTTGGCTATAACAATTGCGTTAGAGCTTGTTCTGGCACATACCATCCAGGCAATTTTGAGATCGATCAACTTGTCGGCGTCAGGGGCCTGCCCGCAGGCCAGTGTCTCATATACCTCCCGGTCCTCAACCTTGTCAGCTTGCTGAACTAAGAAACTATGGCCCAGCTGGCGAACCGACACTTGAACGCGGTCGGGCTCCAGCGCACTTAGAATTCTAGTGTTCTTTCTCTTGGCCCGGAGTATCTCGATGGCCCGTTCACTGAAACTCGGGGCAATAATCACGTCTGCCTGGGCCTTGGACGCCATGGTCTGAGCCACGGAATCGGTAACCTCAAAGCCCACTGCCACGATCCCCCCAAACGCCGAGACCGGATCACATAAGAACGCGTTCTCGTAAGTCTCTTCGGGGGTTCTCCCAACAGCAACCCCACAAGCATTTGCGTGCTTGACAATAACTGCTACCTGGTTGTTGCTAACAGGCATGTCTAGTAGGTCCCCCAGATCAAAGACCAAATTCCATGCGGCCTCAGTGTCAAGGTAGTTGAGATACGACAGTTCCAAACCACCATGTTGCACTACCGAGTCCCACCAACTCGTGGTCCCGATCTGTCGATAGCGGGCTCCATCTAAATGGGGGTTCTCTCCGTACCTAAGCGAGTTCGCCCGCTCCAAGTCAATCCGGATGGTCTTTTCTAACTTGGCCGAACTACCAACCCGGGTTGACCCGTCCTCAAGAGAGGGGTCTAGTTGACCTTCCAGCCACCTGGCTATGGCCTGGTCATAGTCGGCGGTGTGGCGAAAGGCTTTGAGGGCCAACCTCCGCCTCGTCTCAGATCTAACTAACCCGTGTTGGACGATCTCATCCAACACGACCGAGTAGTCTTCGGGGTCGACCACCGTGGTCACGCGGTCAAAATTCTTAGCACCAGCCCGGACCATGGTCGGCCCACCCACATCGATCATCTCGATCCCGGGCTCGGTCTCAAAGGGGTACAGGTTGCACGCAACCATGTCTATGGGCTCAATCTGGTTGGCCACAAGGTCTTGGACGTGGCTCGTCTTTGTTGTATCGGCCAAAATACCCCCGTGAATCTTGGGGTGAAGGGTCTTTACCCGGCCCCCCAGCATCTCGGGAGACCCGGTAATCTCTTCCACGCTCACGTGCTCAATCGAGTGACTTGTCAATGTGGCCGATGTCCCACCCGAAGACACGATGTCGAAACCTAGCCCAATTAGACCCTGAGCGAACTCAACGATCCCGGTCTTGTCGTAAACCGAGAGAAGGGCACGTTTTTTCTTGATGGTGTCGGGTTTAGTGTTAGGCAAGGGTTATTTATTCTCCAAAAATATATTTCAAAATCTAAAAGCAGGCTCTTTAGCTAAATCCGCCCAACCCACCGGGGTTTGGACAAAACAGGCCCGCCTGGCGATGTTCCAGGACTCCACTGTATTTCTAACCACTCCAGGTAAGCCAGATAGGTCAGTATTGTGGACGGATACAGCCTTCTTTCGACCTCCTTGATCCTCTCATGAAGAACCTCCTCGGTGTCCCCCTCTAGGATCGGGACTACTTCTTGGGCCAAAATGGGGCCTTCGTCGACTTCGGCCGTGGCCAGGTGTATGGTACAACCGGTTATCTTGTCCCCTGCACTTAGGGCATCTGAAACCGCGTGCCAGCCCTTGTGCTTGGGTAACAGGGCCGGATGAGTGTTTAGGACCCGATCGGGGAAGTGCTGATAGATCGAACCTCCCAAAATGGTCCCGAATCCGGCCATGGCCACGAGCCCGATATCGTAGTTGATCAGCCTGCTCACCAGGTGATCGGTGTAAGCCTCTCGGTCAAAGGACGGTGAAAAGTCGGTACGCTCTAAAACCACCAGGTCCAAGCCATGGGTCCGGGTAACCTCTTGGGCTCGGCATGGTCGGTCTGTAGCCACCACCCTTATTGGGAGCCCGTTTTCGATCATGGCCTCCAAGAGTGTTCCGGATCCAGAGACCAACACGGCCATCCCGACTGTCATGGCATGACACTATCAATCAAGCAACGGGCAATCAATTAGACCTTGTCAGGGCCTGGATCTCGGACAAAAGTCCACTTGAGGTCATGGGACCGTACGTGTGGTCTTCAATGGTCCCGTTCGCTCTTATAAAGAAGGTCTGCGGGAGTCCATACACCCCATATTTCTGGGCAAATCCCTGACTTTGATCCAACCCGACCGGAAATGTTATGTGTTCTTGCGATATAAAACTGGCAGCTGCCTGAGAACTATCTCCGACATCAATCCCGACAAAATCCACCTTGGGTGAGGTCTCTTTATAGACAGTCTCAGCAGTCCGGTCGGCAACGTGACATTCAATACACCATGCCGCCATGAATACCAGCACGTAGGGCTTGTCTTGTTTCCCCCCAAACACCGCCGTTGTAGTGCCGCCAGTACTTGCCCGGGTTGACTGAGGAGAGCCTGAAGATCCCGCCAGGGGGAGCTTTTCAGCCGGGGCAAGGCCTCTTGGCAAGCTGACGGTGGGGGGACTTTCAATGGATCCTCCAGTTACCACTTTTGACGAGGTCTTGGCCTGGATTCGTCGGGCCGTTGACCTAGATATTGGTGAGACAAGCGCATTGGGCTTTGCGCCTCCTCCTAAGATTCTAGTCACAACCGCTGAGAGGCCAATTGCCAAGAGGGCTACCACGAGGACTATAGAGACTATATGGGAGCGATTATGCGGGACTGACCCAACGTCGGATTCTGGGGTGTCCGAGTCTTTTCCGAGTCTCTCAGGCCCATCTGTCACGGGCGCCTGCTTGAATCTTTGATCGGGCTAGCCTCCGTGGCGGACCAGTACGTCAACGCCCATTGACACAAATAAAAGTGTCAGATAGGTAATCGAGTAGTGAAAAGTTGCCATGGCCCTCTTCTCGGATGGCTCTTTGAGAAGGCCAGCTGCGTAGAGTACAAACACGGCCCCGAGCAACAACGCACTCACGAAGTAAACAATCCCCATGTGTCCGGCCAGACCAAATACTAGCGAACACGCCCACAGGGCAAGGGTGTAGACCATGATCTGGCGGGCCGTGGCCTTGAACGAGGTAACGGCAGGCAACATGGGCACGTTGGCGCTCTTGTAGTCATCTGAGTACTTTACGGCCAGAGCCCAGAAATGCGGCGGGGTCCAGAGGAAAACAATTGAAAAAAGTACTATCGGGGCTATGTTGATTGAGTTGGTAACCGCAGCCCAGCCCACCAAAACCGGGACCGCCCCGGCTGCCCCCCCAATAACGATGTTCTGCGTAGAGGTTCTCTTGAGCCAGATCGTATACACGAACACGTAAAACGCGGTTGCGCTTACTGCCAAAATGGCGCTTAGAAGATTTACGAGTTGGTACAACTCCACAAACGCAACCGTCTCCAAGACAATCGCAAACACCATCGCCTGGGTCGCCGTGACCACCCCCGTCACGAGTGGTCTGGACTTCGTCCTCTTCATCACCGAGTCGATGTCCCTGTCGACTACCATGTTGATCGCGTTTGCACCGCCAGCAGCCAGGGCGCCTCCGAGTAATGTTTCAAGCATAAGTGAAAGTGCTGGCACGCCCTGTTTGGCTACAAACATCGTCGGGAGAGTGGTCACGAGCAACAGTTCTATTATTCTGGGTTTTGTCAGGGCAATAAATCCACTAACTCGCCTCGATAGCCCGATCGACTGGTGTGGAAACTGGCTGGTATGGACAGTGTCGCCTATTTGGGACTTGGCCTCAACAATCGCGTCGTGGTCGTCGGTGGTTACCCGATTGTCCAGACCTTTTAGGTGGACATCTGGTGGATTCACGTGGCCTAGATTGCTCGCAATTGATTTGCCTATCGAAAACATCTTTGCCTAACACAGTAAGGCCAACTGACCTCATAATCCCAACTCCAGAGGGTATATTCCTTCCTGACGGTCACGGTCCTATACCATGTCAACTACTGCCCGGTAGGCCTCAATGTGTTTCTCGCATGCGTTCTCCCAGGTAAACCTACCAGCAATTTCCAGACCTTTTAGCTTCCGGGTGCTGAGACTGTCGTCCTCGCGGGCGACCATATCGAGGGCCCCAGCCAGTCCCCGGTCGTCGCCAGGACTCACTATGACCGCCGCCCCTTTGCCGACTTCCTCCATGGCAGTCCCCGAGGTGGTAATTACCGGGGTCGCACACGCTAGGGCCTCTAATACTGGAAGCCCAAAGCCTTCTTCAATTGATGGATAGGCAACCGCCTTTGCTCCCCTTACTAGTGCCGGGACAGACTCGTCGGGAACGTAGCCAAGCCTGATAATCTTGTCACGATGTTTCACTTGGCCAATTGCCGTCGCGAGTTCCCGTTCTCCCCAACCAGGTGCACCGGCGATGACTAGGTGAAGTTGCTTGTGTCCTTGAGAAATTTTGTCAAAGGCCCTAACCAGAGTCGGGACATCCTTGCGAGGTTCCACCGTGCCTAGATACAAGACGTATGGATACCCAATCCCCAGTTGGGCTAATGCGTTAGCGTCATCTTGGCTGTCGCGCCCGTCGGAATTAAATCTTTTGTGATCTACTCCAAGGGGGATGACAAATACTTTACCGGAAACTGAAAATCTCTCTAATAGCTTTGCCCGGGTGGTCTCACTATCGCATATTACACCAGCCGCTAATCTTGTTGCCGTCTTGATGGCCCGTCTAAAGAACTGGACCTTGGACATCTGATGCCAGGTTGGGTTTGAGAAGTACGTTACGTCGTGGATGGTGACAATTGACGGGGTACTCGCAGATTGGGGGAAAGTGTAGTGAGGTCCATGGTGCAGGTCAACCCCAAGGGAGTCTAAAATCTTCGGAAGTCTTGCTTGCTCCCAGGCGATTCTAAGTGGCCTTGTATTGGGGGCTAGATCTTTTATCGTGGCCCGAGGTGCAATTTCGTGCCAACGCTCTATGTCTCCGGTTCGAGAGATTAGAGTCAAAGAGAGATCGGTTTGGTTATTTATCGCTCCAAGCAAGCCTGAGACGAATCGCCCTACACCGCCTAACTTGGCAGGTACGGCAGATACGTCAAAGCTTACGGCTAGTGTGCCTTTCAAGGTCGTGTTCTAACGTGAAAACTGCTAAACAAGTCCAGTCCAGATTCTTAGATGTTCTTTGGCACATCTAGCCCAGGTAAGCTCTGCAACCCTGACTGCGCCCTTTTCCACCAGTCTAGCTGCCACCTGTGGGTCCGAGACCACCTCAACAATCGCCGAGGCGATGTCCTCTGGGCTCTCGGGATCTACAAGTCTGGTGGCTGTCGCTGCGCTGGGGACCTTTGACGAGATGACCGGGATCTGACATGCCATGGCCTCGACCACGGGAAATCCCCATCCCTCGTACAAGGGGACGTATAGACATCCACTCGCCTGAGCCACGAGGGAGTCTCGAAGATGATCTGGCAGGTGACCGGTAAAGATTACCGAGGCCGAGGTAGGTCTCGTTATAGGTCCCCACCCTGGGGGACCTATAACTACCAGCTGGAGGTTCCCGCCAAGTTGAGTCCTAGCCATCTCAAAGGCAGCCAGAACATTGTCAAGGTTCTTTCGAGGTTCCCGAGTCCCGACCGTGACCAGATACGGCCCGTTAATTCCGAAACGGGAGTCCAGGTCTATATCTAAGTAGTTGGATCTGGGCCTAACGTGATTACTTCCCCACTCAACAATCTCAATGGCCGGGCGCTCACCGGTTTCTTTTCTCGATATCTCATGGTCGAGGTCATCCGCGCTCTGGGCAGAGGGAACAACTATAACCTCGCTTCTTTCAATCGCCCGACTAAGGGCTCTGTCGTGCCAGGCGACCCCGTGCTTGGAAAAGGCCCCTGGATAACGCTTCCAGGCCAGATCGTGAACCACTACAACCTGGCGAGTATTAGCTGGAGCTAACGGGTACACAAAACTTGGACAGTGCATTACCTGAGCCGTTTCTAATTTGCGACCCACCGGATATGGCACCCGGTGAGTCCAGGCCAGCCTGACCAAGGAGGCCAGCAATGGACTCTTTGACCAGGACACCTGGGTAAATTTAGCTATATCAACAGATCCAATAGGTGACATAGACTCTTTAGCTAAGTCTTGGCGATCGCCATATTGTAGGTCGGGGTCAACCCGGAGGCCTCCGGTTGTGTGCAAGATCACGTCTTTAGTGGCCCCAATTTCGACCAACCCCTGTAGAAGGCCTTGGGTATACACACCAATTCCTCCTGGTACCTTAGATACCAGTTGCTCACATACAATGGCAGTTGTCACTGACTAAGCACCCAGGCCCGCGCACTGAATGTATAGGTCAACGAACCCGACAGCACATCTCTCCCAAGAAAATCTCGCAACCTGGATAAAGCCGCGGTCCACATATTCACGATTTAGCTGGTCGTTGGAGATAAATCCATCGATAGCTTTGGCAAGGGACTCTGGGTTTCTTGGATCAACCAAGATCGCTGCATCGCCAACGACTTCAGGAATGGATCCCTGGGTAGTGCTTACGACTGGGACCCCTAGTCTCATGGCTTCTAGAGGTGGAAAACCAAACCCCTCGTATAGAGATGGGTAAGCAAAGCAACATGCCCCGGAAATTATACTCTCTCGTTCGTGTTGAGCCACGTACCCGGTCACAACTACCTTTGATTGAATTGCCGGATCCAAACTAGCTAAGGTGGTCTCAAAATCGGCTTGACCCCAACCCATTCGACCAACAATTACGAGACCAAGACCTGGGTGATCTACGTGGAGCAACGAAAAGGCCTTTAGTAGGGTTGGTAGGTCTTTTCGTGGTTCTATTGTGCCCACAAATACCACGTACGACTCGATGCGGCGACTCATTAGTTCGCGTGACAGTCCCTCAGGAAGATTACCGGGACCCCCTGCCCCATCGTTTTTACTTTCCCCGGGAATGCCCGGGTAGATAGTTACTACCTTGCTCGGGTCTATGGAAAACTCCTCGCACACTTCTTGCTTTATAAAATTGCTATCGGTATGGATCCATGCACCTCTAGCAACAGCTCGCCGTATCAAATCGGGATACCTGAGCGTTTTCGCGTCACACAGGTGAGGATAGTGAACCGTTGTCAGGTCGTGTACTGACATTATCCGGGTCGCTCTTGAGGTTGGCGGAACTATGTAATTGGTCCCGTGTACCACGTCGTGTATCCCGATAAACATCTCCAGGTTGGGCCAGTTCATTACCTTCCAGGCAGCGTGCAAGGGGCGGGCTGGCATGGGGCGAGAGAGAGCGCTTATCCCGGAGGGTAGGTGCTTGACAATCTCACCTCGGCGCCGCCAAGATATTGCAAAGGCATCGACCTGAACTTGGTCTTGGTTGGCCAACCCACCAAGAAGCCCGGCCGTAAATTGTCCGATCCCCGTTACCTGTCCCAATAAAGACGTAGCGTCAATGGCGACATGGACTGGGCGTGCAGGTTGGTGCATGATTTGTTCGGGCAATAGATTGGGTCCGCAGTACGTAGTGAAAACTTTCAGAGTAAGTCTAGTTCCCCCCGACCAACTAGTGTGGATCACATGATCACGTGTTTAGCCGGTGGTGTAGGTGCCGCCAAGTTTCTTGTCGGGCTAAGTCAAGTAGTTGACCCCGACACTATCTCGGTAATTGTCAATACCGGGGACGACTTTGAGATGTTCGGCCTGTATATCTGCCCGGATATGGACTCGGTTACATACCACCTGGCTGGGGTCTCAAATAATGAGCTTGGCTGGGGGCGAGCCCAAGAGACCTGGGCGGTCATGGGCGCGATTGCCAGCCTTCAGGGACCCGACTGGTTTATGCTCGGTGATCTAGATATCGCTACCCACCTAGTTAGGACCGAAATGATAAGGTCCAAGATACCCTTATCTGAAATATCTAAAGTTCTCAGTAAACGCTTTGGGATTGCCCCAACCATTGTCCCGATGTCCGATGATCCTGTACGCACTATGGTGCGATTGGAAGCTGGCCATGACTCTAGTACTAAAACCCGGGTAGTCAGTTTCCAGGAGTACTTTGTTAAACTCAAACACTCGGTTTCAATACATTCTGTCTGGTTTGACGGGTCACCCCTTGCAAAACCGGTCCCGGGAGCAATTGAATTTCTTGAGGTCTCCAAACAGATCGTGATCTGTCCGTCTAACCCGGTCGTGTCGATTGGTCCAATTCTGTCGGTAGCTGGCTATCGGGAAGTTCTAACCCAAAAGAGAGACCAGGTTGTGGCAGTGTCTCCAATCGTTGGTGGCAAGGCCATCAAAGGACCGGCCGATAGAATGCTCACAGAACTCGGTCATGAGTCCTCGTCCCTTGGAGTCGCCCGACTTTACCAAGACTTCTGTGGAACCCTTGTAATTGATACACTTGACCAGGATTTACAGGGAGAAATTGAGAACCTCGACATGAAGTGCGTTGTAGCCAACACAATTATGGACACCCCTAAAAAGACCCATGAATTGGCCGACTTGGTTATGAAATTGGGTAAAACCCAGTGACTGGAACCAACATGTCTTTTCTGCCCCAAGGTGGACTCTCAATTATTCCCGTGACTGAAATTGGAGAGATCCAACCTGGAGACGACCTTGCCCGAGTCATATTGGACGCGTGTCAAGAACTGAAGACGGGAACGTCAATCATTGAAGATCTCGACGTGATCGTGGTAACACAAAAGATCGTCTCAAAGGCGGAAAACCGGCTGGTTGAGGTCGATCCAGATGACCCCCACTCTCATGTGCCGGTTGTAAGGCAAGAGGCGGTTCGAGTGCTGCGGACTCGAGACACCCTTCTCATAACCGAGACCCGTCATGGATTTGTCTGTGCAAACTCTGGAGTCGACAGATCGAACGTAGACCCGCGATACTGTGCCCTTCTTCCTTTAGACCCAGATCGGTCGGCAAATACCATCCGGATAAGACTAGAACGAGAACTCGGGATCACTCTAGGGGTCATAATATCTGACACTTTTGGTCGAGCCTGGCGAAAGGGCCTAACAGACGTGGCCATTGGTTGCTCGGGAATTGGGGCAATAGTTGACCTAAAAGGACAACTAGACGCTATGGGTCGAGAACTTCAGGTTACCGAGATATGCGTGGTAGACGAACTAGCCGGAGCGGCCGAGTTGGTCATGGGCAAGTCGTCATCAATACCCGTTGTTATCATCCGCGGACTTCCAAAGAGTTGGTTTCGAGAGTCGAAGGTTGTAGACGAAGTAGTCCGACCTGCCCACGAAGACCTCTTTCGTTAATCGACCTCTAACGTCAATCCGAATCACTGAGCCAATTGCCCGATCTTTGCAGGGGATAACACGGTGCCTGGACTCTAAATCGGCATGAAGTCTAGAGTGCGCCTGGTATCAGGTCAGACTTTGAACGACCTGTGCAATACCCTCTTCGAGGCTAGTCCAGCTGGTCCAGTTGAGGACCTTTTTTGCTTTTTTCGGGCTTAGAGATGACCTGTCCAACTCACCGGGTCTAGCCGGAAACAAATTGGGTTCAAGCTTACTCTTGGTGGCGCGCACGACAGTTGAGTACAGCGTGTTTACAGAAGTCTCAATTCCGGTCCCGATATTGATGACCTCACCACTCCCACTACTTGCCGCCTTTGAGAACGCGTCAACGACGTCGTCGACAAAGATAAAGTCTCTGGTCTGTTCGCCCGTTCCAAATATCTTGCACGGGATGTTAGAGACCAGGTTGCCAGCAAAGATTGCAACCACCCCGGCTTCGCCGTGAGGATCTTGACGGGGACCATACACATTAGCCAGGGCAAGTGCACTGTAATCCAGGCCATAGAGTTGACGGTAGGTGGCCATATAATCAAGTGCCACCTTTTTTGATACCCCATATTGAGACAGTGGTCTTTGGGGCTCGGTCTCTTTGATCGGGAGCTTGTCGAGGGTGGGTTCGCCATAGAGAGTTCCCCCACTAGCAGCAAACACAATCTTGCGCGTAGAGGCAAGACGGGCTGCCTCTAGTACGTTTATAGTCCCCAGAATGTTGATCTCGGCATCCAGCAGAGGATCTTGAATACTGACCCGCACATCGGCCTGAGCGGCCATGTGAAAGACAACCTCGGGTTCAACCTTGATAACGTGCTGGACAAATTCATCACTTCTAATATCTAGCTCACTAATTCGAATCTGTCCGTGATATTCAGCTCTGGCCTGGGAGAGGTTTGCCATCGAGCCGGTTGACAGGTCGTCGACTACTTCGACTAGGTGTCCTTCGGCAAGTAGGCGGTCAACGAGGTGGGATCCTATAAACCCAGCTCCCCCGGTTACGAGTACCTTCATATAGACTGCGTGACTTTCTCCACGATCTAGAGTGGGACCCTAGTGTTCTCTATTACGCAAGACGGAGATATAACTTCATGAAACCCTACAACTGAGAAATCTGTAATCTGGGCCTTGTCACCAATGGTTGCCCCGGCCCCGATGACTGAACTCTCAACCACTGCCCCGTCTGACACCGTAACACCACTGAGCAAGACCGAGTTGACCACTTTAGCTCCTCGGCCAATTACGCACCCGGGACCCACGACCGACCGGGACACAAATGATCCATCCAGACATCGCGAGAGTTGACCGAAATAACTTATCTCGCCAACCCTCCCGTCTAACTCACACTCGCCGTGACACCACAGGTTGTCAGCCACCCGGTCAGCCCGGGGGTTGGGTGGCTCGTCCCGGTTCCCCAGTAGCAGGTCCCAGTGGGCGGCCAGGTACTTCTCGCAGGTGCCCGTATCAATCCAGTAATCAGTTGACACCATAGAATACAGGCTCTCTTTGGAGGCCAGGGCGGGAAAGATCTCCCGCTCTATCGACACCTTGCGGGAGGTGTCAATCAAGCTAAGTACGTCCGGGTCAACCACGTAGGTCCCGGCATTGATCGTGTTCGCCGGGGCGCTTTCCTTGGGGGGTTTTTCAATAAAGTCACCGACCTTGCCATTCTCGTCTCTCACTACTACCCCAAAGGCACTCGGGTCTTGAACTTCTACCAGGGTTATAGTCGCCATGGCACCGGCGTTCTCATGGAACTTGACCAGTTCGTCAACCTTTAGGTCCGTCAAGATATCTCCGTTTACCACCAAGAATGTCGAGTCGATCTCGGCATAGGTAGCCGCAAACTTGATCGCCCCGGCCGTATCGAGAGGTTCGGGCTCGATGGCATATTCCAGTTTTACCCCGTCAATCATTCCAGCTGGAAAGGCCTCAATAAACGCGTCGGGCTTATAGCCCAAAGACAAAACCACCTCGTCGACGCCGTACTGAGCTAGGTGACCGATTACTCTCTCTATCATTGGTACGTCAACCACCGGTAGCATCTGCTTGGGCAAAGAGTATGTAAGGGGTCTAAGCCTGGTACCTTGCCCTCCGACCAAAAGAACACACTTCACATTGTGGTCCTTTGTTACCCGGTCTTTTTGCTCGACGACTTAGTTGGGCTAGAAACCTTCGTAGGGGTTAGCGATGACTTGACGCCAGGTGAGCTGGGAACACTTGCCGGGGTCGAGGTGGGCAATTTTGGACTAGTCGCGGTGGGAAGTCTCGCCGGGGTCGTGGTCGTAGTCGAGTTGCTCGTAGTCGGCTTGGCGTTAAACATGGCCTGTATGAGTGAGCTGGGCGGCTTTGGCACACTTACCCCGTTAGGGAGATAAGCAATCGTTATCTCCAGGTCATTCTGGAACAAGAAGCTGTTGAAGTTGTTCGTCAGTACCTGGCCGGAGGTTCCCAGACCAGACGACCAGACCTCGGTAGTTACCGAGGCCGTCTTGAGATTACACTTGCCTCCGGTCTTATGGGCCGGCCTACCCGGTAGCTTGAGCTCGCTGGGAGTTACCACCAACCCGGGATAGTTACTAAAGAACTGACTCAGGACTGCGTTGTTTCCGGCCTGGGTGTGGTTGAGTGGGTGGATAGTAATTAGGCCATTACCCGTTGTATAAAACCCCAACTTGATCTTCCCGGTAGTTGGAGAGTAAAGCCCCGGATTTTGCGGAAGGTTTGGCAGTATGGTTCCGCATACGTCAAAGTCAACCGCCGAGAACCAGGTCTGCTTTGTGGTAGGCGGGGTTGAATTGGCCACCGTCCCGTTCAAGGCCTCAGCGCGCGAGTAGTACACGAGTCCGATCCCCAGTACGATTATCACGACAAATATGATATGAAAGGTCTCCAACGTGCGACCGGCCCCGCGTCTGTGACCGCCCGTGCGGGCAGCGCGCGCGACTTTATAACCAAGTGATTCTTTAGCCATTACCGGGATACCCTACCAACATCGACACACAATCTACTACATGAGTCTTTTGGAAATAATTTCCATGACTTCCTGCTCCTATTATTATCCCGTAACCCGGTGACTTTTTCCACTCCAATACCTTCCGGCGGTTCGACGGGCAAACTTGGCAGTCACAACAAGTGCCAGCCTGATTGTCAAAGAAATACCTGCAGGAACAATACTCAAACCAAAAAATCGCCTCTGGGTCTTTCTGCAAAAACGCAGAGCAGACCGGTAATGGGCTAGCTCCATCTTGTAAGGATGGCTCGCCGTTGAAGTGCCCTGGGTGTGACGGACTTGGGCCCCGGGAACATATCCAACCCGGCCACCGTCTTTAGCTATCCTCCAGCACAGGTCCAAGTCTTCCACGTACATAAAATATCCCTCGTCAAATCCGCCCAGATTGTCAAAGATGGACAAGTCAACCAAGATGCAGGCTCCACTTATCCAGTCGACCTCGGTTACTAAATCGGTAAAGGATACTTGTTTCATCTTATAGGTTTCACTAAAGGGGTTGTTGGGGAAAAATGCTCCAAGTAAGGTATGCATGGCCGCTGTAAGGGGTGCTGGAAACTGCCTGGCCGATGGGTAAGTATTATCATCATCCCCCACAATCTTTGGGCCTACCGCCTTTAGGTCGTGTTCACGCAACTGGCTGGCTAAATATTGAACAGATCCTGGACTGTACTCAAGATCTGGATTACTGATTAGAAGCAGTGTGCACTGGTTATCGAGATACCCTCTGCCGAAGTTAATACCTCCCCCATATCCTAAATTTTGACCGGGCCGAACCAGAGTTATTCGAGACAGCCTTTCCTTTAGCGCCTGTCTCAAAGAAGATCCATCTCCAACAGGGTCGTTGTCAACTACCACGATAGTTACAATCCCTTCACCAAGAAGACTATCTACGCACCTGATTACAGAGTCATTAGACCTGTAGGCCACGATCACGCAACCCGTCTTGTCTTGATTCAGCTTGACCCCAACTCCTGGCGGATCCAGTCAATCGTTCTGGAAAGGCCGTCTTGAAGAGTCGTCTTAGGCTTCCATCCCAGTTCACGCACGGCCAACTCAATGTTTGGACACCTTCGAGTCGGGTCGTCTTGTGGGAGGTCTACATACTTGAGTCCTGAAGACGAACCAACCAGCTTGATAATCAATTGGGCTAGATCACTCACGGTAATCTCGTCAGGGTTTCCAATGTTGACCGGTCCACTATAGCTAGAACTAGATAGCGCGATCAGTCCCTCGACCTGGTCGTGGACGTAACACAAGCTACGGGTCTGGGATCCATCCCCGTAGATGGTCAAGTCCTTGTTAGCCAGGGCCTGGCAGATAAAGTTTGACACCACCCGACCATCGGTAGGTCGAATTCTAGGCCCGTAGGTGTTAAAAATTCTGGCCACCCTAACCTCTAAATCGAACTCGCGGGCATATGAAAACGTTATGGCTTCCGCGTACCGTTTAGCCTCGTCATATACAGCCCTGGGGCCAACCGGATTTACGTTGCCCCAGTAAGTTTCGACCTGGGGGTGCACACTAGGGTCTCCATAAACCTCACTTGTAGAGGTTAGGAGAAATCTGGCTTGTACTTTGCGTGCGTAGTCGAGGAGTCGCTTAGTTCCTAGACTTCCAACTTCTAGTGTCTTGATTGGATGATCCATGTAGTCCCGAGGTGAAGCCGGCGAGGCCAGGTTCATGACAATATCTACTGCTCCCAGATCTGGGAGTTCTTCGGTTACGTCGTGGGCAACAAATGAAAACCCGGATCTACCAATGGCTTTGGTAAGATTCTCCATTCTTCCCGAAGACAGGTCATCTACACACACAACCTCGTCGTTTTGACCTAAGAGTCTCTCGCAGAGATGGGAGCCAATGAACCCTGCCCCGCCGGCAAGCAGGACCTTCATCGACAGGTCCCGAAAATACTCTGGTTGACAACCCTCAAGAGACTACCTTCCGATCCCCCGATAATTGAACCCGAGTCGCTTGAGATTAGCCGACTCTAGGAGGTTGCGACCGTCAAATATTGCCCGGCTGGCCATTGACTTTCCAATCTTGTCGTAGTCATACCACCGAAACTCGTCCCACTCGGTCAAAATTGCAACCACGTGTGCTCGGTCACATACAGCATAGGGGTCAAGAGACAACTCTACACCGGCCTCGATGAGTCGAACTAGCTCTGGCTGAATCGACCCCGCTGGCCCGTTCATGTCCTGGTCGACCACCTGATTTAGCCGTCCAAGTATCTTGGGGGTAATAGTCGGGTCATATGCCACTACCTTTTTATTCTCCTTGGCCAACTTCAAAGCAATCTCTATAGACGGAGACTCTCTCAGGTCATCGGTGTTTGCCTTGAAGGTAAGGCCTAACACGGCCACCTTGGCTGGCCCGGGTGAGCTTACACGAGCCATGTCACAAATCGCCTTAGCCACAAAGTCCCTGTGCTCGTTATTAGCCGATAGGACTCCCTTGAGTAACTTGAAGTCATATCCGCCTTCTTCGGCGATCTTGACTAAGGCCTGTGTGTCCTTCGGGAAGCAAGACCCTCCCCATCCAGGGCCGGGCTTGAGGAACTCGAATCCGATCCGACGGTCGTAACCCATTCCCAAAATTACGTCTCGAATGTCAGCGCCGACCGCCTCACACAGGTTAGCTATGGCGTTCACAAAACTTAGTTTGGTCGCCAGAAAGGCATTCGAGGCGTACTTAATCGTCTCCGCGCTGGACGGGTCTGTTGTAACTAAGGGAGCGTTGATCTTTGAATACAACGACGCAACTCTGATTGCTGCCCCCTGGTCATCTGAACCTATAACAATCCGATCCGGGTGCATAAAGTCATATATCGCACTGCCCTCCCTCAAAAATTCCGGGTTAGAAACCACCAATATATCCCCCCGGCTGAGTGTGGCCTCGACAACCGTTGTTGAGCCCACCGGCACGGTCGACTTATTTACCACGATGCACCCCGGCTTGAGGAGAGGTGCAATTGAACTAACAGCAGCCACGATATAGGACATGTCCGCGGACCCATCAATTCTTTGTGGGGTTGGAACGCATAAGAAGACTATCTCAGCCCTATCCACCTCGCTTTCGGCGCCCACCACGAATGAAAGATTTCCGGACTCCCGACCTTTGGCAACGAGTTCTGCGAGGCCTTCTTCTACGATTGATATCTGACCGTGGTTCAGCAGTGAGATCTTGTCCCGGTCAATGTCACTACATACCACTTTGTGCCCTAGATCTGCCATACAGGCCGCTGTGGTCAACCCCACGTACCCGGCCCCGATCACGCTTAGGCTAGCCATGGTCGGGCTCTTTCTCTTGTATTCACCGGGTCAATTATAGTCTGATGTCTGGTTCGATATTCTAGGCCAGCTGCCCAATGAGATGAGCAAGTCCCGAGCGCCAGTCGGGCAGATCGTCAAGTCCCAGGCTAGAGGTTGCAAAGTTTGACAACACCGAGTACTTCGGGCGTATTGCTGAGCGTTGAGGAATTAGCTCGTGGGTCGCTATTGGCTCTACCCCTAATCGGTCGCGGCCAAGGCACACAAGAATCTCAGACACGAACTCGAACCAGCTCGCGCTTCCCTGGTTGGTCACGTGATATAGGCCCCGACACCTACTCATAGCCAAGTACCAGACCCGAGGCGCGATGTCGTGGGCAAAACTCGGGCTTCCGATTTGATCATTGACAAATCTCAGAGGACCCTGTGTCTTTCCAACTAGGTCAAGAACTGTCCTGACCACGTTCTTGCCAGTTGCCGAGTTGAGCCAGGCAGTTCTAATAGTGGTTGAGTCAGGGTCCAGCTGGGTCTCCCCAAATAACTTGGAGGCTCCATAGTGATTTATTGGATTGGTCTTGTCCCACTCGCGATAGGGTTCATCTGCATTTCCATCAAAGACGTAATCTGTAGACACGTGGCAAAAGTGAGCCCCAATTTCCCTTGCGGCCTGTTGGAGATTCCTTACCGAGTAACCGTTGGCTAAATAGGCACTAGGAACGTTTTGCTCACATAGGTCAACATCGGTAAGGGCTGCACAATTTATAACTACATCAGGTCTCACGCTATAGAAGACAGTTCGAACTTGATCGATGTTAGTTATATCGCACTGTGATCTTGTAGGGGCAAAAACTTCGATTGACTGAGGAACTATTCCACGATACTTGTCGCTTTGTTGAGCTACTGCCAAGAGCTCCCTACCAAGTTGGCCTTGGCCACCAAAAATTAGAGCTCTCAAATGAGAAAACCGTGCAATTTATTGTGTACTAACTGGAACTCTTGGGGCCCGTTTGTGATCCCCATCCAAGCTCGTCCACCTGGAGTCGTCCTTTGCCCCGTTCCCACCACGACCGGTTGTTGCGGTACCACTCAATCGTATTGGCAAGTCCAGACGAAAAGTCAATCTGTGGCGTCCACCCAAGTTCCCGGGCAATCTTGGTGGAATCAAGCAGATACCTCCGGTCATGGCCAGGACGATCTGGGACGATCTTTTTCAACTTGTTAGATGCTCCGATCAGGCCAATAATGAAATCAGCTACCTCATCCACAGAAGCTTCAAATCCTGATCCCACATTGTAGGTCTCGCCAGATTTGCCCTTTTTGATTACGGATTCGATTGCCCGGCAGTGATCGTCTACGTGCAACCACTCTCTCCGGTTCTGGGACGATTTATATATTGGAAGTCTCTCACCGTCTAAAGCGTTGGTAACAAAAAGCGGGATCAATTTTTCGGGAAACTGATACGGTCCATAATTGTTGCAACAGTTAGAAATTGTAACCCCGAGGCCAAAGGTCTCGTAATAAGCCCTAACGGCATGATCGGCCCCGGCCTTCGACGCATTATATGGCGTGCGTGGCCTGTAGGGAGATTGCTCTGAAAAGCTCTCGGGCGAGTTCAGATCTAGGTCGCCATAGACCTCACATGTGGACACGTGATGGAAGCGCTTTACCCCGGCTAACCTGGAGGCCTCAAGCAGCCTCTGGGTTCCAATCACGTTCGTATCAAAAAATCGGTTCGGGTCCTTTATTGCCAAAGAGTTATGTGACTCGGCGGCAAAGTTCACGACAACGTCAATGTCGTAGGTTTCTAGGACCTTGGCCACGCTATCTTGATCACAAATGTCCCCCTCAACAAATTCCACGACGTCCTCGACCCCGGCCAAGTTTGACCGGTCCGAGCAGTAGGTCAAAAGGTCATATACCACCACGTCGTCGGTTGGATATCGCGATACCCAGTGCCTGGCAAAGTTGGAACCAATAAACCCAGCGCCTCCGGCAATTAAAAGCTTCATTTAACCAATTATGGTTTAAAACTCATCCCTAGCAGGAGTTGGGATCAAAAAATGTCGAGGCAGGTCCCTGCGAACTGGTAATTGTCTGGTCCGGTTGGCCTGGGCTTTGAGAGGCTTGTACCCCGGCCGTGCCCTGGTAGGAACCTTGCCCGAAGCCTGGCGATTGTGTTTGGCTTGTGTTCGCCGGTGGGTTGGAGCTACCCGTAACATTTGAAGTGCCAGCTACGGGAACCTGTGAAGACGGTTGGGTGGTCGAGTTAGAGGCGCCATTGAGGCCTGATCCAGATGTAGCTGCCCCCAAGAAGGACTGCACGACACTTTGGGCCGCCTGAGGCTCATAGTCAAGCAAAATCGTGTTAGAGGGTCCCGGTGTTACATATGTTGGTAGAGCGAACGTGGTGGCCTTAGATAACCCTGTTCCACCCAGTTGGTTTACCAGTGAAAACAGGTCTCCCATTGAGTACGTGCTGTCAAGTAGGACGTCGTTGACCAGTGACCCTAGAAAACGATTCCCTTCAAAGGGATTGGTGACCCCAGATTTAACCGCCTTTGACCCAATTACCCCGAGGAGGGTTCTCTGTCGCTGGGCTATCCCGATGGCCTCGGTGTTGTCAGTTTCCCACTGTCCCGCGTTGAGGTACTCAAAGTCGTTGCTCTTGAGTAACTCAATGGCCTGGTTCCCGTCTAGGGTTTGGCAGCCTGACTGAGTAATGTTGAGACCCGAGTATGGATCCCTGGACGGATATGGAAACCTTAGATTTACGCCGCCCAAAATATTCACCAAAGTGGAGACCCCGGCATAATCAATTCCCACGTAGTGATTTATCGGGATTCCGAAAGTCTCGGTAATGGCCCGGACAATTGCTGCGGGACCCTGGGTAAATATTTCCCCCAGGCTCTCGGGAGCTGGTGAGTTGGCCAACTGGACCTCTAACAAGGGAGGAAGGGATAAAATACTTGCGGTCCCCTGGTTTAGGTCGAGATGAAACATCATTACAACGTCTAGATTGGTAGCTGAAGTAAATCCTGGCCCACCCAGTGCGTTGCTTCCTACCAAGATAATATTCTCACCGCCCTCATTGGTTAGATTGGTCTTTACGATTGCTGGAATCGTCACCTTTTTCACCTGGCTAAATCGATAAAGGGCATACCCGTAAAGTCCACCGGCTACCAGGCAGATAAAGAGAACTACCGACATGGAAGTCTTCACCAGGCGCCTCAACCAGGTTCTCTTGATGAGCCTCCTTTTAGCCGGGGCCTGCTTTGCTGGGCCACTATTTGCTATTGAGGGACCAACCACTGGATATTGTGGTTGATGAGAGTACCGGGGGTTGTACATCTCGAATTGGCCTGGCGAGGGATATAATTGGGTTGATTGGTAGCTAGGCGAGTCTTTTGGGGACGAAATCGAACTAGGAATGGGGCTGCTTAGCGTATCTTGTACCAAGCCGGGACCGGAATTGGAGTCCAAAACATTACTTGGAGTTAGACTGGGGCCACTGTAGGTACCGGCAATTACCTGATTTTGTGAAATCTCATTATCTTGGGGTTCGATCTCAGCCGGATCAATTCCAATCTCGTCCACCAACTACTCCTGCGGTCCAAGCTCCATGACGTCGCCAATGGACACCCTCGCTATGCATGCACCGGTATCGACCAAGAGACGCCCGTCGGTAGCTACGTCAAGTGCTTGTCCTTGAATATTACCTTGGATAGAATCAACCGAGATCTGTCGTCCAATTGTGTCGCACTTAGATCTATATTCCTCCAGTACCCGATTTAGCTGCTCTTGGCTATCTATATCCGCGTATATTTCATAGAACTTCCGGGCAAGGCTATAGAATATTTCTTTTCGATCTACCCGACCCCCGATTATTTCCGAGAGAGCCCCTGGGGGGCTAGAAAACTTTGCCCCAGCCAACTGGTCTTTAGTCCAGTTCAAATTGAGCCCGATCCCTATGACAAGTGCGTAACTCTCATTTGAGCCGCTGACCGACTGGTCCTTGGTGTTGGCTAGACCTTCGAACCCAGGATCCCTCGGGGTGACCACCTCCGAGAGAATCCCCGCGAGTTTTGCAAACCTAGCGTTAGAAGAAACTTCCCTGTGCACGATGTCATTAGGCCACTTGATCTTTAGGTTCACGCCATATAGTTCCGAGACAGTTCGGGTGATCGCAACCGACATGCCCATAACGATCAAGTGACACTCAGAGAGCGCCAGTGTCGGACGCAAGAGAAACGACGTCAACAAAGAACTCTCTTTAGTGGCCTCCCAAGAGCGACTTAGCCGTCCGCGCCCGGCACTTTGATAGTTGGCAACCGCAACTAGGCCTTCTGGCTGGCCCTGTGTGGCCCGTAGGGCAAGGTAGGTGTTGGTAGACTCAATCTCGTCAAACCATTCCACCTCCCACCCATCAGTACCGGGAATTGGGCTGGTAAGTTCTGGGTCGGCTTTGCTCAATGAAGTTGTCCTAAATTTGAAGCACCCGCAGGTGGACACCCGTCCAGCTTTAGGCGCACTTACACAATAGCAAACAACCTGGTAAATGCCCTAGACTTTTACGAAATATGGTCGAGCAAACTTTCCGTGGGCAAAATACGCACTCGGGCACCCCGAGCAAATAGGCTACCTTCATGTTTTCAAAAGTCTTAATAGCAAACCGTGGTGAGATTGCGGTTCGAGTAATTAGAACCTGCAAGGAGCTAGGAATAAAGACGGTGGCCGTATACTCCGAGCTCGACCGGGGTGCCATGCACGTTCGCCTGGCTGACGAGGCCTATTGCCTGGGTGGAGCCACAGCCCAAGAGAGTTACCTCAACACCGACAAAATACTTGAGGCCATAAGAACAAGTGGAGCAGACGCTGTTCACCCAGGATACGGGTTTTTCTCTGAAAATGCAGACTTTGCCAGGCAGATAGAGTCTTTAGGGGTTACCTTCATCGGTCCCCCGAGCGAGGCCATTGAAGTAATGGGAGACAAGATTAGCTCCAGGTTAGCAGCGGAAAAGGCCGGTGTAGCAGGAGTACCTGGTCGATCAGAACCTGTTTTAGATGTCAAAGAAATCATTGCCTTTGGGAAAGACTTTGGATGGCCCGTAGCCATCAAGGCCGCATATGGAGGTGGGGGCCGGGGGATGAAGGTAGTTACTGCTCCAGACATGGCCGCCGAAGCCATGGAGTCAGCCAAGAGGGAGGCCCTGGCTTACTTCTCACGAGACGAGATTTACTTGGAGCGTTACCTAACTTGGCCTCGTCATATTGAGATGCAGGTATTTGGGGATCGCCATGGAAACTACGTGTGGCTTGGCGAGAGAGACTGCTCATGCCAACGCCGACATCAAAAGCTAATTGAAGAAAGCCCTGCTCCGAACTTTCCAGATGAGATTCGTCAGAAAATGGGCGAGGCCGCAGTTGCCGTGTCTCGGGCCTGCGGGTACTATAACGCCGGAACCGTTGAATTCTTGTTCCAAGACAACGAGTTCTTCTTCTTAGAAATGAACACCCGGCTCCAAGTAGAGCACCCCGTTACAGAACTGGTGTGTGGGATGGATCTGGTTGCCCTCCAACTTAGAGTTGCCGCCGGTGAAGAACTTGGATTTAGCCAGGGCGACATTGAGCGACGCGGTTGGGCAATTGAGTGCCGACTCAACGCTGAAGATCCACGCGAGGGAAAGTTTTCTCCGTCCCCAGGTCCGATTCATCGGTTTCGCCGACCTGACGGGTTTGGCGTTCGGGTAGATGCCGGCTATGAGCCGGGAGACTCTATTAGTCAGTACTACGACAACCTAATTGCCAAGCTGGTCGTGTGGGGAGAGACCAGGCAGTCAGCCCTGGCCAGGGCTATTCGGGCCTTGGAAGAAACCGAGATAGATGGGGTTGCAACCACAATCCCCGCGCACCTGGCAATCTTGCGTAGTCAAGACTTTATAGATGCCACTCACTCAACTAAATGGGTAGAAGATAATCTAGACTTTTCGAACATCGGCCTAGAGCCTTTAGCTCAGCCTTCGGGGTCACCTACGGCAGGTACCCCACAAGGCGAGGGTGATGCAACCTCGCTTGAGCCTAAGGTCCTCAGAGAGGTTCAGGCAGAAGTTGACGGTCGGCTCTTTGAGGTAAAGTTGTGGGTACCAGACCTTGGATCTGTTGTAACTACTGCGGCTACGGCTTCTAGGCCTAGTAGATCTCGCGCGGGTTCCTCGGGGGCTGGCGCAATATCCTCCGACGGGGTAATCGGGGTACCCATGCAGGGGACCATCATCAAGCTCTTGGTAGAAACCGGCGACTCAGTTGAAGCCGGACAAGGGGTGTGTGTTTTGGAGGCCATGAAGATGGAAAACATGATCAATGCCCCAAAAGCAGGAAGTGTCGGCGAGATCAAGGTGGCTCCCGGGGATTCAGTCGGTCCTGGCGACATCATCATGACTATCAACTGAACTGCGTTTTTAATTCAGTAGATTCTTCCACCAGCATGTAATACAGACCGGATATCAACTGGCAATGTCCGTATCAAAGTTGTCCACCTCCATTCACGAGGTAACCACCCTTACCGGGCATGGAATCCCTGGGGACCTCGTTAGCGAATAGTTAGCAGTGAGGAGATCGCACCCGAGGGCCTCAGCGAGTGCCACATACGTGGCGTCATAGGCGGTAAAGTTCTGCCGGAGGTCCCAGATGCGATCGAGCAGTCCAACGGCAAGGTGCCGGTGAATTCCTAGGCATCCCCACACGCCGAGCGCTCGAAGTGCATCCTCGGTCTTTACCGAGCCGTTACGTTCGCTTTTGCGCAGTGCGCTTGCCACCTCAGAGTCTGCAAGTGCGGGGACATGGAGAACCTCTGACTGAAGAATCCGGCGAGCGTCTCCATTCCCAAGTAGACCTAGCAAGGCGGCAGATGCGTCGACGACGATCACCTGGCAGCTCGCTCACGTGCGAGGTCCTTGACAATTGTGGCCGGCTCGACGCCGAGATCCGGTAACTCTGCAAGGAGCGCCGCGTTATCAGCACGGCGGGCCACCTCCACCAATTCACGTACCGCGAATGAGTTGAGGGAGAGACCTGCCCTGGAAGCGAGCCGGTTCAAACGATCGGCAACTTCATCGGGAACATTGCGAAGGTACAAAGTCTTCATTTCTCAATGATAGCAGAATGCCAGCAGATCGCAAGCGTTCTGCCACGCACCCTGTAATTTCAAGATTGCTACTGTTGCCTCATCTCCACGGAGAGTTGTTGGACCTAGGAGGGATGATATACCCCGAAGACCCCACGAAGGACGTCGCTTACTTCTCCCAAGGTAGCGTAATTTCTCAAGGCCTCCTTCATGGGGTAGAGAACATTGCCATCTCCTCTGGCCGTCTTTTCAAGTTCACTTAGTGTCTGATCGACCCTGGTGTTATCTCGGGTTGACTTGAGTCTGGCTACTCTAGCGGCCTGTTCGGCCTGGAGCTTGGGATCGATAGGAAATACCTCGGGGGGCTCGACTTGTTCATCGGCAAACTTGTTTACACCAACAATAACCTTCTCCGAGGCATCCACCTGCTTGGTGTAAACATAAGAGGCCTGTTCGATCTCCCCCTGCATGTATCCGGCCTCAATTGCTGATACTGCCCCGCCCATAGCGTTTACCTTTTCAATATACTCCCAGGCGGCCTGTTCTAGATTATTGGTAAGGGACTCAACAAAGTATGACCCGGCCAGTGGGTCGACCGTGTCAACTACCCCGGACTCGTAGCCAATTATCTGCTGGGTGCGCAGGGCGATCTTCGCTGCCCGTTCGGTTGGAAGTCCTAGGGCTTCGTCGAATCCGTTCGTGTGAAGGCTTTGTGTCCCCCCCATCACTGCCGACATGGCCTGAATGGTTACTCGAACTATATTGTTCTCGGGCTGTTGGGCGGTCAGAGTTGAACCCCCTGTTTGGGTGTGAAATCGCAACTTGAGTGAGTTCTCTTTCTTGGCTCCAAATCGTTCTTTCATTATCTTGGCCCACATCCGCCTAGCTGCCCGAAACTTGGCAACCTCCTCAAAGAAGTTGTTGTGAGCGTTCCAGAAGAATGACAGCCTGGGGGCAAACGCGTCAACATCTAACCCAGCGTCGATAGCGGCCTGAACGTAGGCGATCCCGTTAGAAAGAGTAAAGGCAACCTCTTGTACGGCCGTGGATCCGGCCTCACGGATGTGGTAGCCCGAGATCGAAATTGTGTTCCACTGGGGGAGTTCCTTGGCACAGTACTGGAACACGTTAGTTATTACTCGCATCGATGGACGGGGTGGAAAGATGTAGGTACCCCGAGCCACGTACTCTTTGAGTAAGTCGTTTTGAATAGTCCCCCCCAGGCCTTTTGGATCAGCACCTTGCTCTTCAGCTACAAGCTGGTAGAGCAAGAGCAAGATAGAGGCCGTAGCGTTGATCGTCATAGACGTGGTGACCTCACCGAGGGGAATCCCGTCAAAGAGTTCTCGCATGTCTTCAATGGAGTCGATCGCGACCCCGACTTTTCCAACCTCGCCCTCTGAGCGAGGGTGGTCGGAGTCGTATCCCATCTGGGTGGGTAGATCAAAGGCACAAGACAGTCCGGTTTGACCGGCCCCGAGGAGAAACTTGAACCTCTCATTGGTGGCCTTGGCGGTCCCGAACCCGGCATACTGGCGCATCGTCCAGAGCCTTTGGCGGTACATCATCTCGTGTACTCCCCGGGTATAGGGATACTCGCCGGGCTTTGACAGCCTGGAATCCAAGTCCCAGTCGGCAAGTGCCTGTGGCCCATAGAGGGCCTCTACTTCAAGGCCGGAATCGGTAAATCTCTTATCCATGAACGACAAGATTAGGCGGTATGCACCTATAATCTCTAGTTGGCCGAAAAGCCAGCCTATCGCCTCACGTGGGGCATGCAGAACTCGTCGTACTCGCTAATGACGATCTCGTCGGGACTAAGCGAGCAGGTCGGGCACTCCGGGTCCCGCTTTACCTTGAAAGTCCTAAATGTCTGTTCCAGGGAGTCATAGGCTAGCAGGCGACCTATCAGGGGGTCCCCCAGTCCTAATAGGAGTTTTACGGTCTCCATGGCCTGGATGGAACCGATTATCCCGCACAGGACCCCGAGGACACCAGCCTCGGCACACGACGGGGCCAACTCAGCTGGTGGGGGTTCTGGGATCATGCACCGATAACACGGTCCATCGTAAGGCGAGAAAACCGTGGCTTGTCCCTCGAACCTGAAGATTGACCCATGGACCACCGGGATCTGCTTTTTAAGCGATGCGTCATTTACAAGGTACCGGGTTGGAAAATTGTCGGTCCCGTCTACAATCACGTCGTAGCCATCAAAAATGTCCAGGATGTTGTCAGCCCCAAGTCGCACGTCATAGGTCACCACGTTTACATCTGGATTGAGTAGCGCAATCGTCTTCTTGGCAGAGTCAACCTTGGGTTCACCCACCCGGTCTAGATTATGAAGAACCTGGCGTTGCAAGTTGGAGGCATCTACGATGTCCATGTCGATAATTCCGACTGTTCCAACCCCGGCTGCTGCCAGATAGAGGGCAGCTGGCGATCCCAACCCTCCAGCTCCAAGTAACAGGGCCTTTGACTCAAGTAACTTTAGCTGTCCCTCTTCGCCTACCTCTGGCAATAAGAGGTGTCGGTGGTAGCGGTTGCGCTGCTCGGACCCTAGAGCCTTGGGAGTAATCCACGGCTTCCCCTCGTCCTTCCATCTGTTGAAGCCACCTATGAGCGAGGTAACATTTTGATACCCAAGTTCCTGGAGGGTCTTGGCAGCAAACACCGACCTGACCCCGCCGGCACAGTAAACGACTATTGGGGCCGACTTGTCGGCAATTTTGCCTTCAATGTTTAATTCCAGTTTCCCCCGAGGTATGTGTATCGCACTCGGAATCGTGCCCTGTTCGTGCTCGTCGGCCTCACGAACGTCTAAGAACAGGTGCGAGCCAACCACGGTGTGGGCAGACTCGACATCAATCTCTTTCACCTGAGACTTGTTGGCTTGTAAGAGTTCTCTAAATCCGGCCACTGCCGATCCTTTCGAAGTCACACTATGGGCTACAACCACGGTAATTGCTCGTCCGAGACATCTTTCCAAACTTCAAGAACCCGATGACCTGGACGAATGGCTTTCACCTAAAATCTTATCAAATTAGTCAACAATATAACCAGCCCAATATTCCCAGGCGCATCAAAACCGGTGAACTCAATTTTCCAGGCGAGGATCTAAGGTAGCAGGCCAGCCAGTTTTGTAGGCTTGGCTGGTGGACTTTGATCAGGTAGTGAGAAATCGAAAGATGACCCGAAACTTTGAGAGCCGTCCAATCCCCGAATTTGTTTTAGCCAAGATTGTCTCGAATGCCCAGCGGGCCCCGAGTGCTGGTCACTCCCAGGGTACGTCTCTGATTATCTTAGCCAGCCCCCAAGAGACCGAGGAGTACTGGAAGGCTACGACCACCTCGGACTGGAGGAAAAACTCTAGGAGGTCCACGTTGATGGATGCCCCGGTTGTCATCTTGGTCTGCTGTGACCCAACGGCCTACACGGCGAGATACTCGCTCGATGACAAGATCGACTCAGATCTTTCCAGAATCGAGAGTTGGCCAGTCCCCTACTGGACAGTTGATGCCTCCATGTGTGCCATGACCATCTTGCTGACCTGTACAAATGAGGGTCTCGGGGCGTGCTTTTTGGGGATGTTTCGCGGCGAAGGTGAACTACGCCAGGCCCTGTCCATATCCGATCATCTTCAACTCATCGGGGCGATCTGTGCGGGGTACCCAAAACTCCCCGACCCCCCGTCTCGGTCAGCTCTTATCCCCAAAGTCCCAATTGAAAACTTCGTTCGTTGGAGGCGAGGCGGCTAAAGGAACGCCGTCGGCCCTATCTGGGAATTAGATTGTTGAGGCCTGCCTGCAGCGCTCTAGGGCCTGTCCAATGAGTTCGCGTGACGGACCAAGAGCGTCTCCCTGGTCCTGGTCTGTTTGGTCATACAACCTCTCTAATGACCTAATTAGGCTGGGGTGGCCCAGGGCCGAGGCGGCCTCTACCATAATCCTCTGAGACCGATCATCTAGTTGCCCACCTAGAAGACTTTCTACACAGGCCAGGCTGTCGCGTACTCCCCTTATGGCCAGTCCATAAGCACACTCGGCCCTTATCTCCAGATTTGACTCGTCAAGGTGCCCAAAAAGACAGTCGATTACGTCCTTGTCTCCCATGGCCGGGTCTAACATCTCGGCCAGGGCAAACAGGGCCCACTCACGTACGGGTTCGTATGGATCGCCAGCCAGTTCAACCAAGGTGTTCTTGACCATCTCGTAGGTCTCGTCTAACTCGTCCCCGGAGGTGTTCAATTGAACGTTGGACATCATGGTTGGGAGGGCAAAGGCAACCGCCTCTCTAAGTCTTGGAGACTCACTCGTGGCGTAACCGACGACCTGTTCAACTAGCCCAGACACCCCGTTGCGACCGAGTCCCGCTACGATAGAGGCCAAAACCTCGGGATCTGGCTCCGAGTTGAGTCTTTCAACCATATACGACACGGCCTGCCGTCGGGTCCTCTCCAAGTAGCTAACGTTGTGGACCTGGGCGGAAGTAGGCATGGTATCTTGGCTGGAAAGCTGCTCGAGCCCAAAGTTCCCCATGATCTCGGCAGCACTTTGTCGAACCCGGGGGCTTGAATGGGCCAGCATTACCTTAGCCCTGTCAAATATCGTGGGCGACGAGCGCCTGATGGCCTCGGCGAGTATCTCCTCTACGTCTTGGTCGTCAAAGTCGATCGAAAGTAGGGCATCCATTAGTTGGTCTGCGCTAAGCCTCTGTGCGTCTAGAGATCCTGATGCCTCTCCTGAGGACCCGCCAGACTGCAAGTCAACGTAGAACTGACCGTTATTGGACAGAGGTCCAGAGCTTGACTCTTGCACAGTCTCAATTGTAGGCGGAGACCTAGACCGTGTCGCTCAAATGCAAATTCCGGCTAGAAATTGCTAACCTTCGGGCTTACCGATCCCAAAACTCTAAAGACCTGGGTTGAGATAGAAAAAATCAATCCCGATCAGTTGCGTCGAATCTGATTCCAGGGAATTCCACGATCTACCTCTACGTCTCGGGGAAGACCCAGTATTCTCTCGGCCATCTGGTTGCGCAGTACCTCAGAGGTCCCTCCTTCTATCGTTGCTGCCCGAGCTCGTAAAAAGGCGTGCGCACGGCTCTCTGCCTGGCGATCTCCTTCCTGCCAGGCAATTGCCCCCATGCCAGCCGCGTTTATAAGAAAGTTGGTCTTGCGCTGGTTGAACTCGGCATTGAACACCTTGTTTACACCACCTTCCGCCCCGGGTTGCTCCCCCCGGGCCCGGGCCGAGTTGGCCCGGAATGTCGTTATCTCCTTGCACTCTTGTTCGATGTAAAACTGCGCTATCTTCTGTCTTGCAATCGGGTCTGAGGTATCTGAAATCGACCCGATAAAGCTCCCCCAGGGATCTTTTTTGGAACCCCCGGTGATAGAGGAGATGTCCAGGGAGATCCCCGACAAGGTCATCCTCTCGTTCATGAGCGTGGTCCGGGCACACTCCCAGCCCTGGTTTATCGCTCCAACACGGTTCGCGTCTGGAATTCTCACGTCCGTGAAGAAGACCTCGTTGAACTCGGCCCCGCCTGACATCTGCTTGAGCGGTTTTACTTCAACACCCGGGGACTTCATATCCAAGATAAAGTACGTGAGTCCGTCATGTTTTGGAAGGTCAAGATCGGTTCGGGCCAATAGCATCCCGAACTTGGCGAACTGAGCAATAGTTGTCCATACTTTCTGTCCATTTACCACCCACTCATCCCCGTCTTTTATAGCTCGGGTAGAAAGTGAAGAAAGGTCCGAACCAGAACCGGGCTCAGAAAAAAGCTGACACCAAATCTCCTCCCCGGAGAGGATCTTTGCAAGATAGAGTTCTTTCTGCTGATCGGTCCCGTGGGCAATGATGGTTGGCCCTGCTAGACCAACTCCCAAGAGATTTATCCCAAATAGCGGAAGGCGGTAGCGTTCCAGTTCCTCTCGGACTAACTGTACCATCCATTGCTCCCCTGACATCCCCCCATACTCTTTGGGCCACATTGGAGCCCCGTAGCCGCTCTTGCCAATCGTGGTCATCCAGCCAAAGAAGTCAAAGCCTTCAGAAACCTTTGCAAAGGCTTCGTCGTTTGCACTATCGATGGCTTCTAACCAGCCGTCCTTGAGATTGCTGGCCAGCCAGGCCCGAAACTTCTGCCGAAACTCGGTCTTCTCCGGCGTGTCTTCAATTTTCCATTTCACGTTTTAAATCCCCCTTGTTGGTGGTAGTTGTATGAGTTGAGTTACATCAAAGTCCGGACATGGCCCGGAGGATTTAGCTTTCCTCTATCCCAAGAGTACCCCCGGATTCACAAGTCCCTTGGGGTCAAAGTGATTTTTGAGAAGCCTTGTAGAGTCGACAACAAATTCGGAGGTCTGGTCTAAGTACCACTTGGCATGGTCCTTGCCGACCGAGTGGTGATGAGAAATTGTGGCCCTCTTGTCGACGATGATCTGGCTAACCATCTCCTTTATGGCCCGCCAGGTGGAGATCTGATCATCATGACTCGAAGGGGCCACCACCGTATAGTAGGGAGCCGGACCGTCGGGATAGATGTGGGTAAAGCGGCAGCTAATAACTCCCCCGCCACACTCACGATCTAAGAATTTTCGCACATCCCCTAATACCTGGGTATGGAATTCACCAAAACGATCCCAGGTGATTGAGGTCTCAAATGTCTCGGCCACGTTCCCGGTCGTGATGATTGCATCACGCAGGTACGGGGCGGCCATAAAATTGCTCTTCCAGCTCTCGGCACCACTTAGATTTTCTGGAAGAGGCGTACTATCTGATGGTTTCACAGGCACCTGGACGACTCCCCCGAAGGTCTCTACTATCTCCCTCGCACAGGCCATATTGGTAGCCACCGGGCACACGGGGGATTCAAATCCCACAATCAACAGGGACTTGCCATCTTTTACACCGGCCGACTGAAAGGACTCGGTTTCATCGAGGAGTCTCGCGTTGGAAGGGTTTAACCCCGACTGTGCCAGGGCCCGTGCGGCCTCAACAGCATTGGAGAACTCGCCAAAGGTTACACTCAGGGTTTCTTTGAACCGGACCACGTCTTGGAGGCGCATCACGGCCTTGGTGATTACTCCAAAGATTCCCTCAGAGCCCAATACGAGGGAGTTTTGAGACAGACCCGCCCCGGAACTCGGGAAGCCCGACGTCTCAAAAGTACCCCGAGGGGTAACTATTCGAACGGACTGAGTAAAGTCATCAATCCGAGTCCGGTTTGTGGCATAGTGTCCCCCTGAGCGGGTAGCAATCCAACCTCCAAGGGTTGAGAACTCAAAGGACTGTGGGTAATGACGTAGAGTTAGTTCGTGGCTCTTGAGTTGAGTCTCGATCTGGGGTCCATATGCACCCGCCTGGATCTCGGCCGTGCGCGACTGACGGTCCACTTGCTCGACCTCATCTAGCCTAGATGTGTCTAGCACCAAGACCGCCTTGTTGCTTTCTCTAGGTGGGCAGTTGACCCCCCCAACCACGCTTGAGCCACCCCCATAGATGACCACGACCATGTCTTGGCTATAGCACCAGTCCAAGACGTCCACCAGTTGACCTTCGGTCTTGGGATAGGCCACCAGATCAGGCACATCGGTGAAATCTCCATGTAGTGACCTGACCACGTCAATAAAACTTTTCCCGCGACAGTGACTAATTCGATCTTGTGGAGACCGAGATATTGAGTCTTTAATTGATTTTGCAGGAATTACCCTTGGGTCCGGAATATCGATCTGCGATATGTCTATTGGATCACGTACGTCCACCTGAAAATTCTCACCGGTATTTCGCCCAAAGAGGCTGGCAAACGCGTAGGCCAGATTTTCACGGTGATTTCGAGACATAAACTTCTCTTCAACCCCCCAGCCCCAATAAGAACGAGTACCGACCACGAGTTCAGGTTACTTTTATATTGATCTCTTGATCGTCTCCCAGGGGACATCCTTGTCTACCTGGGGTTCTTTGGGAAGACCTAAAACTCGTTCTCCAAGGATATTGCGCATAATCTCAGAGGTACCCCCTTCAATAGTGTTGGCCCGAGATCTCAAAAACCCCTTTGAAGTAGCCATTGCCTGGTCGTCGCCGGGAAGGGTCGCCATGGCCGACATCCCAGCAACGTCCACGGCCAGACTCTGTAGGCGTTGATTGTACTCGGCCTGAAAAAGTTTTGTGACCGAACCTTCTGGCCCCGGGGGCCTTCCAGACCTTCGTGACGCTGCCACCCTGAGATTGGTCATCTTGATAACCTGCCCGTCGATTGCGGCCTGGACAAGTCGGTGCCGAATGACCTTATTATTCCAGGACCCGTTGCCTTTGGCGGCCCTGATAACCGCCTCATATGGACCTCCTCCGACATTTGCCCCACTCTCGCTACCAGCCCCAGAAAGGGCACTTCGTTCGTTCATCAAGGTGGTCGTGGCCACCTTCCACCCGTCCCCAACCTCACCGAGCCGGTGGGAGTCAGGGATTTTGACGTTCGTGAAAAATACCTCGTTGAACTCACTGTCGCCGGTAAGTTGCATAAGTGGCCTGACCTCGACTCCCGGGGCCTTCATGTCAACGATAAAATAAGACAGGCCCGCGTGCTTGGGAAGTTCAGGGTTCGTCCGGGCCAAGAGCAATCCAAAAGATGACATATGGGCCAAGGTTGTCCAGACTTTCTGCCCGTTTACCACCCACTCGTCGCCGTCGCGGACCGCAGACGTTGATAGGGCGGCCACGTCAGACCCGCAACCAGGCTCTGAAAATAGCTGACACCAGATCTCCCGATGTTGGGCTAGGGCAGGCAAATATCGAGCCTTGAGTTCATGGGAGCCCCACTGCAAGATAGTCGGACCTGCCATGCCGATACCGATAATATTGAACGACCTGGGTACCTTGTACTTTGAGAGGAGTTCACCTACCAACTTGGCCTCGGGGCCCTCTAATGCGGCCCCTCCATACTCCTTGGGCCAGGTCGGAGTTGCCCATCCGGCTCTGCCCAACTTCTCACACCACTCCTCATAATTGAGCGCCAGGCGAAGTTCATAGAGCCTCGCACGGTCCCCACTTTCAACTGCCTCTATCCATCCCGAGGGGAGATTTTCGCTCAACCACGAATAAAGGACCTGTTCAATCTCGCTACTCGGGGCCCTTCGATCAGCAATTGTCATAGTTCTAAACCCTTCTGTGAAGCTACCTCCTTATAATAATTGACCGGCTGGTCAATTACGCAAGCTGGACTTTGTCTTGCTAACAGCCATTTATTTCCAGGTAGGGCAGATATACTGGGTCCGCATTTGGGACATTTGGACTATCAAACTAAAATGGTCACTTTGTGGGGTCCTGCCGGTACTATGCCGACTCGGTCTCACAAGCTTGCATCACCCGGAGTTGGACGGACAAGAGGGAACGACACATTGTCCGGCTAGTCCTGGCTCAGGCTTCTCCTCACCGGTGGGCCTGATCGGGTTATCTGGGTGGCGCGAATATATTTTATGAAGTGGAAAATGAAATTTTCCGATCCGAAGTTGGCCGGGAGTTGGTACAACAAGTTAGGGCTGGCAGCGTCGCTCACGGTTTGCGCGATGGTGGTCGCAACAGCGGGCGCGCCCGCATGGGCAGATGCCCAGCACCGGGTATCGGCCCGGAAATCCTCCACGCTTTTAGGCACCAAAAAAGGCGTTACTGCGCACGTAAAAGCTAAATTATCCAAAGAAACCCTCAAGTCAAAGGTGAAGGCACCTAAGAATAACTTGCGCGTTTATAGACCATACAAGATCCTTCCTCCAACTTTTGGAAACCAAAGCACCGCTCGAATTGCTCCGTCTTTGGCCTTAGTGGAAACAACTTTTACTGCCAAAATGTCGGTTCCCGCTCCCAGCCTAGATCAAGGTGCCCTGAGTCAACTTGAGACTACCTTGGCAAGCCAGGTGGCGAACGGAGGAATTTCCGGCGATCAAGGTGCTATTCAAGATGCTCTAGTAAGGGCCATTGACCAAGACCCCACTGCGTACCTCAAGCCTACCGGCGACGTCCAGACCACCGCAGTTCAAGCAGTAGAGATTGGGACCGGGGTGATCGTCGCTCCCAACGGTTACATCGTAGTATCCTCACAAGTTGTAACCCCCGCCAAGCGGATCGTTCGCAATGCCTTTGACTTCGAAGGACTTGCAAGTCTTGCTCGCCAAGATGCTAGTGAGCTGGCGGCAAGCGCCTCGGGAACCTTGAACCCGGCAGAAATCTCAACCCTTACTGATGCGTCGTCCAAATATAACGCCCAGTACGTTACGGTCGGTCCGGTTTCGTCCCAAACCACCGTTCAGCTAGGAAATGCTACAACCGGGATTGAAGGTGGCCGCAAAGGAGTTCTTGCCAAGGTTGTGAGGACCCTAGACGCAAAGTCAACTGCTCCTGCCGGATTGACCTTATTGAAGATATCCGGAACTAATAACTTGGACGCGGCACAACTTGGGAGTCCTCCAAAAGATTATTTGCTCAATTTCACCAGCAACCCCAAAAGCAAGTCTTCGTCCCGAGTCGCTCCTCCCAAAGTGCGCCAGGTACTTGGGTACACCAAGCCCAGCAATTATGCCGAGGTTGGGTATAACTCAAATAGCGACTTTGCGAGTTACGCGTCACCCTCTCAGGTCATCAGGGTCAGCTCTGTAGTATCGGGCATCAAATCAGCTAACGCAGGCGTAAGGAACGGATATGAGTTTACAAGTGGGCTCGAACCGGGTTCTGTCGGATCAGTTGTGGTAAATAAACAATTTCAGGTTGTCGGGATGATAACAAGTCCCTCTACCGGGCAATTCGCGTCTAACCTCCCAAACACGTCGCTCGTGGTTGATTCCAGCCAGATTCAAAAACTTATCGACTATTACAAGATCGAGAACTCGGGCTCGACGACTAACTCACTTTACGCCAACGCATTTAACTTTTGGTTTGCCAGACAGTACTCCAACGCCCTCCCGGTATTTGAATCCATAAGTTCTCTCTCTCCGGCAGATCCCTATGCCAAGAACTATGCTGCACTATCCAACCAGCTAATAGACCGAGGTATGGATAAAACCGGGGTGTCCGTATGGGGAATAATCGTGATCGTGCTCTTAGCGCTAACCGCACTTGGTTGTCTAATAGTCCCGGGAGAGATCGGGAAGCGACGCTCGGTAATCTTTCAGAAACTTTCTCTGTTTGTTGGTCTTCGAAGAGATTACAACACGTCCAAGAACCCAGCATCGACAACAACCTCACGCCCTGGAGATTTCGACCAGCAAAGCAACCGAGATGAGTCCACTGAAGGCCTTGGTGATCCCGAGCCATTAGACCCAAACAGTGATCGGGTTTCAGCGACAGTTGACACCTGAGGGTAAATTCTCCTGAGCCCACTTTACCGAGTCCCCTGCTATCGAGGGATGAAATCCTGCCCGCATGAGTTCTCGGGTTGCATCTTGGCCATTTCCGAGGGTGCCGAGCAACTCTTGGGCCATTGCCCGTGAACGATCCCTCATGACCTCGAGAGTTGGGTTCGAAGTGGGCGGCTCAAATTCACCCGTGTACATATCGGCAAGATCTTCTGGTAACCGTCGAACTTGGTTTGTGGTCAACCAGGGCATCTTGCGTCTTACTGACACGGACGTGAGGGTACCGCGTTCAACTCGTCCTGGTCTGACCATCCCAAAGTCGATACACCGGTTCAGGATCCTTGCAATTGGAGAGTTCTTGGACGTGGAGTTTCCAACACCAAGCCACCGGGCCCAGTGGTTGGCGTTGAACCTAAATCCCGAGGGAGCCCCCTCTAGATACCAGGCGCTCCTCCTCAAAAACCACGTTGAGGCCGGACCTAATATTGGCAACCAGTACCGCTCGACGTACTCGGACCGGGGGTCATGGCCGTGGGCGTCTACAAAGTTGTCCTCCCAACTGGACACGTAGACTAACTCACCGAGAGGGAGCCTCTTTGAGCGCTCGGTACGTACGTTAGTTTGCGTACTTATGGCCCCAGTCCATGTCGGAGTGGGGTGGCTCCCGCTAGAAGGCCTGGTTTGCCGGGCGGGCGGTTCGGCCAGGGTTTCACAAGTGGACAAAGTGGCAGGCTGTATGACTGAAGTTTTCATGCCATTACAGTACACCTAGTTTAGTTCTATTTCAATACCTTTCAGTATATTTCTTTCATATAAAAACTACCTTACCTGAAAGCCCCACTTGACGTGATGAACTCGACCAAGGTTCGGACCCCAAAGCCGGTTGCTCCTTTTTGGAGTACCCCTTCATCTACAGTCGATCTGGCCGGACCAGCAATGTCAAGATGCGCCCAGTGGTTGGGCGGAGCGAACTCCTTTAGGAACAGCCCGGCAGTGATTGAACCGCCGGCCCCTCCTGGGGAGCCAACATTTTTGATGTCAGCTATCTCCGAGTCGATATGCTTTCGATAAAAATCAGGAAGTGGCAGCCTCCAGAGATCTTCCCCGGCTCGTTGAGCAGATTTGATCAAGCCGTCAACTAGACGAGTGTCGTCCCCCATGACCCCGGCAATCTTGTCTCCGAGGGCAACCACGCACGCGCCAGTTAACGTGGCTAGGTCAATAGTTGCTGCCGGTTCTAATTCGCAGGCAATGCTCAAGGCGTCTGCTAGGATAAGCCTGCCTTCAGCGTCAGTATTGAGTACTTCTATAGTTTTCCCGTTTCTCGCCACGAGAACGTCGCCAGGCTTTGTAGCACTTCCACTCGGCATATTTTCAACGAGTGGAATGAGTCCAACCACCGGTCCTTTATGCTTTAGACGTGCCAGACATGCTAGGGTCCCGACAACGGCTGCTGCACCACTCATGTCGGTCTTCATGGTCTCCATGCCTCCGGCAGATTTCAGTGACAGTCCCCCTGAGTCGAAGGTGACCCCTTTACCTACCAAGACTACAGGTGCCTTACCCTTGTTGAGCCTCAAGGTGATAAACCGGGGCGGTTCATTTGACCCCTTTGACACCCCGATAACTCCACCAAGTCTTTCTGTAGCGATCTTCTTCTCGTCCCAAATCTCGATTTCCACCCCGCTGGACTTGAGAAACTCTTTGGCCGAGCTCTCAAAATTCTTTGGCGTCATAGTACCCGCTGGCTCATTTACCAGGTCTCTGGCAAAGGCAACGCAGGACGAGATAACTTTGGCACGTTCGACCCCGGATTTTATGGACTGAACCTGTGAAGTAACCAAACATAGATTCTTGACCTGGTTAGACCCTTTATTCCTATCGAGATTAACCTTCGACTTGTACTTTTCAAACCTGTAGCTAGCTAGCAAGATACCTTCCACGAAGCTGGCAACAGCCTTCTTCTGGTCCAACCTCTTGGGAATAATTCCGTCAAGATATACAGCACAGTTTTCCCCATGTAAGGCCCTTAGTAGCTTCGCACCGAGGGTTCTAAGCGAGAGATAGTCCAACTTTGTCCCCTCTCCCAGTCCGATACAGACGGCTGCTTGGCCATTTAGGGCGGGTAAGTTCAATACGTCGCCAAAGTCTCCTGAGAAGTTACGTCGGGACAGGTATAGCTCATCAAGGTCAACAATGCCCGACACGTTTGCCCGAAAACCCTTAGAGGTTCTAAAAAGCCCAAGTCCAATCTGGTCACCTCCTGCAGGCTCCCGTGACTGAACGGATACATTGAGATCAATTGGCAACTTTCTATGTCCTTTCTAGCTTCACCCCAACGAGTCTAGGTTCCTATTGAGACCTGGGTATAACCCCGAGTCAGTTTTTCGGGCTCGAGCTGGCGTGTTTGGCTAATAGATGGTCAGACTCTTGCCACCTTGCTAGTGCCCACAGAAGGTCCGAGAGACGATTTAGGTATGACACAATTGCGTTATCGGCCAGGTCGAGACCAACGACTAATCGCTCGGCCCGCCGAACTATAGTTCTAGCAAAATCAAGGTGTGCCGAGACCAAGTTGGACCCAGGGATTACAAACTCATTTGGCATCTCATATTTCGTCGCGGCCAGATCTACAAGTCCTTCGAGGCGCAGTACCATGTCGTTGGTAACCACGCTAGAGGTTGCCACTAACTTGTCCCTGTTTGCGGGATTAGTTGCCACCTCTCCCATTACAATCCAAAGGTCCCGCTCTAAAGAGATTACGATCTCCACTAATTCTGAACCAGTGGGGAGGTAGGCCCTGGCAAGCCCTATGGCTGACTGGGCCTCATCTATTGCCCCGTTTGCCTCAATAATTAGAGCATTCTTAGATACTCGGCCCCCATAGAGAAGGCCAGTAGTTCCATCGTCACCTTTTTTAGTGTAGATCTTCATGTATGGACTCACCCTAGCATCTCTAAGGAACGGTTTCGTCATAGATTACTCCGCCGAGGGCTGGAGCTTTACGGCTCTTTAGGCTTCAATCTGTCTTGGGTCTCTCTGTGCTGTCTGTCTGTGAGCAATAATTTTCCTGATAGTCATATGTAACCATGAGCAATCACAGATAAATACCTTGATGAGAACTGGGGCTGTAGCTGATGGCAAATGGCGCAGTTATGAACTGTATCCCTTTAGTGGCTAGGCTAGAGGTGGTGGAAAATTCAATTCTAACGGCGCTCAAAGAACGGGTTGTAATTTACGACGGGGCTACTGGCACCAACCTCCAGCTTCGTGATCTGGGGCCAGACGATTTTGGTGGCCCGGCTCTCGAGGGCTGCAACGAGTTATTGTGTGCTAGTCGGCCTGACATAATCCGTGAACTACATGCCTCATTTTTCCAGGTTGGAGTGGACGTAGTTGAAACCAACACATTCGGGTCCATTGGTCCGGTATTAGCTGAGTACGGCCTTGCCGAGAGGGCATATGAGCTCAACTTGGCCGGAGCGAGACTCGCTCGTGAGGTGGCCAACGACTTTTCTGGGGACGGTAGGTATCGCTGGATAGCTGGATCTATGGGTCCAGGAACCAAACTTCCCTCCCTTGGACAAATCAGCTTTGTCGAGCTAAGACAAGCATATGAGGTTCAAGCTCGGGGCCTAATTGAAGGAGGTGTCGATCTGTTATTGATCGAGACCTCCTATGACCTGCTCCAGATTAAGGCGGCCATGATCGGGGCACGAAGGGCAATGGAGGCCCAAGGGCGCAGCGTACCCCTCCAAATTCAGGTGACTGTCGAGTTGACCGGCAGGATGCTCCTCGGTACCGAAATCGGCGCGGCACTTACCTCGATCGACGCCATGAAACCCGATATCTTCGGGATGAACTGTGCTACCGGCCCCGTAGAGATGTCTGAGCACATCCGGTATCTGTCGCGTCACTCTCGGATGCCTATTTCCACACTTCCCAATGCTGGCCTACCCAGTGTTGTAGACGGAAAGATGCACTATGACCTCTCTCCAGATGGCCTGGCAAGCGCCCTGGAGACTTTTATCTTGGAGTACGGCGTAAACGTGGTAGGGGGATGCTGCGGGACAACCCCTGAGCACCTTGACCTGGTAGTAAAGCGGTGTGGAAACCTGAACCCCAAACCACGTCAACCCATCCACGAGGCCGGAGTGTCTTCAATATATACGAACGTGTCCTTCGCCCAAGACACCTCATATCTGTCAATTGGGGAACGATCCAACGCCAATGGGTCAAAGAAGTTCCGTGAGGCCATGTTGGCAAAGGACTGGGACACGTGCCTGGCTATTGGAGCCGAACAAACCAAAGAAGGGTCACACTTGGTGGATGTATGTGTTGACTATGCCGGTGCCAACGGAGTTGAAGACATGGCCGAGGTCATAAGCCGATTTGCCACCAAGGTACCTCTACCGATCATGCTTGACTCAACCGAGGCAGAGGTGATCGAGGCCGGACTCCAGCTAATTGGTGGACGTGCCATTTTGAACTCGGTGAACCTCGAAGATGGCGACGGACCTGGAACGAGGCTCGACAAGTTCTTGACCTTGGCCCGTACTTATGGCGCGTGTGTAGTGTGCACGTGCATTGACGAACGTGGTCAAGCCAGAACGGCCCAGTGGAAGCTAGATGCCGCTAGGGCGATATATGAGGTCGCCACTGGGCGTTACGGACTTGAACCAGGTGATCTCCTCTTTGATCCCCTCGTACTCCCGATCAGTACGGGCCTTGAGGAGAGCCGGCGAGATGCCATAGAGACAATTGAGGCCATAAAATTAATAAAGGCCGAGATTCCCGGCACATATACAGTGGTGGGCCTGTCGAACATATCCTTTGGATTGAACCCGGCCGCCCGTCACGTACTCAACTCGGTCTTTTTAGACGAATGCATTAAGGCCGGATTAGATGGAGCTATTGCTCACTCGGGTAAGATCATCCCGCTGAACAAGATAGATGAGCGTCAAAAGGAGATCTGCCTCGATCTAATATATGACCGGCGAAAATATCTGGCTGATCCCACAACATCTAAGTCTGAATCCGATACTAGCAACCAGTCTGATACCTCTATTGTCACCTACGATCCCCTCCAGGAACTCCTGAGTGCCTTTGAAGGCGTAACTGCGACCTCACAGGTAAAAGAAGACCGGTCCGGATGGCCCATCGACAAAATCTTGTCTCACCGCATTATTGACGGAGACAAGGATGGACTCGAACACGACCTCCAAAGGGCCCTAGATGAGGGCATCGTGGCACTGGACATTGTGAACAACGTGCTCTTAGAGGGCATGAAGGTGGTTGGTGACCTGTTCGGTAAGGGCGAGATGCAGTTACCATTTGTCTTGCAATCTGCCGAGACTATGAAGAGGGCCGTAAACTACTTGGAACCCTTTATGGATAAGTCCCAGGACTCTGGCAAAGGGAAACTTGTTCTGGCAACCGTCAAAGGTGACGTACACGATATCGGAAAGAACCTTGTCGACATCATCTTGTCCAACAACGGGTACGACGTATTCAATCTGGGTATCAAGGTGTCAATCTCTGAGATGATTTCCAAGGCCCAAGAAGTGCAGGCCGATGCAATCGGAATGAGTGGGCTGTTGGTAAAGTCAACCCTTATCATGAAGGAGAATCTCGAAGAGCTAAACTCTAGGTCCCTATCTAACATCCCGGTTCTTCTTGGTGGAGCTGCGCTAACTAGGAGTTTCGTCGAGACCGACCTACGGAAAGTCTACCAAGGACGCCTTTTTTATGGACGTGATGCCTTTGAGGGACTAAGAACCATGAACCGGCTCATGGACATTAAAATTGGAGCAGAACCCGACGACCCCGAGTTCGGGCGAGAGTTACTCAATCGAGAAATGCCCATGAGAAAGAGTGAACGCGACGCCCTAGAGGCAGAACGCCTCCGTCAAGCTGGTCTGCTCCCCAAGAGATCTCCCAGTGTGATTACTGATAATCCGGTCTTCACTCCACCCTTTGTTGGGGTAAGAGTTGCCAAGGGTATATTCATAGACGAAATTGCCGAATACATCAATGACACAGCACTACTCCGCAACCAGTGGGGACTGAGACCAGTTGATGGCGAGAATGACAAAAGTTTCAAAGAAAGTCAGCTTCCACTTATCCGAGAACAACTTGCTAAGGCCAAATTAAGTGAGGTCTTAGCCCCACAGGTTGTATGGGGATACTTTCCAGCAAACTCCGATGGTGACGACCTAATTTTGTACACCGACGAATCCCGGACGCAGACTCAGGCAGTGTTCAACTTTCCCAGGCAATCAAAGGATCCGTTTTACTCAATACCCGACTTTTTCAGATCGACCGAAAGTGGAGAACTCGATTGGGCCTGCTTCATGGTGGTTACAATGGGATCAAGAATATCGCAAGAAACAGCCAGGTTGTTCAACGACAACCGATACCAGGACTACTTGTATTTGCATGGCCTAGGAGTCGAGATGGCTGAAGCCTTAGCAGAGTACTGGCACAAGCGAATTCGCGAGGAATGGGGTTTTGTAGATGAGGACGGACCCACTACACAGGGATTATTTCGCCAACAGTACCGAGGAGGAAGATACTCTTTTGGATATCCGGCTTGTCCGGATCTAGAAGACAACAAAAAAGTTGTCGACCTACTAGGCGCAGATCAAATTGGAGTGGAAGTTTCCGAGGGTTTCCAGCTCCATCCCGAGCAGACCACGCTAGCGTTAATCTGCCATCATCCCCAGGCAAAGTATTTCGTGGCACCCAGGCTTCGACCGACATAATCTCAGGGCAGTTCCCATCCAGATGCTGCAACTATCTTCAACACCTCCCCGGTTGCTGAAATGCCCGAAAATTGTTACCTAGGCCGGGATACGCTCTGGTGGGGTATGCGTATGAGCTTGTGCAATAACTACTGAAAGCTGACCATGCATCTCGCTCTGACCGCGAGATAGAGCCAATATATCATCCCTCAAAAGTTCGATCTTGGAGTCGACTTTACTATCTAACTGATCGATCTTGGAGTCGACTTTGCTTTCTAGCTGGTCGAACTTGGAGTCGAATTTACTATCTAACTGGTCGAACTTGGAGTCGACTTTGCTTTCTAGCTGGTCGAACTTGGAGTCGACTTTGCTTTCTAGCTGGTCGATCTTGGAGTCGACTTTACTATCTAACTGGTCGATCTTGGAGTCGACTTTACTATCTAACTGGTCGATCTTCGAGTCGACTTTACTATCTAACTGGTCGAACTTGGAGTCAAATTTCGTATCAATCTTATCAAAGTTACCTGCAAATTTTTTATCGAACAAAGCGAGTTGATTCACCACGAAAAAAACGAGTCCTCCGAATCCCGAAATAATGACTCCGAGGGTAGTCCACTGAAGCGTTAAGTTCATAGCAACATCGTACAGGCAACCTGAGACATTGCCAACGGTCAATTGTAAAGTTCCAGTAAGAGTACAAAGTTGGACCTTCTAGAATCCCCAGGAGTTCCTAAGTTTTGCAATGTTACCTTTGGTAATTGCAATTGCTGGGACTTCTAGTTCTAGCCTAGCCGCTACTTGCCTACCAAGGACTCCTAGTGTCTACTGGGCCAGCTTTGGTCCAGCGCCAATTAGGGTCTCTTCGTCACGACCCAAGTACGCGTCGATAACCAGGGGATCATTTAGAACCTTAGAAGTTGACCCTCTAGAAATAATTTCACCAAGATGCATGCACACCAACTGGTCGGCGACCGACGATACCAGGGGCACGTCGTGTTCAATAATAATCATCGATGCCCGGGTCTGGCTTGCAATCCCTCGAAGCAACTCGGCCAGAGCCTCGCTTTCTCTCTGGGCAATTCCGGCCGAGGGCTCATCAAGAAGCAGGATCTGGGGGTCGTGGGCCATGATGCAACCCAGCTCAAGTATTCGTCGAGTGCCAGTTGAGAGTTCAGACACGTACGCGTCATGCCACCTGGAAAGCCCGAGTTGCTCCAATAACATCTCCATCTTTTGGGCAATTATTCGCTCAGAGTCAACCACGGCTCCCAGCCCGAGTAGGGATGCAAGGGGATCCTTTACGTCCACGTGATTTTCAAAAGCTACCGACAGGGCTTCAGACACTGTCATGGACGGGAAGATTCTAGATTCCTGGAATACTCGACCCAGGCCGTTTCGGGCTCGCCAGTTTGGACCAAAGTGGGTAATATCGGTACCCGATAAAATAATCTTACCAACATCAGGGATTACAAACCCGGAGCAGATGTCAAAAACGGTGGTCTTCCCCGCCCCATTGGACCCGATAATTCCCAGTATCTCCCCTTCAGCGACTGAGATTGAAACATCTTTGACGGCTATTACTCCGCCGTAGCTCTTGGATGCTGACTTTACCTCCAATACTTTTTGTTGCGTTGACTCAGGTTTTAGCTCGTTATTGGGATTTTCAACTGATCGACTCGCATCTAAACCGGTCCTGACCTTACTGGCCTTAGATGCGGCCCTGAGAAACACGGACTTTAGTAGTTCTGGTTGCTGGGCAAGATTTGGGGTCGGTCCTGAAAACCTGATCCGGCCGCGCTCCATAAACAGCGCCCGCTTTGAGATTATCGTGGCAACGTTCACCGACTGCTCGACGACCATAACTGTAACCCCGGAGTCCGACAGAGTCTTGACTACCCGAAGAAGCTCTCCAACAACAGCAGGAGCAAGCCCCATCGAGAGTTCGTCAATTAGGAGGAGCTTTGGCTTACACAGCATGGCCTGAGCAATTGTGAGCATTTGTTGCTCACCACCTGACAGGAGCCCAGCCCGTGTCGTGTATCTGGCTTTGAGGGACGGGAAGATAATAAGGGCCTTGTCAATGGCATCTTGAATAAATATCCGATCGGACCGATTGAGCCAACCGGCTAATTTGAGATTCTCTTCCACTGTGAGCGATGTGAATACGCCGCGCCCCCCGGGCACGGTTACGAGCCCGGCCCTGGCCCGTTGCTGGGGTGACCAAGTGGTTATGTCTTGACCAGCAAATGTAATCTTTCCACTTGTTGGAATTACCAGACCGTTCATGACCTTGAGTAAGGTCGACTTGCCAGCCCCGTTGGTGCCCAGAAGGGCTACCACCTCTCCGGCCCCAACTGCACTGTCAACTTCAAACAGCACTTGGGTCTCCCCGTAACTGGCAGACACCCCTTCGCATATGATCAACGGGTTGACCACGTCGCCAACACCAACACCCTGGGCTGAAGGGGCCGATAACTCCAGATCTTCAAGGGCTCCAAGGCGAATTGCCGCCCGATGGGTTGTCTCACTTATATTGACGTCGGCGACTACCTGTTGGGTGCGACGGTTACGAACCTCTTGCATGTCTCGGCGCCCGACCACAGTCCGAACAAAATAGTCTCTTACCCGGTAGATTAAGCTTCCAAGTCCCTCGGGGAAGATCATGAGCACGAGCAAGAGGCCAGTCGATGAGGCCAAGTAAACCCAGGCCCCGTGCAACCAGTACTGGATCCCGTACACGTATATTGCCCCGACAACCGCCCCAAGGGGACTTCCCAGTCCACCAACCACGACCATGGTAAACACCACGATGGACAGCTCTGGATCAAAGCCCCCGTACTGGATCCCCTGGAGGCCAACTACGTAAAGTCCCCCGGCCGCCCCGGCCAGGGCCCCGGACACGGCAAAGGCAAGAAGTTTGGACCTGATCGGACTAATGCCATATGCAGCTGCCGCCTTGGAATTTTCTCTAACGGCCACAATTGACCGACCTGCCCGGGTTCGGCGCAGATTGTAGGCCAGGTAAAACGCCAATACTAAGACTCCCAGACACAGATAGTAAAAGTCTAAAGAGTGATTCAGGTCGAACCGCTTGGCAACAAGCGGTCGGGGTATGTAGGACGGGTTGAGAGTGGGAAAGTACTTTGAACTCAGCAAGTATGTGTTGACTGGAACCGCAAAGGCTAAGGTAACCGCTGACAGGTAGAGCCCCGGAACCCTCAGGGCGGGCAGTCCAATGAGCATCGCCCCACAGGCACCTATGAGACCAGCAATAATTAGCGCCAGAAAAATATTGAGGTGGTCATGTACCAAGGTGGCCCCGGTCACGGCTCCCCCAACCCCAACAAATGCAAACTGGCCCAAACTAATCTGGCCCGCCCACCCGGTCAGCACGACCAGAGACAGGGCAATCGTAGAATAGATTGCGATGTCTGAGATCAGCAAGACCCGCGAGTCTGAAGCAATAGTTGGCAACAAGATGGCCGCCACCAAGGCCACCGCGGGAACCAAATACTTGAACACCTTCAATTCAATGAGTTCCTTGGCAAGATAGGGAATAGGTCGAACTTCACGAATCGAGATTGCCTCTCCGGTCTCAAGTTCGTCGGAGCGACGCGCCTTGGAGCGGCGAACCAGCAGGGCAGCAAGAATAACCACAAAGGCACCCACATCGACAGCCGGGGTCTGTGACTGGGGATAGGACCACCTGATTGCCTCCTCAAAAACTCCGAGTCCAAGGGAAGCCACAAAGGCCACTGAGAGACTTTCCATGCTCCCGATAACAGCGGCTGCCAAGGGCAAGAGCAGGGCCTCGGGACCCACAACCGAGCCGACGTTTTCCCCCTGAATTGGAGCGGTAAGGATAGACCCGACTGCAGACAGGGCCGCTGCTACAATCCACGAGATCATCGACAGACGTTTTACCGGTACTCCAAGCAAGGTGGCCCGATCTAGCGAGTCTGCCGATCCTCTAATTGCGATGCCTAGATCGGTCCTGCCTAAAAACCACCACAGCCCGACCAAGACCAGAGGGACCACGACCATAACTACAATAGTGTCTGACTTGAACAAAACAGGTCCGAGATGAAAGCTGGCTGCCGATGGGAAGTGGAAGTTACTAACCGAAGACATACCCCCGGTTCCATAGATACTGGGTAAGGCAATCTCGGCCGCCCCGAGAAGTTGGGCGATACCAATAGTGGCCACCGTGACTATAAGTCTGGGTGCCTTCGACAGGCGTCGGATAACAATCAGATCCACCAAAGCACCGGTGGCTAATCCCACTACTAACCCAATTGGAACGGCCTCGAAATAGGTCAAGTGCGATCCTGAAACCATGATCACCGAAAACGACGCACATAACCCCCCAATTTCGGCCTGAGCAAAGTTGATAATTCTCGTCGACCGGTATATCAAAATAAGACCCATCGCGGTCATTGCATTCAAGGCCCCAAAGATGATCCCCTGTAAAGCTATCCCAAATGGAAGTCCACCGGGCATGAGATGACCTGCCAGTGTCCACACCACGGCCACGGTCAACCCAGCAACTGCCCAGTTTAGCGTGACTTTCTTTTTATCATCCAAGTGAGTACCCCTTCATGTATTAATCCTCTATCGGGTCAGCTCTTGCCAAAACACTGCAGTTGACCTTTAGGTATTTGTTTCCCGGCCCGGGAATATAAGAACTGCCTACCTCCAAAACACGGCTCCATGGCACCTCTTAGGCCATCCTGGTTGGACGTAGCATTTGGATCCCACCACAGCAGTTGAAAGCTCGATGACGGGTCGTAGACGTTAGGCCCAAAGTTCCAAGTGCCATACATCCCGGTCGACGACGAGTTGGTCAACTTATGAAACGCGGCTTGAAAAGTGGTAGGTGTTAGATCAGGCCCGGCCATCTGGAGCGCAGAAAAGAAGAGTAAGATCGGAGCATATGCCCAACCGAGTGAGTAGGTTGGCAGAGGTTGATCGCCGGGCGAAGCGCCCTTTTCAAAGGTCACGTAGTCCTCTTGTGACTGGGCCGGGCCCGACGCAATTCCGGGAACTATGACGTGGTTCATCTCCAGTGGCGCCTCAGAGGCAAAGTGCCGGTTCAGGGCATCCGCGTCTATGTTTCCCCCAGTAAATGACGGCATAAACAGCCACTCGGGGTGATACCCATCGGCTTGGGCCTGTTGCATAAATAGTCCAGGAGACACCGGGTCCTCGTCGGCAAAGATCACCGTGGTAATCCCGGCTGCCTTCATCTGCTCGATTATGTTGATAATTTGCTCGGGCAGATTTTGTGGGGTGAAGTTGAACGTGCCCACCTTGTCCGGACTTACCCCAAAGGATTTTAGATCATTTACCAGGTCAGTCTCACAGACCTGAGCAAAGGGGTTGTCGTTATAGATAATCCCGAACGACCGGGTCTTTTGCTCGAGGGCCGGGTCTCCAGCAAAGACTGCCGGCATCGCCTTCATTCCGTTTCCAACGGCCGCTGCTACGGCCGAGTTTGATTTGTTGCAATCGGGGCCCGGCGTGTATATGTAGGGCTCCTCAGCCTTGTAGGCCGCTGTGTTTTGAAGATACAACAAGGGAAACGAGATGACCTTTTGGTCGGATAAGGCCGTCGTATAGTACTGACTTGAATCAGCCAGGGACAGGTCGGCGAAGGCCCCCAGTGACCGAGCCGTGACGGCGTCGGCTTCGGCCTGAGCCTGGTCTCCCCCGGTCATCTCCTGGATCAGGTCACCTTTGCCATTGAAGGGCTTTAGAACCACCTTTCGCCCGTAGAGCTCAAAGTACTTGTTGAACACTTTCAAGACGGCATTTAGAGTATCTACCGCCTGAAAGTTCTGGCCAATAATCTGTTTTGGTAGGAGCGAATATATCTCGTTGAGATCTGTGGAGGCGAACTCGCGATAAGTAATTGTAATTGTCTTTCCCGTTACCCCATGAGAGGTAGCGCCTCCATTATTGCCCTTCCAGGCAGGCTCACACTCTGGGGCGTAGTTCGACCAAGGAACCTGACGAACCCCTGGGGCACATTTTACCCCACCAACAGTCACCCCAGCAGACCCGGGAGTTGGTTGAGCCGTAAATGAACCTCCTGACGGGATTGCACTACTTGTCCCGGAAGTCTTTGAGACCGAGGGGACAAAAGTCAAGACGAGTACCAGGACGGCCACGAACACGGCAAAGCCCAGATAACGCCGGATTACCTTTACTATCATCGACCCGACGTGGCGCTGAACAACCTAAACGTATTTCTCCCGGCTTCCTTGGACTCATACATTGCCTCATCAGCACAGCTCACCAGCGCGTCGTAAGTGCTCCCGTTTTCTGGGGCTATAGCAATTCCAATACTCCCCGACACCTCAGCAACGTTCCCGTCACCTAGGTCAAATGGAGCACTCAGGACCTCCAGAATTCGTTCGGCCAACTCGTTTATCCGTGGCGGGTCGGTCATTCCGGGGGCCAAGATACAAAACTCGTCTCCGCCTAGCCGAGCAACGGTGTCTTGCTTACGAGTAGCCGACAGGAGTCTCTCGGCAACCTGGCGGATCAGCTCGTCTCCGGCCCCGTGCCCCATAGTGTCATTGACCTGCTTGAACCGATCGAGATCTATAAAGTACAGTGACAGAAGTTCACCCGTCCTATCAGACCTGGCAATAGCCGTGTCAACCCTGTCTTGAAGCAGGCGTCTGTTGGGCAACCCGGTCAGGGCATCGTGTAGAGCCATGTCCTTGATCTTCTCTACCAACTTAGCGTTTTGAAAAGCGACCACGGCCTGATTGGAAAGTCCCTCAATTAACTCCCGAACATGCTTGTCTGACCTAAGCTGATCAGCTATCTCCCTCTGATATAAGGCCACCACGATCCCAATAACCCCATCTGGGCTTTCAAGAGGAGCCAAAATTGACGTGGATGACTCGGCACCAGCTAACAGAGACCGGGCATAAGGATCCTCATCGTACTTGTCAACTATTAGAAACTCACGATCGTCACGAAGCCTCTTGACATATGGACTGTCTTGATCACCGATCCTAATCTCAGGGAGAGTTTCGCGCGAGGTTAGCCGACTCGACCGAGAGTTCTGTCCGTCTTCAATAAGTGAGTCTACGGACGCACAGCTGGCCGTCAAGACGAATACCTCGTCGTCGGAATCCCAAACAAACACACTTGCCAGGTCACAACCCATTACCACCGGGACAGCCTCGGCGAGTTGCTCGGCAACTTCAATTGAAGTTGACACCTTGGCCAGGCCCCCAGCAAAGCCCAAAAGTGCCCTAGCCGTGGTGTCAGAGCGACGGGCCTCATCTAAGGCCGTGACCACATCTAAGGCCGTGGCCGCGTAATCGGCGTACACGGTCAAGATTCCCTGTTCTTGTTCGAAGAATTCGTTCCCAGCTGGATAAACTGCCGCTATCTTCCCGTAGTGCCTACGCGAGGACTGGATGTCTGCAACAAGAATGGACGTCCGGGCAACGTCTTGGGAGTTCGAGAGCAAGGTCTCGGCCATTTCCTCGGCCTCTTCGAACTCAAATCCCCGGTAGTGGGTCCGGATGTCATCCGCGTCATCGCTGGGGCGAACGGCCAAGATGTACTTGGGTGCATTTACCGCGTAAGCCGCCTTGTTGGCTATTCGAGACAGAACTGCATTTATATCGTCATCAGACAACAAATCGGCGGCTATTGCATACACACCCTCGAGGCGCTCTTGCATGGCTGACAGCTGACGCTCTAGCTGGCCGACCTTGGTTGCATCGTCTAGGTCCAGACCTGACTGAGCCTCTACAATCCCTTGGTCGTCCCAGGCCATGGCAAAAAGGCTTGTCCCCTCGTCCACAAAGCTCGACCACTGACCCTGCTCCCATGCCACCGAGTACAGGCAGTACCGACCTCCCTTAGCCTGGCACTCAGACTCAGTAATTGTCGCCGGGACTAGTTCAAATAAAACCGGGACCTGTGATATTACCCCCTTGGTCATCTCACAGTCTTGTGCGTGACGCCTATACCCGACTTTGGCCTCGCACTTGATTACCGCGTGGGCCTCGCCGACCTCAAACGCGTCCATGGGACCAACCGTTGTAAACTTGGCAGACACCCGGGACATATTCCGATAGCACTCAGCCGGATTTCCAAGCGCTCTTAGAAGGTCAGTTATCTCGGTTGTATCGTAGTCAGTGATTATGTACTCGCCGATCTTTCGACCGATCTCTTGATCTTGGGTAATCTTGACTGCTGCATCCAAGAGGGCGCAACATCGGTCATAGGACGACCAAGTGGTCTGATCTTCCAGTTCACTTACCGATCGTGTTTCTCCACTTTCAGTAATAATTTCCTTTACAGCATCTTCGCCAAAGGACTTCCTGACATATCTGACGATTGCCCGCGACATGATCCCGGATACGTCATCCTTGGAATCGACTAACTTCTCGGACTCTTCAGATTTCTTCTTTCCAAATGGACCCACCAGGCTACCTCTATCTAGCTACCGTAGAACGTTAGTTTTAAATTGTAGCTGACGCCGCGTCAGTTTTCTCAAAAACTGACATTTGTAAATTTGCGCCCTAAAACGTCACCTCTCCCCTGGCAGCCCTCTCACAATGCCAGGCTGGCCCCGCCATCTACAACGACCGAGGCACCGTTGATATAAGAGGCATACCTAGAGCACAAAAAGGCTATCACATGACCAAAATCCTCAGGATTACCCATTGGAAAGCTTGGGGTTTCCCCGGGCTTGATCAGGTCTTTCATTCGGTCTGTTGCATGGGTCCCCGGGCTTATCAGATTCAACGTGACCCCCGTCCCGGCAAGCTCTTTAGCTGCCACTTTGGCCCAACCCCACAAGGCAACTCGGGCGGCGTTCGAAAGAGGCAACGAGGCAATAGCCTGATGAATAGACGAAGACGCTATACACACTATCCGTCCTGCTCCGATAGTTTTCATGGGCTCAATGCTCTCCCGAATTAGCCTAACACTCGACACGAAATTGGCATTTACCGCGCGTGAAATATCTTCGTCGGTAACCTCAAGGGCCTTTGAAACCGGAGGACCTCCGGCATTTGCAATCACAATGGTTGGTGGTCCAAAGACATCTCGGGTAAAGTCCACTAAAGCCCGCGGCGACTCGGGGTCTGTTATGTCGCACGCAAAACCCTCGACGAACTCAGACTCCTTGCGTAGTTGGTCTATTGCCCGATCTAGTGCGTCTTGGCTTCTACCAGATATGACCACCCTAGCTCCCTCTAGGGCTAGTGCCCTGGCCGCCTGGAACCCGAGCCCCTTAGATGAAGCGGCCACCACGGCCACTTGGCCGTCAATACCTAGGTTCATGCGTCAGCCCGCATTGGACCCACGGGTAATAGTTCATCGACCGAAAGTTGTGGTGAATCAAGGGCCCTTTTCGCGTGATATGACGACCTGGTAAGGGGAGACGATTCAACATGGCCAAAGCCCAGACCCTTGGCAATGTCGCAGAGGTCATCAAACTCGGCCGGTGTCCACCACCGATCAACCGGGAGATGATTCATGGATGGCCTTAGATACTGTCCGATCGTCAGAATCTGAACCCCGACAGCTCTCAGATCATAGAGTGCCCTGGTAACCTGGTCTAGATTCTCGCCTAGGCCTACCATGATTCCCGACTTAGTTATAAGCCCGGCCCTGTGGGCACGTGCCAGGACCCCAAGACTTCGGTGATAAGAGGCTGATGGACGAACCCGGCTTTGAAGCTCTAACACAGTCTCTAGATTGTGATTCAAGATATCGGGTTCAACCGTAAATATCTGGTCAAGACTTTGCTGATCTCCTTTGCAGTCGGGAATCAACAGTTCAATCTTGGTCGACCGAGAGAGCCTCCTAATTGCCTCTACTGTCTTTACGTACCCACTCGCTCCCCCATCTCGAAGATCATCTCTGGCGACGGCTGTGACAACGCAGTGCTCAAGACCCATGTCATAGACGGCCTGGGCCACCCGATCTGGCTCACCCGGATCGAGCGGAAGTGGCTTTCGAGTATCAACCAGACAAAACCCACAGGCCCGACTACAGCGTTCTCCATTGATCATAAAAGTCGCCGTTCCCTGGGACCAGCACTCGTAAATGTTTGGGCATCCGGCCTCCTCACATACCGTGACCAACGACAGGCCACGTAGTTTAGATTTGAGGACCCGGTAGTCTTCACCCATGTTAGCCCGAGTCCGAATCCAAGGTGGTTTACGTTCAATTGTAGTCTTGCGACGGGTGACTTTTGGAATAAAACTTCCAGTTACCGCTTTAGCCAGGTCAACCTTTTCAAAACTAAAGTGTCTGGCGAAAGAGTCCGTTAGTGCCTCGATTAGCTCTTGATGATCTAGTTGGTAACCCTCGTTAGCTAGGGAGGTCACCCCGAGGTCTTTCAGACCACATGCCACAATCTGGTCGTAACGCGACAGGTCTACGTCATGGTTCAACGCAAACCCGTGCATGGTACGTCCCTTAGAGATTCTGACCCCAATCGCACAGACTTTTCTTGGTTTATTACCAGTGGGCTCGAACCAGACTCCGGGGCAACCCGGGCGATGTCCTAGATCTTTTACCCCTAAAGATTTCAGGGCACTAATTACTACCTCTTGTAGGACTCCAACGTATTTGGCCACAAACCCAGAAGATACCTTGAGATTCACAATTGGATAGCCAACAATCTGCCCTGGTCCGTGATAGGTCACTTCGCCCCCGCGCTTTGCCGCGACAACTGGAATGGGTGGATTGTGGCGATCGAAGAGCAGATTGTCTTCTTGGCTTCTTGTCCCCAACGAGTAGATTTCCGGATGACTGAGTAACAATAGGTATTGCTCGGTTGAGTTTCCCCAGATTGACTCCTGGAGTTCTATGGCCTCGTGAAAGGATACCTTTCCAAGCCAGCGGGCATGAAGGTAAGTTCTTATAGCTCCTGGTTCCAGTCGCGAGTCTCTACAACCTCTTTCATGGTATTCAAGAATCTGGCCGCTACGGCCCCATCTATTACTCTGTGGTCAAAGGAAAGAGCCAGGTTTCCAACCGAGTGAATACCAATGGACTCAGATCCATCTGAGTTAGTTATCACAACCGGCCTCCTCTTTACTGAATCTGTCGATAAGATAGCCACTTGGGGCTGGTTGATTATAGGGGCCGTAAGCAACGTTCCAAAGGGGCCCGGGTTGGTAATCGTAAAGGTGCCCCCGGCTATATCATCAGCCCCAAGCCGTTTGGTCCTGGCTTTTTCTGCAAGCTCTCGTATCTCGCGGGCTATTGCACGTAGTCTTTTGGAATCTGCCTTTTGGATGACTGGAACTATAAGACCCTCATCATTTAGATCTACCGCGATACCAATGTTTATATCGTGATGTACTATTAAACAGTCATCACCGACGGATGAGTTGACGACTGGCCAACTCCTTATGGCCTGAACAACTGCTACTACCAAGAAGGGTAGATAGGTAAGAGTGTGGCCCTCCTGTGCCTTGAAGTCATCTCCAATATGTCTTCTTACTGACTCGACGTGCTCGTAGTCAACTTCAGTAACCACTAGGGTATGCGCCGAGGTCGCCTTGGACCTTACCATGTGCTCGGCCGTTCTTCGCCTGATGTTAGAAAAGGCAACTACTTCGTCATTTTGACCAGGTACTGCATACTGAGTCCCCGTATATTGCGCTTGCTGAGAAACTTGCGACATACTTAGCCCCGTTGGGCGATCCCCGGGTTCCCTAGATGATGGCAGGGTTGAACTAGCTTGATCTGCTCTAGAACTCACACTATTGGATGACGGCCCCCGGGCCTCTGGGCCCAACGGTCGGCCTTGAGAGGACCTGGCGTCAATTTCCCCTAGTACGTCATCGCGAGTTATACGACCCCCTGGGCCAGTACCAACTATCGTAGTCGGATCTAGTCGGTTTTCATGAATGAGACGCCGCACTACTGGTGACAACAACCTTCCCTGCGAGTCTCCTGAAGTACTTATTGGTCCCCCAGGAGCCACCTGCGTGGTTGATGAGTCGCGGTTCTCGCCAGGTAGAGTTAGCTCCGGGGAACTTTGGGGCAATGGTGGTGGAGTTTCCGGGGCACTTTGGGGCAATGGTGGTGGGCCCAGTCCCGTTTCAGGTTGTCCTCGAACCTCATCGGCCGATTCACCAATGACTGCTAGGGCAGTGCCAACTGCCACGGTCTCACCTTCTTGAACTAGAATCTTAGACAGAACTCCGGCCTCGGCTGAGGGTACCTCCGAGTCCACCTTGTCAGTAGAAACCTCAAAGAGGGGTTCGTCCCTCTCGACCCGGTCGCCGGGAGCTTTTAGCCACTTGGTGATGGTCCCCTCGGTAACCGTCTCGCCCAACTGGGGCATTACTATTTCAGCCACTTGTTACACCTCCAGATTTGATTTACTCGCCATGGGGCACCGATCGTGGCAGTCATCCGTGTAACCCGCGGCCGGTTAGGGCAAGCACGGTCTCTCCAAATGCCTCCGACAAGGTGGGGTGGGCGGTAATAAAGCTGGCTACCTCATCTGGGGTTGCTTCCCAGTTGGTAGCCAGATATCCGGCCCCAAGTTGCTCGGTTACCCACGGCCCGGCCATGTGAACGCCTAATATCTTCCCGGGTTTGCCTTGCGAGTCCTTCTCACAGAGCACTTTTACCAAACCCTCTGTCTCTCCAACTATCATAGCACGAGAGTTCCCGGTAAATCTCGTCTTGTGGACTAATAGGTCATATCCTTGGGAACGAGCTTGGTCTTCAGTTAACCCACAAAAGGCGACCTCCGGGTTTGAATAGATGCACCAAGGCACCTTGTGATAGTCGATCGGTAACCAGGTTTCGCCTAAGATCTTCTTGGTTACCTGGATCGCCTCGGCAAATCCAACGTGTGCCAACTGGGGAGTGTTGATTAGGTCCCCTATTGCATAAACTCCCGGTTGAGTTGTCTCAAGGGCGGGATCTACCTGAACAAATCCCCTATTATCTAGTTGAACCACCGAGGATGACCCGAGGAGATTGTCTGTGAATGGGCGGCGCCCTACCGAGACGATCACCTTGTCAACCTCAACGCTTTTCCCACCTTCGAGTTCCAAGATGGCTCGAGTAGGCGAGACCTTGCTTACCCCTAGTATCTTCGACCCGACAACCAGGTCGATTCCCTTCTTCTGAAAACTCTTCTCGACAACCTGAGCTACTTCTCGATCACATCCCGGAAGGATGTTTTCCATTGCCTCAACAAGGGTTACCTTTGATCCTAGATCGGCCAGCATCGAGGCAAACTCACAACCAATCGCCCCACCCCCAATTACCCCGACCGATTGAGGAATCTCCTTCAATTCCAAGACCTCGTCAGAGGACAAGACAAGGCTTCCGTCGATCTCAAAACCCGCAATTGTCCGGGGGACCGAACCCGACGCCAGAATAATCGATCCACCCTCCAAGGCCGTTGGTTCAGACCCGCTCAGCAATACAGATACCTGGTGGCCGGCCTCAAGGGTTCCGACCCCATCGAAGATTGTGACCTTACGCTTTTTGAGCAATCCTCGGAGCCCGGTGTAAAGCTGGTTCACTACCGTGTCCTTCCGGTTGGCCGATACCTCAAAATTAAGGTTGGGTTTATCGGTCTGGATACCAAATGTCGATGAATTCGTGACCGTTCGAAACACGTTGGCAGTCTCCAGGAACTCCTTGGCCGGAATGCATCCTCGGTGAAGGCACGTGCCGCCTACTTTGTCCTTTTCCACCAGGGCGACCGATAGTCCGGCAGCCCCACCGTACAGGGCGGCTCCGTATCCAGCGGGACCACCACCGATTATTACAAGATCAAAACTTTGAGACACCGCTGGAGGCCTTCCGGAAAATAACAATCACAACCCCCTAAGCCTAGTCTTCGTATCGGGAGTCACAAAAACCGCCCTCGATTGGCCCAGGGGCTCGTCGGTGGGTCTAGGCTTTGTTGTGTGGGAGTTGGTCTAGATAATCATGTTTATGCCCGTAACCCCAGTATCTTGGCGATAAGGTAGTCTGGAGCGTAAGATGACACTGTCTGGGACCCCCCAACGAGACAACTCGGCCCCGTCGGATCTGAACGAGCGCCTCGGATTTGGCCCAGGTGCCAAGGTTCTAATTATCAACTGTGACGACCTGGGCTCTAGTCACGCGGCCAACCAGGCCATCTACGAGTGCCTTCGGCTGGGTCCGGCCACGAGCGCAACCTTGATGGTCCCGTGTCCCTGGGCCCGGGGAGCGGCAGCTGAGTACCGCGGAGAAGATGTCGGGGTTCATTTGACCTTGAACTCAGAGTATGACCTATACCGATGGGGTCCAATAACCCAAGCCCCCTCCCTGTTGGACGGCGATGGAGGATTCCCGAGGACCTTACAGGACGTCTGGGACCACGCTGACCTGGGAGAGGTCCGCCGGGAGCTCCGAGCCCAGATTGAGCGGGCTATCTACTGGGGTTTTGACGTAAGTCATCTCGACTCGCATATGGGCACGTTACAACTGCGACCGGAGTTCTTCGACGTGTATCTGGACCTGGCCGTAGAGTTCCAACTTCCCTTGAGGCTATCGGGACGTTGGAGTGAGAAGCTGGTCGGATTCCCCTTCAGGGAGCTCGCCGATCAAGAGGGCGTCGTGTCTCCCGACGAGCTAATCGTGATCACGAACTCTCACGGCGTAGGGACTCGCAAGGATCTTGAAGTAGCCCTCGAAGGACTCAGGCCCGGGGTTACTGAGGTTTACGTGCATCCCGCCCAAGACACCCCGGAGCTTCGCGCCACCGGGGCTGACTGGAGCCAACGAGTGGACGACTACAACATGTTGGTCAACGAAACCTGGCTTGGCGATACCCTCGGTGAACATGACATAAAGTTGGTGGGCTACAGAGAGATCAGGCAGGTCATGAGGGAGGGTTTGAGGACTTGACGAGTAGCTCACGGGCCTTGATGTGCGTTCACGCCCACCCCGATGATGAGTCCTCCAAGGGTCCCGGTACTGTTGCCAGGTACCACGACCTGGGCGTGTATACGGTTCTAGTATGTGCCACAGGTGGCGAGGAGGGTGACATTTTGAATCCAGAGATGGACACCCCATATGTTCGAGACCACCTCGGCGAGGTAAGGATGCAAGAACTCGAAGCGGCCACCAAGATTATCGGATACGACGACGTGGTCCTGCTGGGTTACCGAGACTCTGGGATGGCCGGATCGCAGGCCAACTCTAACCCGGACTGTTTTGCCATGGCTCCAGAGCAAGAGGCGGTAGGCAAGCTGGTCAAAGAGATCCGTCGGGTTCGGCCACAGGTAATCATCACCTACGACGAGGACCAGAGTGGTTATCCCCACCCCGACCACCTCCAAGTCCACCGAATCTCAATCTTGGCTTACGAGGCTAGCGGGGATCCCGAGTACTACCCTGAACTCGGCGACCCGTTTCAACCAAGCAAGCTATATTACTCTGTCTGGTCGAAGGCCCGAATTGTGGCCATGCACGAGAAGTTTCTCGAACTAGGACTTGAGTCTCCCTTTGACGCCCGGTGGTTTGAGAGGCCCTCTAGGGACGACCTGATTACTACCCGGATTGACGTGTCGGAGTACTACGAGATCAGGACCGGTGCTCTCAAGGCCCACCGAACCCAGATAGACGCCAACTCAAAGTTCTGGTTTGGACTCCCTCAAGAAGTGTCAGAAAAGATCCACCCCTTTGACGACTATGTCCTGGCCAGATCTCAAGTTGGCCTCCCCGAGGGCCTCGAAGACGACCTGTTCGCCCGAGTTGACTAGCCCTGAAGGCCTAAATTGGCAGATCCTCCTTGACTTACGGGTCTCTTTCGTTCGACTTGAGCCAAAAATATAACTAGTATTTCTGGAGTCCGTAAATATCCGGTCAAAACTCACGGCTACAGGTAGCTACGAGAAAAACGAAGTAAGTAATTTCGCGGCATATGTCGCCATAAACAAGTTGGAGGTACCAAGGTGGCCAAGTGGCTCAGCCAAGAGTGGATGGACAAGTTAATTGAGCTTGCCGAGAGTCAGCCAGATCGGCCCGGGGTAAATGCCAAGCTCCAGTACGTCGTGACCGGCACCCCGGAAGGTGACGTGTCATATTACTGGATCATTGAGAACGGGAAGATGACAACGGCCAAGGTAGGGACCCTTGAAGACGCCGAGGTAACCTTGACCCAGAGTTGTGATGATGCCATGCGCGTACAAAAAGGTGAGATGGACGCCAACACGGCTTTTATGCAGGGCAAGGTGAAGGTCACTGGAAATATGGGCAAGCTAATGTCTCTTCTTCCCTTGACTAATGCTCCTGAGTACAAGCAACTCGAAAAAGAGGTTCTAGCTAACACCGAGTTCTAAGTCCCAACCGGGTACCTCAGAACCAATTAGTAGCACGTGGCCCGGACGCTTGACGGGGGTTGAATTTAGGGCACCTCAAGAAGTTTAGGGCTGGCTAAAGAGTAACTCGTAGTTGGCTCCTCTCCTCAAGTGATGGCCACCGTCAACCATTATAGAGATGCCTGTTATCCACCTTGAATCTGGACTGGCCAAAAATCTTACGGCCCTTGCAACGTCACCAACGGTGCCCAGACTCGAAAGTGGTGTCTGTTCGATATAGTCGTCTAGCAACGGTCCACCCTGGGTAATTGGCCTCATTAGCTCATCATCTATAATTCCAGGCGCCACGCTGTTGACCCTTACCCCACGGCCTCCCAGTTCTTCAGCGGCACTTTTCACGAGTGACTCAACGGCGGCCTTGGCCATACCATATGCCCAGAGATAACGGTGAGGAAAGATTCCCGCCCCTGAGGTCACACATACAATGGACTTGTTCTGAGAACTCGACATATGTTGAACCGCGTGCTTTATTGACAAGAAGGTCCCAATTAGATTTTGTTGAACCGTGGCCGAAACCTGGGTTAGATCTGCGTCGACAATAGAGCCAATATGGGAAGATCCTCCAGCATTAGCCACTAAGATGTCGAGTCTTCCCGAAGGCCCGGCAGCAAACTCAAGGGCACCGGCAATCTCATCTTCGTGGGTAACATCTGCCACGATATGTCTAACCGATCCCTCGCTTAGACCGCTTTCAGATAGCCCCCTGTTCAGACTGGCACTTGCCTTTTCAAGCTTTTCCTCGGTTCTGCCACAAATAGTGACAAGCGCACCTGCGAGAGCAAACTCTGTTGCAATTTCAAGACCAATCCCGCTCCCACCACCAGTAACTAGAGCACTGAGCCCTTCAAGCCGGCTAGGTGTTTGTGTGTTGATGGTTGTGCCCACTTGATTGTTGCCCGCTTCCCTTTTCTAGAATGTTGGTACAATAGGTCTTCTAACAATACTGCGACGAATCGGACCGTGCCTTGAAAAACCCTCCTCCACCAGATATTTATATAGGACTTATAGATGGCGCATTTTATGGCCAAGATCCATACCCAGCCTTCAGATGGATGCGTGATAATGCTCCTGCCTACTTTGACGAGTCAAGCGGAGTCTGGGGCATTACTCGGTACGCCGATGTTCGGGCAATATCTCGCGACCCAAAGACATTTTCTAGTCAGGGAGGGATAAGACCTGACACGGGTGCACTACCCATGATGATCGACATGGATGACCCCGAGCACTCACGACGAAGAAAACTGGTTAGCTCTGGATTTACCCCGAGAAAGATTCGAGATATAGAAGATCATGTTGGAATGGTATGTGATCTCATTATCGATCGGGTTTGCACATTAGGAACCTGTGATTTTGTTAGAGATATTGCTGCCCCTCTTCCGATGATACTAATTGGAGACATGCTAGGAATCGCCCCAGAGGATCGTGATGATCTCCTGCGTTGGTCAGATGTAATGCTCAGTGCGCTGGGTTCTTCAGATCCCAACGCGATGATCGACGCGGCAGGCGCATTCAACGAATACACCACCTACATTGGAAACGTTATAGAAGATAGACGTTCAAGTGGTAAACAAGATGATCTAACGGGTACTTTGGTGCACGCAATAGTTGAAGGTGACTACCTTGATGATGCTTCGCTTGTCCACGAAACTCTCCTCATTCTCATTGGAGGAGATGAGACAACCAGGCACGTAATTAGTGGGGGTTACTATGAACTTCTAACTCACCCTGAGCAACTTGAAATGCTAGCCCACAATCCAACCTTGATGAACTCGGCGGTTGAAGAGTGCCTGAGATGGGTATCGCCTATTAAAAATATGGCCAGAACTGCAGCTCACGACACTGAAGTCCAGGGCCAGACTATTGGAAAAGGTCAAAAGTTGTTACTCCTATACCCTTCCGCTAATCGCGACGAACGACAATTTGACAGGCCAGATGAATTTGATATTAAAAGATCACCAAATGATCACATCGCTTTCGGCTTTGGTCCTCACTTTTGCATGGGCAACCAACTGGCCCGGCTAGAACTTCGGGTCATGTTCTCTAAATTGCTCTCAAGGCTTCCAGACTTACATTTGATTGATCCAACCGAGCCTCTGCGGCGGTTTGCTAATTTTGTCTCGGGTTTTGAGGCAATGCCGATTGAATTCACCCCGACAGAACCCGTTGTGAGTTAACCCTGACTATTGGCAGGCGAGGGTCACAGACTCCCTTTACAGAACCAACTTAGTAACGAGCAACTTCAGTCAGCCTGGACTTGATCGTCTGGCTAGAATTTCCCCCAGAAGAAACCGGGATTTGGGCGACCACCCCGTCTCCAAGACGGGCCAGCGTCCCTGAAGGTCCCTAAAAACTTCGTCCGGATCTACATCGCTCGCGTAGTTCAACTCGTCAAGGAGGAGCTCTATATCTTCGGTGTCTTCTTCGATGCGACTGGACAACAACTTCATTGCAAGCAGGTAATACGAAGAGGCAACTGACACGTTCAAACCCGGAGAGTCAAAGAACTCGGTCGCCAAAGGGTCTTCGCCAAACATGAATACCTTGACTGCATCGTTCAACCAGTCCTCGGGTTCCCCCAGATCGGTTGACATTTCCGATGCAACCTCATAAATTATGGTCTTTGGCTCAAAAATCGCGTCTATGTCTCTGGTCCAGCGCTCGGAGTTGTAGGCCACCGCAATTGCCCCGCCGCCGACCAAAAATAGGTGCCCCTTGACTCCTCGGTGCTCTAGTCGCTCACCGAGGATACGAAGAAGGTTTTCTATTTTCTGACGATTCATATTTATCAAATGCTCTCCAGGGAGCCCCTGTCTAGAAATACATTGCGTGACATCAATGCTGGGGGCGTATCACGCATGACAACGCCGTGTAGACCCTCTAGGTCTACCACCCACCATCCATAGTCAAGAAACCGTGACGATGACATTGTCCATCTTGGAACTCTAAGGCGCCCACGAAATGCAAGGTGTTCAGCAACCCCGGCTAACAACGCGTCCCAGCGCTCCTCAAAAAGGTGAGGCTCGGGGTCGATGATATCTGGTCTTGCCCAATTTGGAGTACGCCAGAATTCATTCACCCACTCCCGGACGACTCCCAGGCCCCCATGACTTCCGGAGACCTCAAGTGCTTTGATAAGACTCCCGGCCACGGTAGTTGAGGTGGTCATTTCCCAGGGCGGACAGTAACTTGGAGTCTTCGACTTGCACGAGTTCAACAGTTTGAGAAAATTGCTCGCCGTTGGTTGGTGAACTCCAGTCTCGTATCTGGCGATAAGAGAACGAGCTACCCCCGATATGGTGGCAAGTTCTTCTTGGGTAAGCCCGGCTTCCTGCCTTGCCTGTTTGATCTTATCCGACACTTCGCTCGCCATGAACACAATTGTACCATACTTGGTACAATTGGCTGCCCGGTTCTGGTCCTGGAGGGATGAATAGTCTAGTTCGAGACGCCCAGGTACTTGGCAAACTTGAGTTCCGCTTGGGCCTTTCGGGTCGGTATGTACTCACTGGGAATCTCTACCTGCTTGAATCCCTTTAGAACCTGCCGGGCTACAGTCTGCTTATGCACCTCATCTGGACCGTCATAGATTCGAGCGGCCCGGGCTGCTCTATACATTGACTCCAAGGGGAGGTCGCAAGAGTACCCCAAAGACCCGTTCACCTGGATGGCACGGTCAATAACGTTATGGAGAACCTTGGCCCCGAAGTACTTTATCGAGGCGATGTCTACTTTGGCCTGCTCGGCCCCGTACTTGTCGATCTTCCAGGCCGCCTCAAGGGTCATGAGTCTGGAAGCTTTCATCTCCGAGAATGACTCGGCTATCCAGTTCTGGACGGTCTGTTTGTCAGACAGCATTGACCCGTGAGTAAACCTGGAACTTGCCCGCTCACACATCATGTCAAAAGCCCGCCTGGATTGGCCCAGCCACCTCATACAGTGATGTATCCTGCCAGGACCCAGTCTAAGTTGGGCCAGTCTGAAACCTTCTCCCTCTCGACCTATCAGGTTCTCATATGGCACCCGGACGTCCTTGTAGGTGATCTCGCTATGCCCCCCGATCTCACCAAAGTGGATCTGGGGCCGTTCCATGGTCGGGACGTCCCGGATAACTGTAACTCCTGGGGTATTTGTCGGGACCAAGATCATGGAGATCCCTTGGTATGGATGGACCGCGGGGTTGGTTACGGCCATGACGATCAAAAAGTCGGCAATAGACCCGTTAGTTGTAAACCACTTATGTCCGTTTATTACCCACTCATCTCCGTCGCGATCGGCCGTTGTAGTAATCAGCCTGGGGTCTGAACCGGCACTATTTGGTTCGGTCATTGAGAATCCGCTTCGAAGGGTTCCGTCCAAAAGTGGTTCGAGCCACCTCTCACGTTGCTCCAGTCGCCCAGATGACTCAATACCCAGGGCTAGCATCTCGGCGTTTCCAGAGTCCGGGGCGTTGTTACCAAACACAAACGGCGCGTAGGGAGACAACCCAATAATTTCGTGCATGAGCCCAAGTTTGACCTGACCAAATCCAGCCCCACCTAGCTCGGGGCCGAGATGGGCTGCCCAGAGTCCTTGAGCCTTGACCTGTTGTTGGAGAGGTCTAAGAAGTTGAACTAACTGGTCATGGGACACCTCAAGTACTTCAAGGGGAAAGATCTCTTGACGGACGAACTCGTCCATCCAGTCGAGCTTTTCTTGAAAGTCCACATCAGTCTCAAAACTCCAGCTCATATAAGGAACAATACACGTCTAGATCAAGGTTCCCCAGGCAGAGTGTCAAAAAGTAACTAAAGTCCCTGCCTGATCGGTCCGCGACGCCTGAATTGCCTGGCTGGAAACCCACAGAACACTTTCAGGCCCTTGAGATGAAAATGGGACTCAAATTGCTTTAGGCTCTATGTCTGAAGTGACCGACACGATCAAGATACAGCCCCCGCCACCAGAGGCCTGGGACCGTTGTGCTGAAAACTACGCCCTGGGCTTTGCCAGGGTGACCAAGGGCTCGTTCCCGTCGATCCTTCGACACCTGGCCATTGAAGAGGGGTCGTGTGTTTTGGAACTGGGATCTGGACCGGGTTACTTTGCTTTTGAGGCAGCCCGAAGAGGGGCCGAAGTACTCGGGATTGATTTTTCCGAGAAGATGATAGAGGTAGCCAGAATGAACGCCCCGGACTGTGGATTTCAACAGGCCGACATCAACGAACTAGACGTTCAACGTCGTTGGGCCGACTGCGTGGTGGCCAACTTCGTGTTGCACCTCTTAGTCGATCCGGCGGCCGCTGTGTTGGCCTCGGTACGGTCTTCAAAGGACCGGGCTAGGTTTGTGGCAACAGTCTGGCAGGCACACTCGGAGAATCCCGCTCTGGGTCTGTTCTACCAGGCCGCCAAGATGACCGGACTAGAGGTACCCGAGGCAATTCAAACCGGACCGGCACTTTGGGACTACGACATGTTGGTCAGGACCCTTTCGAGAGCACACTTCGGGGAACTTGAGATCAGAACGATCGAGTGGATCATGCCGATCAAACCAGAAGAGTGGTGGGACCAGGTTCTAAACGGCACTCCGATTACTGGGCAGTTCTTACTCTCCCAACCTGCCGATCAACTGGAAAAGATTCGCTCCAACTACCTAAAGCTTGCCAACGGGTTTCCCAAAGACGACGATCAGATCATGATGCCCGTGCATGCCTTTTTAGGCACCGGGATCGTGGCCAGATAGAAATTAGCTAGCATGACTATCGCCAAAAACCCGATCAAGTCTCTTGCAGCCGCTCCCTGGACACGAAGGGTGACCATACCTATTGTGCTCACAGTCTTTCTGGCCGGATGCTCAACGACAGGTCACCCAGCCCGTCACCTGGCCGTAACGACCACGACTACGGTTCCAGGGATCTCCAATGGGATTATCTTAATAGGAACCCATCAGCCTATAACCGGAAGTGATGCGGTTGGGCAAAATGAAATAGCTCCATCTACTGCGGCCTTTTTCGCGTACGTGAACAGCCTTGGTGGTATCTATGGTCGCAAGGTCGTGTACAAGATTGAGGACGACGGATCCAATCCGCTCCAAACCGGACAGGTGGTCCGCCAGATGGTCCTCTCCGACCACATCTTCGCCCTTCTCGACGGGAGCGGAACCTCCGATCACGCCTCGGTAGAGGCGTTCTTGAATGCTGAGCACGTCCCGGATGTGTTCGTGGGCTCAGGGTGTACGTGCTGGAACAACCCGGGCCAGTATCCCTGGACCAGTGGCTGGCAACCCGACTTTGTTGTAGAAGGCAAGATCTTAGGTCAGTACTTGGGTGAGTTTATCAAGGCTCACCCGACACTTGATAAGGTCGGCTATATCTACGAGGACAACCAGATGGGCAAGCAAGAGGTCGAAGGCCTAACTCAAGAAATCCCCTCCAGCCAATTGGTCGGGAGTCAAGTATTGAACGCTCCAACTACAACCACCGACCAGATCAATCAGGCCGTTGCGAGCCTAAAGTCCGCCGGAGCCCAAGTGGTTGGTCTATTTGGTGACCCCCAGCTGACCGCTCAGGTACTCGATGCGAGCTACGCCTCTCGGTTCCTTCCAGAGTGGGCGGTCCCGTACTCGTCGTCATCTCCCTCGTTGATAGGGTCTCTTATGGCCACCTATGCCCCGGGCTTTGAGATCCCCGGGACACCATTCCCGAGTAACTTTACTACTCAGGTCGAGAACTCCATATTCTCCGACACGTTCTTACCACTTGCCAGTAATACGACTAACCCCTGGGTTGCCCTGTTCAAGAAGATACACGATCTCTACACGCCAAATATTGAGTTCAACTCTCAGGTGGTATATGGAATGTCACTTGCTTACAACTTCTATCAGGTCTTAGAGGCCGCCGGGCCACACCCGACTCAGGCCGGTCTGCTAAGGGCCCTGGATACAACCACCCTTGCCGGACCAGATCTGACACCGCTCACATATAGCTCGTCTTCTTCACAAGGCATGGGCGGAGCACAGATTGTATTGGACCAAAATGGTGTGCTCGTGGCCCAAGGACCCGTGTACGAGACCACCGATCACTCCGGGTCTATCTCGACCTATAGCGGTCAACCAGTCAATCCTCCCACTAACTTCTAGATCTTATCCAGATAGTTTAGTAGATTCCTCTTACCTCAATGGCCTGGGCTACCTTGTCCATGGCAAGTGCGAAGGCAGCCTGGCGCATCGGGACTGACAGCTGGTTGGCTTTGGAATAGGTCTCGGCAAATGACCGCTTCATAAAGGCCTTGAGTCGACTTGAGTGGGTTGTCGGGTCCCAAGCAAACCCCTGGCGATCTTGGGCCCACTCAAAATAAGACGAGGTAACCCCTCCTGTGTTGGCCAAGATGTCAGGAACCACCATTATCCCTCGGTCAGCCAGTACTTGGTCGGCCTCGGGGGTGGTCGGCCCGTTAGCGGCCTCGACAACTATGGATGCCGTGGTCTTTGTTGCTTGAGGTCCATCAATTGCCCCTGACAGGGCTGCAGGGATAAGTACGTCAGTGGGGACCTCCCAAAACTCATCCCTAGTAATCGAGTCGCCCAGTCCGAACCCAGCCACGGTCCCGTGTTCGGTGGCGTACTTAGATAGCTCTCCCCCGTCGAGGCCAGCCCGTGAGGCTACCCCACCGAGAACGTCACACACCGCTACAACCCGCATGCCCAGCGACGACAGCAAGAACGCCAGGGGTCCTCCAACGTGGCCGAATCCCTGAATCGATACCCGCATCCCCTCCAGGGACTGACCCAGGGCCCTGGTGACCTCCTGTACGCAGGTTACGACTCCAGTGGCCGTGGCCCCTGAGTGATCGGAGATCCCACCCATGACTAGGGGCTTGCCGGTAACCATGGCCCAGGCCGACTGGCCACTGACCATCCATAAGGTGTCGGCAAACCAGGCCATTACCTGCTCGTCGGTGTTCACGTCGGGAGCTGGGACATCCCGGTCTACTCCAATCATGGGAGCTATCTCCAGTGCAAAGCGTCTGGTCAAGCGCTCTAGTTCGGCCTTAGACAGGGTGCGTGGATCACACCTGATACCGCCTTTTGATCCCCCAAACGGGAGATTAGCAACGGCGGTCTTCATGGTCATCGATGCCGCCAGGGCCATTAGCTCGTGCACGGTTAGGTCTGGATGAAAGCGAATTCCCCCTTTGGCTGGCCCCCGGGAGGTGTCGTGGTGGACCCGCCAGCCCGTGTAGACCTCTAGATTGCCGCTGTCTCGGCGAAGCGGGATAGACACCTCCAGGATCCGTTTTGGAACCGCCAGGAGGTCAATCACATACTCGGGCACCTCGGCCAGTCGGCCCCCCTGGGCCATCCTGGCCACGATCGCCTCCCAGGGATCAAATCCCGCCACCGACAGTGCCTTTGGGTCCACACTCATGGCCTATTAGGCCATCTCGAACACATAAACACGGGACTTAGCTTGGACATTTTTCTCTGAGCCCAACTCTAGCATTTGGACCGTTTCCGACTTGGGTTATCTACTTCCCGTAGGGTCCAGATTTGTGTCCTGGGTTTTCCAAGACCGCTGCCACCAGGGTAGTATTTGCCCCTAGATGTCTGGGTGAACTCGACTTGGTCAAACCCACACATCACCGGACCTTGTTGTTACCTACAACATTTACCAAGGGGGCAAGATGTCTTCGCAGCAATCTACTGTCAGTCCAAGTGAACTGATCACCGAGGAGGAGTTCCGGGCTCAAGCCCTGGCCTTTTTGGAGGCAAACGCTGAGCCAAGGCCACCGGAAAAGGTCGAGTGGGGTGTCGGGTCCGACAGTGTGGAGCTGTTTGCGGACAAGACCCCCGAGCAGGAACTTGAAGACCTTGAAGTATCCCGGACCTGGCGAGCCAAGCTATATGACGGCGGGTTCGGCTGGATAACCGGCCCGGTAGCCTATGGAGGACGGGGCCTCCCGGGTTCTTATCAGAGTATCTTCAACTCTCTGGAGTCCAACTTCAAGACTCCAAGCCAGGGACCATTCGGGATCGGTCTTGGAATGGTTGCCCCAACAATTGCAGCCCACGCCACCGAAGACGTAAAGCACAAATATCTCAAATCGATGTACCGAGGAGACATTGTAGGATGTCAACTATTTTCAGAGCCCTCTTCGGGTTCAGATCTAGCGAGTCTTCAGACCAAGGCCGAGCGTGACGGAGACGAGTGGGTAATAAATGGCCAGAAGGTCTGGACGTCTGGGGCCCAATTTTCCGACATCGGTGAGATCATTTGTCGAACCGACCCATCCCTGCCGAAACACAAGGGACTAACCGGGTTTGTGGTCAACATGAAGGCGCCGGGAGTAGAGGTAAGGCCACTACGTCAGATGACCGGTGGGACCTCGTTCAACGAGGTCTTCTTCAACAACGTGAAAATTCCCGACGATCACCGTCTTGGTGACGTAAACGGGGGCTGGACAGTCGCCCTGACCACCCTAATGAACGAGCGGGCCGCAATCGGGGGATCTGGGGCTGGGATTATCGGGGTTAATAAGACCTTTGAACTCCTAATGCAGTTGGGAGAATTCTACAAAGACGACCCGATCGCACGTCAACAGGTTGCCAACCTGTACATCCATATGAAGACCGCGCACTTTACGTCTATGCGGGCTATGGCCAAGATCAAGGCCGGACAGTTACCCGGACCTGAGATGTCCCTTGGAAAACTCTCTCTGACCAATAACTTACAGAAAATTGGAGAGTTTGTGTCTCACGTTCTAGGTCCCAAGTTGGTTGCAGACACCGGTGAATGGGGGACCTATTCGTGGGCCTCACTCCTACTGGGCACTCCGGGGATAAGGGTTGCTGGCGGGACCGACGAGGTAATGAAGAACATTATCGGCGAACGCGTACTAGGACTCCCTAAAGAGCCCAAAGCCAATAACTAAAAAAATAATCCTTGGCTAGCCTACCTGCCAGGGGACCAGGTTCATAGACGCCCACGAGAGGCGGTGTATTGAGGTTGGACCGTACCCAACCAGAGCCCTCTTATGTGTTGGACTTGGATAACCCTTATTTACATTGAAGTCAAAGCCCGGATAGCTCTCCGATAACTCCACCATCTCTTGGTCACGCTCGACCTTAGCCACTAAAGAAGCGGCCCCGATGGCCTTTGAGACTTGGTCGCCCTTGATTATAGTTACCACCTTGCGCGTGGCTGACGAATACCTCCCATTCACAAAGTCCAGATTTCCATCCACCAAAAAGGTGGCTTGAGAGATATCTATAAATGACCCAACAACCTCGATGGCCCGGGTTGTAGCCAGGTGAAGTGCGTCACGCATTCCTAGCCGGTCACACTCTTGGCTGGTTGCCGATCCCACTTTGAAGGCCACACACCAGCTCTCGGCCAACTTGGCTAACCCTTGACGCCTCTTTGAAGACACGGCCTTGGAATCACATACCTGGTCAGCTAGAGGGCTAGACATACAGGCTCGATCAATCACGGCCACACCGACCGAAACACGGCCTGCCCAGGCCCCGCGCCCGACCTCATCAACCCCGACAACCAAGTCCGAGCCCGAGTTGAGGAAGGGGGTTTCTACATTCCCCAAGGCCGCAACCATGGCAACTCGTGAGTGCCCGAGATGCCCCGACCGACCAGCTAGTCCTTTAGTACCGAGGTCAGGCTCTCTGTGGGTATGGCCCCAAGGGTTTGGGTCTTTAGTGTTCCCCTGGCCGCCAGGGAAAGGGCCACCTTTGACATGGTCTCCATGTCAGGCGACTCGACAACGGTGCAAAAGTCGAACTGTCCCAGCAAGGCCCACTGGTTGAGAACCTTCACCCCCATTGCCTCAACCTCGCGGTTGACCTCTTTGATCCGATCGGGGTTGGTTCGAAGCGTTGAGGCCCCGTCGGGTCCCAGGGTTGAGAGCATTAAAAAAGTAGGCACCTCCTAAACATAGCTCATCACCACTCTCAGCGCACGCATTGGTATTGAACTGTGTATTTTACGTGCCAGGTCAGGATTTAACTCCTCCCCGGCCCAAAGGACGAGAATCCGGTGGCGATGTTCACGCCACACTACTTTGCGGCCAAGAGGTGCCAACCGAGATGCTTGTGAACCTAGGGCAGTCCAATCATCGCGTTGGTGGGGAGAACCTCAACTTTGACGTTGGGAGGTTGGTTCTCAAAGTCAGGATACTTGCGTTTGGCCGACTCACGGTATCTCGTTGTCGAGTGAACCGGGTCGGTGTCATACTGAGGAATCACCTTAGTCCCGAACAACTCAAGCATTTCGAGAACCTCTTCATGTTCAACGCAGTCAGAGGGGACCCCAAAGACTACCTGGTCACAACCCACGGACTGGTACTTGGCAATCTGCTCGGCTACCTCGTCGGGGTCACCACACAATAGCCAGCCCTCTGCAATCAACCGATCAAGGTCCTCTTCGGTGCTAATCCCAAAGGGAGCCTCGGGCCAAACCGGGGCACCCGAGTTATGTGGCATCGTGTCATGATACATACAGACCATTGAGTACAAGTAACCTCGACCTTGCTTGAGAGCAATCTCTCTGGCCCTCTTGCGATCGGCCAGACATATAACCGCGTTGGTCATCATCACGTTATTGTTCATGTATTGACCTAGTGGCTCTTTGCATTCGGCCACGGCCTGCTTGTAAGCATCAATACGTCCTTGAAGAGCAAAGATGGGTTCAAAATTGAACGCAATGGCCCCAATGCCAAGTGATCCGGCCGTGGCAAAAGTAGCCGGGTTCCCGCAGGCAACCCAGATAGGTGGGTGGCCTGGTTCGTAAGGCTTAGGAAGAATGTTGTGAGGAGTTGGTACTTGAAAGTGTTCACCGCCGAAGGTGTAGTCGCGAACCTCAAACATTCGAGGAATCTCCCGGATTACCTCGTTCCATTCGGACTTTGTCGAGTCTTTGTCCATGATAGAAAACGTGGCTATCTCATGACTCCCAGCGCCTCGTCCTGTCCCCCACTCGTATCTCCGATTGGTCAGGTGATCAAGAATTGCAACTCTCTCGCAGTTGCGCACCGGATGATTCACCCTCGGAGACAGGTTCATGATTGCCGATCCCAAATGGATCCGCTCGGTCGACTTGGCGCAGTATCCCATTAGGACCTCGGGAGCCGACAGATGGCTATACTCGGTAAGTCCGTGGTGCTCGCCAAACCAGGCGTACTTCCAGTTGTAGCGATCCGAAGTCTCTACATATTGAATCTCTCGGGTAAACATCTCATGCTCGTGCTTACTAGAGTGTGCCGCTGGTCCGGGGAGGTAGCCGTTCAAGAATATTCCGAACTCCATCAGACTCCTTTATGCCTGGGGCCGTCTCTGTGTTCCTCCAGATTCAGCCAAAAAATAGAACGTGTTTCATAATAGGCTGAATACGTGGATATTTCAAGTGGCATCCAAACTTGCCATTTACCATTTTCTAGCAAGATTCCGCCTCGTAGAGGAGTTGGAGTTGCCTCAAGGAACTCTGGCCGTCAACCTTTCCTACAGGTCGGATCCAGAGCTACGTACATCAACTCGGGCAAGTCACCTCGTGCTGGCCCAAACCGGCTACCAAGGGACTAATTACCCTATCTAAAATGAGCACGGGTACAAGAAAATAGTCTTGGTTGGTTCGAGAGGAACTCATATTCAAAAGGAGCGTTGAACATGCCAGTAGTAATTCAGGCCCAAAATACAGAGGTGATGACGTGGAAGGAGTGCCAGTACCTACTTGGGACCAAGGTAGGTGAGATCGGATTCTTCTCATTTGTGGACACTTCCCAAAAGCCGCTGGTATGTCCGGTGACCTTTGCCCTCTTCGACGGAAATTTGTACCTGGCCTGCTGTGACCCCCTCGCAGTCGAAGCCACAACGCAGGGCAGCCAGGGATCTCTTGGGGTCGTCTCCAAAAATCCATCTGGTAGTCATCTGTCTTGGAGTGTTGTAGCCCAGGGTAACTCTCAGGTGCTCGACAAACCCGACATCTCTGACTGGTCAGGAGCCAAGTTGGCTGATGTCCTTGACGTGTCGAGCGGTGCCAGCGTGATTCGCCTTACCTTGGACTCTTTGACAGGGTTTCGCTACGTAACCCCTTCGGTTGAAGATGATGTCTTGGCCTCGCCTAGCCAGACCATGGCGGCCACTATCACCAGCATCTGATATAACTTTATCGTGCCAGGATTCTCCTGGTAAAGCAAGATTCTTGAAACAAGCTAGAGTTCAACGTGCTTGTTCTAAACGCCCCTTGTTGACTTACGAGGGCTTGGTGGCCAGATCAAAGAACCTGCCAATGATCTGGCGGCCAGCCGATTCTACCTGTTCAAGGAGCTCTTGTTCTATCTTGACCCCTGCTGGGAGGTGAGGACTGAGGTCCCCGGCAAGTTCTGAATCAAGCTCCACGTGAAACTGAAATCCATAGGCGAGATCTCCCATCTTGAAGGCCTGATTGCGGTAAAGGTGTGACTCGGCTAAATGTCTCGCCCCATCGGGCATCTTGAAGGTATCTGAGTGCCAGTGAAATACCGGTATTACCGGACCACTTGGGCCAAGCACGGGATCGACAAGTCCGTCACCAACTAACTTTACCGTCCCAATACCAACCTCCTCGCGATTGCCCCTTGTAACCTGGGCACCAAGTGCCCCTGCCATTAGTTGAGCACCCAGACAGACTCCCAGCACCGGGATGTGCTGGTCAATGAGCACCCAAATTAGACCCATCTCCTCTTCCAGTCCTGGAATCTCTTCTTCGTCTGTCAGCCCCATCGGACCACCCATGACAATAAGTCCACCTACTGACTTCCAGTCTGGCAGGTGCTCTCCAGCAAACGATCTCACTATCTTGAACTCAATTCCCCGTTGCTGACCTATCTCAGAGATAAGTCCCGGGCCCTCGTATGGGACGTGCTCAATTACGCACCAGGGTTTGTTTGAACTCATATCTTCGTTGTTTTTCTTGACATTTCGCGACGTATTCAATCCTAGCCTGGGCTGGGTGCCTTCCAGAGAACATAACCGGATATTCACTTAGTATCGTTCCACGGTACTTTAGAACAAAATTTGTTCCTCCCTTTGTGCCGATGGCCCGATATCTACCATGGGAGATCATTTCTATTGGAGTCTTTCGGGAACTTAGAGGAATATTTTTACATCCCCAATCCACCAAAATGGCCAACTTCTTGCTTACTAGCTGGACTTTCAAAACTTTTGTAAAAAAGTGCTTGCAAAAGTTATACAACTGGTGTACCATTGAAATCACAAGGTCATCCACTAAGTACCAACGAGGTGCGCTGACATTATTTAGGAAACAACAACGACACTGGAGGAATCAAGTGGAGAGCAACAAAATCTACGAAGAGACGACTAAGGCGATCAAGGATGCTGGATATGTAGCCGTGGGCCTTGGAGTTATGGCCTTTCAAAAGGCCCAGGTGCGAAGGCGCGAGGTACTCGAGTCCCTTAAGGCCAACCCACTTGGAAACCAGGTGACTGAGGCCAGAAGCCAACTAGCCAAGGTTGTAAAGTCGGTCGAGACCAAGCTCGACCCGGTGGTAAGCCAGATTGAGTCCCGACTCGACGAGGTCGAAGAGAAGCTGCCGAGTGGTGCCAAAGAGATCGTCCGACAGGCTCGCAATCAGAGCAAGCAGACCAACGATCAAATTCGTTCCTGGTTTTTCGGGAGCGCCGCCTAAAAGAGAACACCTGTGGCGGGAGTTCGTCTCTTCTCAACCCCTCTGAGAAGAGGCTTTACGCCCAACAAGGGTCCTTCCCCTCTGGACCCTTGTTGGGCATCTTTTTTATTTCTGGCCAAGTAGGAACTCTTGCAAGACAAGGGCAGACGACTCAGCCAAGTTACGTGTGGCCGTAAGCAAGATCACGGGTTGTCGCTTGGCTATTCCCACTAACATGTCCACAAATTCACAGGCCGGCTCGACGCTAAGCTCCTGTTGATACCTTTTCGAGAACTCTAAATATCGAGATGATTCGTGGCCAAACCACCGGCGAAGTTCGCTCGATGGGGCAACGCCTTTCAACCACTCGTCGAAGTCAATTTGATCTCTCGAAATTCCCCTTGGCCAAAGTCGGTCTATCAGGGCTCGGTACTCGCCTTTTCTTCGACCACTATCTTCATATACCCTTACTATTTCCACGGGTTTCATCGGGCCAAAATATCAATCTAAGGTAACACTAGCCGCTCTAATTGGTCCTCCTGATTTTGACCCGCCATGTGGAAGGTCCTGATTCAAGGTAGTCCCACGAAAAGCTCTCTGTGAACTCGGCCTGGAACTGATATCGCAAAGGCTTTGGGTCGTGGTCGTTTACAAGTACAAAACTCTCACCTGGCTCAAGCTCACAAAAGGTAGAAAAAATAAGCTCGTGGCGAGATCGTGGAGCTATGGTCCTGACGTCGACAACTTGCTCGTCAGCAGCTTTTCCTTTGTTATCTTTTGATTGGCCTTTATTTTCAAAATTAGATAAGCGTTCTTCGAAGTTGCCATGCATCTCGTGTAGTAACTGGGCAAGATCAATACTCGAATCGCGCGCCAATGCAGGTAGCACCACCACGTTTTCCTTGGTCACGTGACTCGCAAATAGTGAGTTCAACTCCAGGGCGTACACTATCCACTTGGGTCCAGATGGTACCTCCTTCAGAGACCTTGTCAGCACTGAGATCTTTTCATGCTCTTGAATCATTTCATCTATGATCGCAGCCAAGGCGAGTTGGGTCTTGGCCAATACGTAGATAGTTTCTTCTTCGGCCTTAGCATGGTTGAGCACCTCTCGCTCAATGTAGAAAACCAACTCCCCCAAGCCCTCTCCAAAAGACGTTGGACTTTGAAGATTCTCTAGTACTCTAGATGTTCTCTGCAAGACTCCAGAAACCAATTCTTCGTGGTGGCCGTACATGGTCTTGAGCGCCTGAGTGTTACATTGACCTATTGTGCCCACTGTCCTACCTCCTAGTTTGTCTTCGCCATTGCGTTGATTTATATTTTTAGTATATACTAGAAATATAATCTGGCACAATAGGTGGCTGCTAAAATAGGAGTTTCATTGGAGAAGTTGCGATGGCCGTGAATTTGAATATAGGCGAGCGCGAGACGCAAAAAGAGGCGAAGGCACTAGGTGATCCGACCCGATACCGGATCTTCAGCTATATTTCCCATTCCGACTGGCCGGTAACGGTAGGTGAACTTACAAAGTACGTCAAGCTAAACCATAATGCTGTCCGTCAACACCTTGCTATTTTGAAGAATGCGGGTCTGGTAGTAGAAGCATTAGAGGCACGAGATACCCCAGGACGACCACGATTACTATACTCGAAAAATCCCGATATTGTGGGTTCCTGGGGGACTTTTGGACACTACAGCTGGCTTGCCCAAATGCTATCGGCTGTTATCTCAACAAGACAGACCCCTAGAGAGGTAGGTTATGGGGAAGGACTTGGAATATTGTCTCGGGCTAAGGGGTCGAGTAATCCTTTAGACCTATTTGAGGTAGAGATGCGACTTCGGGGATTTCGTCCTGAACGCTTGTCCAAACGAGGCGACAAAATCGAGTTTGTCCTAGGTAGATGCCCCTTTGCCCAGGTAGCCGAGACAGATCCGTCCACGATATGTCAGCTACATCTTGGACTGGCCCAAGGAATGGCTGAATCTACAGGTACTTTCAAGGTCGACAAGCTCGTGCTTAAGAACCCTGCGAAGGCTGGGTGTAGGTTGATCCTCCAAGAAATCCATCGGAAGTCCCAGTCGGGGGATTGACTACCGATAGGTAAGACAGTGAGAAGTTTGCCATTGTTACAAGAGCACTAATCATGAAAAATACTCCTGCCATCCTTACGATTCCAGCCAGAGAGCATGAGAGCCCAAAACATAATGAACCTACAGCCACTTGGGTGGACAGGAGAGTTACCCGTGACCAGAACTTGCTGTATAGATTCCCAAATAAAAGTGGGCGGCCATCGGGCGTGGACTTGATCCCCCGGGTACGCAAGGTGGTCCAGACAATAAACGGGACCACCTTGTGTAGGTGACCAACAAGTACCGTGAGTATCCAACCACCAAATGCCGCAATAGCTCCGGCCACTAAGGCCACTCCCGTGTGGTGGTTTGAGGGAATCTCAAGCGCTGCAAGAATCGAGAGGGCTAGTCCAACTAGCAGCCAGAATTCGCCAGCAATTATCGACATTAGATATATATCTCTTGGACGCTTGGAGCATCTAATATGGTTCGCGAGTGAGAGCGAATGAGCACCTAGACCAACCGCTAACAAGACCGCTCCTGGCCAGCTGAGCCATAACAGTCCCAACAGGACTCCTGGAGATGCGAGTAATACTCCAAGGGCGATAGTCCAAATTGCCAAATTGCCAAGTTTCTTATTCCCGGGAACGTGAGCGAGCAAGAACATCGGCCAGAGCCTCTCTGAGACCGCGACATAGGTTAGACCAAGCCATCCAAAGATCCCGACAAGTGCATGGGCCAACACGACGTGCCCTGACAGGTTGAACCAGTTCCCACGTCTATCAGCCACATAAACGACTCCGTAGCATCCCGTGCAGACCAGGCCAGCCAAAGACAGACGGAGCCCATTTACCGTAACTCCCCCATCTTTTGACGATAGTGGACCTGATAAGTTCACAATAACGAGCCCCAACGATACCGAGGCCAAAGCCCCTCCTACCTCTACCAAAATCTCCGTCTTTGAGGCCAGACCAATCGGAATTAGCCATGAAGCCCCTAGCCATGTTGAAAAAGTTCCCCAGGCCAGCGTGGTTGACCTAAGTGGTCGTCGCCCAACTACAGGTCCGAACTGATGTAAGGCCCCGAGAACTCCCATAGAAAGTGTCGCGAGCATCCCCAAGTGAACTGCTGCTACCACTTGGTCTGCGGTCGGGTCAATTGTGGCCTGCTTGCCAGCCCAGACCCAGGCGAGTGAACATCCAATAAGCCCAAACCCCGATGCCACAAAGAAGCTGATTGGAATTGACGCCCGAGGAACGTTTCTAGCAAGGCCAGCCAATGGTAGACCATTATCTCTAAATTTTATATTCTGGACCTCGGGTTCTCCTTGCTCCATTTCCGCTAGTATAATTCTAGTATATACTAGAAGTAAAGTTACTAACAGGAGGTATACACTGATGGCAACCGTTGATGCCCGCCCAATTATTAAGGCCGGTGGAGAACCATTCGACCAGATCATGGCCGCGGTGGATGGACTTGAAGATAATGAAGATCTGGTAGTCCTGGCCCCCTTTGAGCCAGTCCCCCTTGAAGGCGTTCTAGGTTCCCAAGGATTCTCCTTCGATGCGGTTGAACTTGGCAACGGTGACTGGCAAGTAACCTTCAGCCGGTCCTGAAGTGTCTATTTTGGCCATTCTCAACTACTTTGAGAGCGGGGTAAGGTTTTGGTAGGCCAAGACTCAAATAGGAGTCCGGTAACGATTCGGAAGCTGTTGGCTAAAGGTGAAAATGCCGATCCAATAGAGTTGGTTCGCGAGGCCTTGTCTGACGTCTTAGATCCGGAACTTGGAATGGATATCGTGTCCTTAGGTCTTGTTTACGACATCACCCGGTTCAACAATCAAATAACTGTAGACATGACACTAACAACGCCGGGTTGCCCGGTTGCTGAAAGCTTGCCCAGGTCTGCACAGGAGGAAGCCTCAAAGTCCGTGCCGGGACTAGACGTGGAGGTAAGGGTAGTCTGGGACCCACCATGGGATCCCTCGATGATTAATCGCCCTGACTACGGCAGGTGATTGACGTTTATTGAGGCAGCCAGTCCCCCAACCTCAGATCCGAGACATTCCTTTGAGGCGTTGTGAAGTAGTCCTTCAAACCCGATTCCGGTTGGTGATCCAGTAGCGCACCAGGGCTCCATGGTTACCGACCCAATGGTCGGGGCGGGAAGTAGAATCGGGATCTGGGGGGAAACCACCGAGTACTGTGGCAACTTATTCTGGGGCACCGAAGACACCAAGAGAGAGTCCAGCGGGAGGGCCGTTGTGTCACAGACCTCCATGGACTTGAGCCGGAATAGGTCTTCGATGGTCTTGTCAACTGAGCAAAATGACGATACCTGATGAGAAACTTGACCTTTTGGACCTAGCCTTTTGGCGAGACCGCCTGCGGTTACCACATATGAACGAAGAGCATTTACGTGATCGGCAGTAAACTGGGTGTCGTCTTCTACGATCATTACCAGGGTATTGTTCCAGAACGGGCTCTTGGATAGGGAATGGATCATCTCACCGGTTGCATAGTCATTATTCGCGACCATCACCTGGGGTGCCCACATCCGGGGGTTATTGCCGTCGTTGAACACGTCAGTGTGGTCATCGGGCAACTCAAGTATTGACAGAGACGGCATCGAGGTCTGACACTTGTCATTGGACTCTCCGGACTTACGACACTGGTAATAACTTGCGTCCCACGAGGCCAGTGAGTACTTGTTGTAGTCACTCGACGCAGACCCGGGATATCCACAAAAGTTACCTGGCCCCCCACAGAGGCCGACCTGGGTGTTGTAGTCGGGTGGCGGAGGTTGATTTCCAAGCTCGTCCCAGCCCAGATCAAGTGTCGTGCCCTTGGTAAATATGCCAGCCCTGTTGGTGTCGGGATAGTCAGTGTTGGTCCCCGAGAACACTCCACTTGAGGCGTTACCCCAAATTGCCTCTGGTACCTCGTTGTTATTTGACGAACCGGTCGGGTTGAGATCGCCACCGTAGGTTCTCTCTGAATATCCCTTGTTGAGGGCGACCTGAACTAATCTGGTGGTCGGATTATCAATAGACGAGAGGGGGTCACCGTTTCTATTTCCCCTAAGACCAAAGTCGTTATCTACGTGGATAAACAGTTCAGTCGGCGGTGTGGTTTCACCACCAGTCAGAGTTTCGTGCCCGGTCTCAGACTCATCCCCGGCCACCCAGTTTGAGTCGTCAATTCCGTAAGTCTTAGCCAACTTAGCCAAATTGGCAGTTATCATTGGCCCATAGGTTTCATCGGACTGCGAGGCATTTAGTGCCGGGAGGCTAGAGTGTAGGTAACCAAGCATTGAGTCGACCGTCTTATTCTCACGGAGTAGGACCACAACGTGAAGGTCCTTATTGGAGACCTTCTTGTTTTGAATAGCACACAACAGAGAGCTAGTTTGTGGTGGTCCCCCTTGAACTGGAACCGCATTACACGCATTTGATTGGGCACTAATTGCCGATCGGTCAACCAACGGCAGGAGGTCGTCTGCTGAAATCATCTGGGCAGTCCATTTGGAGTACTTGTCGCTTCTAGTGTTTTCTGGAACATTCACCGCCGAAACTGAACCCTCGGTGTAGGGAGATGAGCCCACGCTAGAGCTGGCCGGGTTGTAAAATCCCGGTCCTGCCCCCATCCCCTGGAAGTTGGCCACATACAGCCGGGAGCCGGTACCCTGAGCTGATGGACCGATGGTGGAAGCAATAGGCATCCAGCCGGTTGGAATCATGGTAAAAGGGACCGTCACTTTTGAAGTGTTCGAGTTAGCCGTCACGTCGATTGTCTCGGGAATCAGCTCACCTTTCCCGGTAAGAACTTCAATAGCGTTGAGGCCGAATAGTGATACAAACAACTTGTCTCCGGACCGAGAGTAGCTCACAGCCACAGGTTGAGAACCCCCGACTCCTTGAGAAATTATTCCAACAGGGACAGTCTTGGTAGAGGTGACCATCCCGCTTGCACCAAGGGTGAGAATTGATATCGAGTTTGACCGGGAGTTTGCCACGGCCAAGTGGTGCCCGTCTGGCGATAGGGCTATGCCCATGGGCTGTTGTTCTACCGGTACAACCTGCACCTCAGAACCAGTACCTCCATCTGCAGACAGCTTTATTACCGAGACACTCCCCTGTCCGTTAGCCCGTGACGGGACTGCAGAATCAGCCCAGTTAGACACGTACAAGGTGTTGGTCGACTTGTCTAACGCAATTGAGTATGCGTCCTCGCCTACCGGGATCAGGTTCACGGAACTCTGAATAGGAAGTATGGCAGGCACTTGGCTTTGATCCAGAGTTGACATGTTGATCGCGTCAACAACTGAACAAGACGGAGGGGCAAGGCTGGCAACAGGAGTTGATTGCTGTGGAATTAGCGTGGACTGCTTAGGACATGGACCGCCAAGGGGGCTTTGTTGGTCTATTGCTACCTGACTCATGGGAAGCGACCCTGCCACGTAAACCCAGCCGTTGTTGCCCTCAACCATATTTCCTGGATAACCGGGAGCTGATATGCCCGGCGGCTTGGCCAGTGGTGGGATTAGTGAGGTCGAATTTGGTGGAACCTGCAAGCTCCCATTTGGCAAAATTGGATAGTTGTAGATCAAATTCCTCCCCCCTCCAGCCACAAGAACATTTTTTGACTGGTAGTCGAGTGCCCCCAAGAATGCCGAGGCAGCAGGATAGCTTGTCTCGTGATAAGACCCCGTATTGATCACATCAAGATCTTCGTTCCACTGACCACTAGTTGGCACAAACAGCTCACCCCCATCGCTAGAGAGGGCTACTCCACTTGGCTGGGCATCTGTCTTGATCTGGATTCCGGCCGGTTCCAAGGTCCAACCAGGTGGAAGCCTAGGGCCATCCGATGCCACCTTGACCCCACTTGCAGAAGCCAACCGGTAGGTTACAAGTCCCTGATTGGTCGATCCAGCCGAACCCGAAGTACAACTTGCCAACAGTGCCCCAACTACCATTGCCAACAGGGGAAACAAACTAAATTTGACCAATTGCTCCCGTGATTTCCTAAAAGCTCTTTTCTTCCCGTTCCTGTGATCCACGAGAGGGAATGTTACCACTCAGCAAAGTAATACTAAACTTTCAGCTAACTCTTGCTAACAGGATGATTAACTTGGGCAAATATTTGAAGGTCACGTTAGAGGAATTAGAGTTTGCCAAGATTCTCCAACTGGAATTTACCTCTCATTGGACTGTCAAGGCGTTGGAGGTAGTGACGTCCTCTGATGGCTGAAGCCACCAGCTTCCTGCTGGCGGCTACCAGAGAGCTCTTCTCAGCCATTCCCCTACAGGCGATTGAAGGACCCGTCCAATCCCGTTGCCATCTACTGT